>JBFHKL010000017.1:0-28245 GCA_041595375.1 Saccharicrinis sp.
GTCTAACACCTGAAACGGTTATTAGCTTAGCCAATGATTTTGATAATATTGTAGCCGTAAAAGAGGCTGCCGGAGTGCTATCCTACTTTACTGAAATTATTGCAGGAGCACCCGAAGATTTTTTGGTGTACAGTGGGGATGACTTTTTATCTGCATCGGCTAATTTGTTAGGAGCAGATGGTTGTATCTCTGTCTTAGCCAATATAATTCCGCTTGATTTTAAACGTCTAATGGATGCCTCTTTAAGTGGTAATATTGAAGTCACTCGTCAGTTGTTTTATAAATATCAAAAGCTAATGGACTTGTGTTTTATTGAATCTAATCCAATTCCTGTAAAAACAGCTTTGGCAGAGATGGGGATGATGAAAGAAATTTTTCGCGGCCCCCTTTGTTCAATGGAAAAAGAAAATAAACAAAAGTTAATTGAAGAATTAAAAAAGTTAGAAATAATATAAGTTATTGTTTCTGCTTGATATTTTGTTGGTGATAATGTAAAAGGCTATTTCAAATTTTTTGAGATAGCCTTTTGGCGTAATTTAAATAGGATAATTCACTTGAGTTTTTTGTTCTATGCTATTTTATGAATCATTCATCATCTCTCTCAGCGATGACCTTATATGTCTCTTTTAGTTAATTAATAGACGATTAGCCTATTTTTATATCTAACACAAAAAGAGTACGTAAGGCTGTTTGTGTATGCTGCGGTATACAGTTCTTGGTTAATTCTTGCCTTAGTTTTATAGGACTATGATATATTTGTAAATAAAAATAAGATGATAGAAACAATATTAAATCACAGAAGTATTCGAAATTATACTGATCAACAGATTGATGATTCTCTGTTAAATGAAATATTAACTGCAGGTACTAGGGCTTCTACTACTGGAAATATGCAGGTGTATAGTGTTGTGGTTACCAGAGATGAAGTAAATAAGGAAAAACTTAGTCCGTTACATTTTAATCAGCCTATGATTAAAAATGCATCTGTAGTATTAACTTTTTGTGCCGACTATAACCGATTTAATAAATGGTGTAAATTAAGCAAGGCCACTCCGGGTTACGATAATTTCTTATCCTTTGTTACTGGCGCCATTGATGCTCTGTTAGTTGCGCAAAATGTATGTTTGGCAGCTGAAAGCAAAGGTTTGGGAATCTGTTATCTGGGTACTACCATATATACAGCCGATAAAATTATCGAGACCTTGAATCTTCCCAAAGGAGTTGTTCCTGTAACCACGGTTACGCTTGGATATCCTGCAGATACCCCTCAAAAATCGGATCGTTTGTCTCTGGATGGGGTGGTGCATCATGAAGTTTATACTGATTATTCAGATGAAGAGATCAAACAATTATACGCATTTAAAGAACAAATACCTGAGAACATTGGTTTTATAAAGGAGAATGGGAAAGAAACCCTTGCGCAGGTGTTTACTGATGTAAGATATAAAAAACAAGATAATATAACTTTTAGTAAGGTGTTATTAAGTGTTTTGGAAAAACAAGGCTTCATGTCTCATGAAGATTAGTTTGTTTTGTTGATCGGATTTATATCTACAAATTTAAGCTGTTGGTCAATAAAATTCTTACTCAGAAGACAAAAATAATATATTTGAAGTGAATTTTTTAGACAATAGTATTGCATTTTGATCAATTTCTCTTTAAATTGTGATTAAAATATTTGTAATTCATTTGTTAATGTTGTGTGTAAAAACAAATGAATGTTGTGTGTTGTGTTAGTTGAGAATGAAAAGGCCAATGTTTCCCCAAGCAAAGGCCTTTTTCATGTTTAATAAGTCTTGTGTCAATTTATTAGATTGAATGACTACCTTAGTTTTATTGAAATACTCTAAAGAAAATCTCGCTTTTTCAAAACAATCTTATTGTATGCATTATTTGATCCTGTTTTTTCTGTTTATTGCCTGTCATTTTAGCGCAATAGCAAACGATATAACAAGAGGTGTTCCTTTTATCGTTCAATATTCTGATAAGGATTATGAGGTTTCCAATAATAACTGGGACATTGTACAGGATCAAAGAGGAATTATATATATTGCCAATGAATATGGTATATTGGAATTTGATGGTAGCCATTGGGAAATTATTCAGGTGCCCTCAAATAGGTCTAATATTAGGTCATTAGCCCTTGATTGCAAAGGTAGACTTTATGCCGGAGCTCAGGGTGATTTTGGTTATGTTGGTTATTCGGAAACTTATGGCTTACATTTTATTTCTCTTTTAGATAAGGTTCCTGAGGAATATAAGGATTTTGCAGATGTATGGAAGGTTGTTATACAAGGAGAAAAGGTTATTTTTCACAGTTGGAAAGCTCTTTTTATTTATGAAAATGATGAGGTAAAAGTCATTCATACGGGAAATAAAATTAAAGGAGTATTTAAAGTATACAACAAACTTTTAGTGCAGGATGAAGTAGGATTGTTTGAGTTAACTGATAATGAGTTAATGCTTCTTCCTCGACAGGAGCAGTTTAAGCGTATGGAAATCCGTTTTATTTTGCCATATCAGGATCATGCACTTTTGTTAGGAACGCATTTGCACGGATTATTTGTTTGGAAGGATGATACTTTAAAGCCATATAGAATTAAACCTCACTTTGATTTTGAAGCCGCTAAAATTACAGATGCTCATGTGCGGAAAGATGGTAGCTATGTGGTTGGAACGATTAATCAGGGGATTTGTCTTTTTAATCCGAATGGGGAAATGATAATGCATCTCTCTAAGCAATGTGGCATCCAGAATAACGAGATACGTCATTTATTTTCCGATCGTAACGACAATTTATGGGTTGCCAATAAAAAAGGAATCGATTTTATCGAGCTGGCCTCGCCCTTGTCAGCAATAGTTCTGGATCCGGAAGAACCTCTTGGTGTTTATTCTGTCGCTTCGGATCAAGATAAACTCTTCTTTGCTACCCATAATGGTATCTTTCAGGTTGATTCAAAACAGATGAATAAGATTTCTACTGATCCTATGGTATTTGCTCAAGTGAAAGGATCCTCTGATGTAAATTGGAATCTGAATAAGGTGGATAATGAATTAATCGTCTCTCATGCAAAGGGTTTTAGTGCCATTAGAAATGGTAAATTCTTTCCCTTGTATAATGAAAATGGAGCCTGGAAAGTTTTGAAATTACCGGATCATCCAACATACCTACTTGGTGGGACTTATAATGGATTGGTATTGTTTAAAAAAGTAGGGAGTAAATATGTATATGTAAACAAAATTGAAGGCTTTGATGAGTCGAGTCGGGTGATAGAAACAGACAATGAGGGGAATATCTGGGTGGCTCATGGCTATAAGGGTATCTATCGTTTGAGCTTAAGTGATGATCTATCTAAAGTAAAAACTTTATCATTTTATAATCGAGAAAAAGGGTTGCCCTCTGATATTTACAATAGTGTATTTAAAATATGGGGTGAAGTTGTATTTGGTACCCAAGCAGGATTTTATAGGTATGATGCTGCTAATGACAGTATGTTAATTCATGACGAACTTAACGATTTGGTAGGAAACGGGCAGGGAAGAAAGTTGCAGGAAGATGTAAATGGAAATGTTTGGTTTGTGGCGGGTGAAGAATCAGGTATTATCAACAAACACGCAGACGGAAGTCTCTCTGTGGAAAAAAATCCTTTTGTGATATTAAATGATTTGTATATTCCTGGATTTGAGAATTTTTTCTTTTTAGACCAAAAATATACCCTTATTGGAACAAAAAATGGAGTCGTATTGTATGATCCGAGTAAAAATGATTTACATGCACATAAATCTCATATCTTATTAAGAAATGTACTTTGTTTGCAGGATAATCAGGGGATATATAGCGATCGTTATGAGTATTTATGTGATACTTTAGTCTCGGATAGTTATGTGTTTCCTTTTAATAAAAACAGCCTCCAGTTTTCTTTTTCATCGGGTTTCTATGAGAATGCAAAGGAGGTAAAATACAAGTATTTTCTTCAAGGGTTTGATAGTGATTGGTCGGATTGGAAATCAGAGCAATATAAAGATTATACGAATTTACATGAGGGGGAATATTTATTCCGCGTGAAGGCCATGAATGGCTATAATGCTGTAAGTGATGAGGCTATTTTTAAATTTGTAGTATTGCCTCCGTTGCATCGAACAAAAATGGCTTATTTTTTATATCTGCTCGTCATAGTACTATTGTTCTTGCTCTTTTTGAAAGTGAAAAATATAAAGGCTCAAAGAGAAAAGGATAGATATATCAAAGAACAAGTGAGTTTAAGAGAGTTGGAGCATGCTCATTATCACGAAGAGAAGCTTCAGAAGGAGCTGAAGATGAAGGATCAGGAATTATCAGGACTGGCCATGAAAGTGATTTATAAGAACGAAAAACTTACAGAGCTTAAAGAAAAAGTTTCTGGTGTTAGAGGAGTGGCTTCTGATCGGGTGTCGAAAAAGCTTTCTGATGTATTAGAGTTTATAAATAAAGAACTGGATGATGATAATTGGGATGATTTTGAATTTCGCTTTGATCAGGCACATGATGATTTTATTAAAAAGTTAAAGGGTGATTATCCTGAGTTAACCTCAAAGGATTTGAAGATATGTGCTTACCTTAAAATGAATCTTACCAGTAAAGAGATTGCCAATTTGTTAAATATGACCGTGCGCGGAGTTGAAAATGCGCGATACAGGGTACGAAAACGGATGCGTCTGGATGCATCTGTTCATTTAACAGAGTGGTTGTTACTTAGGAAATAAAATGATTGATCTATACAAAATAGATAGTTGAATATAATATCGTGATCATGTTTTAATGACTTGTTAAATAGTGAGTTATGGTTTTTTGTGTTTAAAAAACGTAGTAGTAGTGAGGTATGAAGTAAGTGAAAGTGTAGTGTAAAAATAGCTTGTCTTTGGTATTTCATTCACTTTTACATTAACAAAAATTAAGATTGTTAATCATTATTTAAACATTACTAAAAACAAAGAAACATGAAAAAATTATTTACGCTATTCTTTTTAACACTTGTTGCATTTGTTGTAAAAGCACAAAGCTTGCATACTATAGATTTTGAGCCTGATGGAGTTGGCGCAGAATGGGGATGGTCAGTGGCTGAGAATGATGATAATCCGGCTGTTGAATTTGTAAGCAACCCATTGAGTGATGATGTAAACTCTTCTGTAACGGTAGCTAAATTTACTGCTAGGGAAACTGGAAATAACTGGGCATTATGTTATACGGATGATGACGGAGAGTTTACCTTTGATGAATCTAACTCAACCATAACCATTAAGGTATATAAAACGGTGATTAGTAATATAGGTTTTAAGGTAGAAGGAGGAACAGGAACTGCAACTGAGCTATTAGTTGCTAATACCATAACTGATGGATGGGAGGAGATTACCTTTGATTTTTCTTCCTTAGAGGGACAAAAATTTAGTCAGTTTGTAATTATTCCGGATTTCATCTCCGATTATGTAGATGGAACAGATAGAACTGAAGAAACCATTATTTATTTTGATGATATTCAAATAGCCGATGGTGAGGTAGTTGATCTGGCTGAACCTACTGTAGCTGCCGACACTCCATCTCAGGATGAGACTAATGTAATTTCTAT
The DNA here is from genome assembly GCA_041595375.1 of Saccharicrinis sp. Taxonomy (GTDB): domain Bacteria; phylum Bacteroidota; class Bacteroidia; order Bacteroidales; family Marinilabiliaceae; genus Saccharicrinis. The sequence continues at coordinate 5,604 of JBFHKL010000017.1, forward strand.
TTATAGTGATGCATATACCGATGTAGCAGATACTGATTTTAATCCAAATTGGGGACAGTCAACAGCTGTATCGTACGAAACGATAGGGGATGATAATGTGCTTCTGTACTCATCGTTAGGTTATCAGGGAACACAATTTACCAATCAAGATGTATCAGATTACGATTATTTACACATTGATTTCTGGACCGCTAATTCTGAAGATTTAAATATCTACCTCATTGGTGCTGATGGTGAAACATCCTATGCCTTAACAATTTCACTTGAAGAGTGGGTGGGTACAGATATTCCACTTTCTACTTACGATGCTGTTGACCTAAGCGATGTTTATCAGTTTAAAATAACAGGAAATGGTACTATTTGGATTGATAATCTATACTTTTGGAAAGATGTTTCGACTTCTGTTGGAGAAACTAAGGAAAGTGAAGTGGAAGTTTATCCTAATCCAGCGTCTGATATATTAAACATTGAGGGCGTAGATGATGGAGAAATTGTTCAGATATATAGCGTGACTGGAACTTTAGTTAAGAGAGTGGCGTTGAGCGGAGGTATTGTTTCTGTAACAGATCTTTCTCAGGGTGTGTATTTTGTTTCTGTAAATGGAACAACAATGAAAATTATTAAAAAATAATATATAAGCGAAAGAGGGGACTTTCCCCTCTTTTTTTATTTGTGGTTATAGCTATACTAAACAGAAATGAATATGATGTAGCTGTTGTTAATCTTTGCTCTTCAACTGTTGTAAAAAAATTACATTAAAAGCCTAAATTTATTGAGTTATACAATGATACATATGAAGAAAGTTTTGTTGGTAATGGTTGTTTGTGGATGCTCATTTTTGATGTGGGGCCAGGAGTATAAGTTAGTTTGGGAAGAAAATTTTAACGGAACATCATTAGATTCCACCGTATGGAATGTAGAGCAAAATGAGGGCGTTTGGAATATAGAAGCAAATCGGGAGTTACAGCATTATGCCTACGATAATGTTAAGGTAGGGGATGATGGAATAGGGAATAATTGTTTGATTCTTACTGCAAAAAAGGAAAGATATAAGGGGTATTCTTTTACCTCAGGAAGGGTGGATACAAAAGGAAAATATCGGTTTAAATATGGTAAAATTGAAGCCCGCATAAAACTGCCGGATTTAGCCAATGGCTTATGGCCTGCATTTTGGCTCTTGGGTGATACTTGTTTATTATGGCCTGCATGTGGCGAAATAGATATTATGGAAGCAGGTCATGCTGAAGGAATTAATAATCAGCAGCAAAACTTAATGTTTGGAGGTGCGCTTCACTGGGAGCATGAAAATGGTTATGCAGGCCATGGAACTAGCTCAGTTGCTCCGGCTTTTCTTCATAAAGGTTACCATACCTACACCCTGGTATGGGATTCAATACATATTAGTATGTTCCTTGATCATAGTGAGGTACCTTATTTTAGCATGAATGTTGAAGGTGTAGATGCAGAAGAGTTTCGTGATTATTCTATGTATGTGATTCTGAATTTAGCCGTTGGGGGACAATTTCCAGCCATATACGAACCGAAAAATTTGTCAGCTCCTTTGCCTGCAAAAATGTGGGTGGATTACATTAAAGTTTATCAAAAACAGTAACATTCCTTTACCTTAAGAGTACTTAGAAGACTCTTTGGCTTTGTTTTTTGTATTTCTGTTTAGTTTGTAACGAGTGCCTATCCTAAACGAGTGCCTATCCTAATGTAGTTTCTTTCATTGAAAGTAGTTGTCTACTTCTATATTCACTAAATATTATGTTTGTTTTGCAAGTGATTTGCTAAATTTAAAATTCTGTTAATTAATAGTTAAGGTAAAATGCGTTATTGTGATATACAATAATACGTTAATATGATCATTTGAATAATTTGTAAAAATGTTTTACTTTTTGTTTATTTGAGTAGATTAATTTTTTATCCTAATGTTTATACGTATGAAGAGAATTTTTACTCTGGTGATAAGTGTCTTTATTACCTTGCAGTTTTGTGCTGCTAAAGCACCAATTAAATTTGGAAAGGTTGATATAGAGGAGCTTAAGATGACAGTGTACGAACCGGATACCAGTGCGGTTGCTGTTGTTTTGTGTAAGTATGGTTATTTTAATGCCAATGATTTTAGATTCACTACTATAACCCGTGTGAAAATTTTAAAAAAAGAAGGAACTTCTCTTTCCGAATTCTCCTTTCCGGGAAAAGAAAGTATGCAGGTTAGAGCAAAGGTCTTTAATTTAGAAAATGGGGATGTGGTTGGTGAAAAGGTTAAAAATGAATCTATTTTTAAGCTTAAAATTACAGATGATGTTTACCGGATGCAGGTTGCACTTCCTAATGTAAAAGTAGGTAGCGTGTATGATGTTGAAACCAGTCAAACTCTTTTGCCTGCAGATTTTACCTTTCAACGTGAGATCCCCGTTAAATACTGTGAATTGGTGCTGGAGGAGGCTCCTGAAATTGAATTCAGGAAAAGATCTAGCGGTTTTGGCACTTTAGAGCCTAAAGGATCCAATACATGGGTTGCTAAAGATATGCCAGCCTTTAAAAGTGAACCTTATATGGATTCCAGAGAGAATTATGTTACTAAGTTTGAATTTGATATACTAAGGATTAATGTTCCGGGATATTACAAAAGCTTTACCACATCATGGGAGGCTGTAAATGATCGTTTAGAGGATCACATTTATTTTGGTGGAGCGCTTACTAATGGCAGCGCATTTTTAAATGATATTAAAAAGGAAATTGAGCTGAAACCTTATGAACCATATGAAAAAATGGTGGCAGCTTATGAGGCCATAAAAGTTGTAAAGTGGAATAAGTATGAGTCGTTATATGCTTCAGAGCCAAACCTAGGTGGGGTTTTTAAAGATAAAAAAGGCAATGCGGGTGAAATTAATATGATGTTATATTTATTGTTGCAAAAATTGGATTTTAATTGTTCGCCAGTAGCTATGAGTACCAGAGAAAATGGACGTCTTAATCCATTTTATCCAAGTCTCGAAAAACTAAATTATATGATCGTTCATGTGAAATTGGGGGATGAAGATTATCTGCTGGATGCTACGGAGAAATTTATGCCTGCTGATATGTTGCCCAAAAGATGCTTGAATAAATCAGGTCGCTTGATTACTAGGAAGAGCGGAGCCTGGGTTGATTTAAAAACAGATAAAATAGATAAAGAAGTAGTTGTATATGATCTAAAACTAAGTGAAGAATTGGATGCTGAAGGTACTATGGTATGTGAAGAAAGTGAATATGCAGCTTTCGATTTTAGAAAGGATTACAGTCAGTACGCCAGTGATGAAGAGTATGTGCAGGACTTTGAAATGGAGCATTCCGGACTAAGAGTGAAAGGTTTTAATTTAACTGATATAGATTCTATTTACAAACCGGTAAAGGAAGAGTATGATGTTAAAATTAGTAATGTGGCTCAGAGAGTGGGAGATATGGTGATGTTCAATCCTTTGCTTTTTGAACAGGTTAAAGATAATCCGTTTAAGCTGGAAGATAGGAAATTTCCTGTAGACTTTGCTTATAAGATTAATAAAATAGTTATGTCTACCATCGCTATTCCTGAAGGATATGAGTTTAGTACTTTACCCAAGTCTGCTCGTTTTGCTTTACCTGAGAAAGCAGGAGCTGTTACAATTAATTATTCAACTATCGGAAATAAGCTAACCGTTATGTATAGTATTCAAATCAATAAAGATGTTTTTTCTTATCAAGAATATCCTTATTTGAAGCAATTATATGCCATGATTATTGATAAGCATGCAGAACCGGTAGTTATTAAAAAGAATCAAGATGAAGCTTCGTTATAATTTATTATTGTTATTGCTTGCAGTTTTTGCAATTGCTTTTGCAAAAAAAACACCTAAATATCCAGTATCTTCTATTCCTGAGAATTTACTCAAGGGAGCAGATGCTATTATTCGAGAAGATCATACTGAGATGGAAGTCTTATCAAAAGATAAGGTTGTGTATACCATGAAATATGTCGTCACTGTTCTGAAAGAAAGTGGAAAAGATAAAGCCTTGTTCAGTGCTTATTATAATAAATTAAGTAATATCTCTAATATTTCTGCCACGGTTTATGATGCGCAGGGGGTGAAGGTTAAAAGCATTCCTCAGAATGAGATATTTGATGTGACGGCTATTTCTGGTTTTTCTCTTTACGAGGATAGTAGAGTTAAACGTATTGATCCCAAATATTCAGTATACCCTTACACGGTAGAATATAGCTATCAACAAAAATACAATTCTGCTTTTTATATGCATGGGTGGTATGTTTTTAGTGGCTATAATACCGCTATTCAGGATTTTAAATTTAAGGTAATTACGCCTCTGGATTTTAAATTTCATTATAAAGAGTATAATCTTGAGCAGGGTGTTAAGGAATCAGAGCTAGACGATAAAAGAGTATTTGATTGGGAAATATCAAACTACCAAGCGCCACAAAATGAAGTGTTGTCGGGCTATTATGAGACCTGGGGTCCAGCGGTGTATATCGCTGCGGATGAGTTTGAATTGGGTGATTATAATGGTGATCAGAGAAGCTGGAGTTCATTTGGGAAGTTTTTCAAGACCTTGAATGAGGGGAGAAATCAGGTTCCTCAGGAAACTATAGATAAAATAGCCGCAATGCTCAATGATGATATGAGCGATTATGAAAAAATATCTACCATCTATCACTACTCTCAGGAAAAAAACAGATATGTTAGTATTCAGGAGGGTATAGGAGGTCAGCAACCTTTTGATGCAGAAACGGTTGATCGTTTGTCGTATGGTGATTGTAAAGCATTATCGAATTATGTGGTGAGTTTGTTGCGTAACTTTGGTTTTAATGCCTACTACACCTTGGTGCATGCAGGTCCTTATAAAGGATTTTCAGAGGAGAATTTTGTGCGTAGTTATTATAATCATGCGATTGCCTGCGTGGCACTTGAACAGGATACGGTTTGGTTGGAATGTACCAGTTCTTACAATCCCTGTGGCTATTTGGGTGATTTTACTGATGACAGAAATGTATTGATGATTACAGAGGAAGGTGGAAAGCTAGTAAAAACCCCTTCGTTTACCATTGAAGAGAATAATCAGTCTATAGATGGAAAGGTTGAAATACAGGAAGATGGTTCGGCACAAGCTATTACTCATGCTGTTTATAAAGGTGCCAATTATGGTAAAGAATATTATTTGATAGTAATGGACGAAAAAGATAGGAGGGAGAAAATCATTAAATCTATTGATATTCCTCATTTTGATTTGATCGACTATCAAATTACTCCCCATAAAGAGCGTAAACCTTGGTTGGAGAAGGACTTGACTATGTATATTCCTGGTTTTGCAAGTAAAATGGGAGATAGATTATTCTTCCCTTTAAATACAATGAATAAATCATCCTTTATTCCTCCTTATTCTCGTGATCGGAAAACACCCATGTTAGTGTCACGTTCCTTTAGCGAAAATGATTCTATTGCTTATCAGATTCCTGAGGGATATAAAATGGAAGCAGTACCGGAGCCGGTTTATTTAAAATCGGAGTTTGGAGAATATCAGAGTAAGACTGTGATGCAGGGAAATGAGATTGTTTACGAGCGTTCATTGAAAATATGGAAAGGAACTTATTCTACAGAAAAATACAATGAGTTTGTAGAATTTATGGAAAAAGTAGCCAAAAATGATGAGGCTAAGGCTGTGTTGGTAAAAGGCTAAAATGCAGGTGATCAGCTGTAGTAGTGTAAAATAGTTATCAGTTGTGCGAACGTAAATATTCGCCTTTGATATCAAATTATAGGTCCTCAGTTAGCAGTTTGTTAAAAACAAATTATTGACTGAGGACTATAAATTAACTCCAGAAAATTGTTCTTTATTCTGTGCCTAAGAACAAGTCATTATTTCTTTTTTTTCTTTTCTTTTTCAGGTTCATCTACCTGGTTTAGTTCATCTAACTTATAATCCAATGCATCCTGTGCATTATTGAAAGCAGACTGGTTTTCTTTTAAGGTTTTGCCATAGGTTTTGGTATAGGTTTTTCCTTTGTCTAGGTTGCGTTGTCCAGTTGTTATTAGTTTGTCATTTGCTTTTACCTTATTCGCAAGATCTTTTGCTTCAGTTTTATATTGTGTATCTATCTTTTTCAATTCAATTTTGGCTTCTTTAGCCTCATCGCGGTTTTTTGAACCAGAAAGTTTTACAAATGATTTACGCTCAGCAGAATGTTGCTTGTCCATGTTTTTTGTTTCTGCTTTAAGTTGTTTTTGTGTTGTTTTTCCCTCCGATACTTGAGATGAGCCTACCTGAACAAGCGAGTCGGCAAGGTCTACTTTTATTTGTGCCGCTTTTAGTTTTGTTTCTGCCAATAATACATTTCTTTTTAACTTATCTACAGCCGATGAGTCTTTAGAAGTCCATGTTTTTTGGGCATTTGCAAACAAAGGCAATGAGATGGCAAGAAGTACAAGTAATACAGTTTTCATTGATAGTACGTTTTTAGTTTAGATGAATTTTAAAAGCCTGATTGGCTGGAGCGTATACGGTTAGTTTGTTTTAAAAGTTCTTTAAAAAGAACCAAATGAAATAATTATTTTTTTAGGTCAACTTGATCCTTTCATTGATAAACACTTACATGACTATAATTTTTATGGATTAAATGGTATCTTTGTGCGCTAATTTTAGTTGCTTAATTTTTTGGAGAGATAAAATGCAAAAAAAGAAAGTTGTCATAGGTTTATCAGGAGGAGTTGATTCAAGTGTAGCTGCCTTTGTTTTAAAGGAACAGGGTTATGAAGTTATAGGTCTGTTTATGAAAAACTGGCATGATACAACCGGGGTACTGGAGGCTGATTGCCCTATGTTGGATGATAAGTTTGATGCCATGGCAGTAGCTAAAAAACTGGATATCCCTTTTCATTTTGTTGATTTAAGTGAGCAATATAGAGCCCGAGTGGTGGACTACATGTTTAGTGAATACGAAAAAGGCCGAACACCTAATCCCGATGTATTATGTAATCGGGAGATTAAATTTGATGTATTTATGGATAAGGCCTTTGAATTGGGGGCTGATTATGTAGCAACAGGGCATTATTGCCGCAAGGAAACAATAGTAAAGGATGGTCAAGAATATCATCGTTTATTGGCAGGTAGTGACAATAATAAGGATCAGAGTTACTTTCTGTGTCAGCTATCACAGGAACAGCTTTCCAAGGCTCTCTTTCCTATCGGAGATATTGTAAAGCCTGAGGTTCGAAGAATTGCGAACGAATTAAATTTAATTACCGCCCACAAAAAAGACTCTCAAGGCATTTGCTTTGTAGGTAAGGTAGATTTACCTGTTTTTCTGCAGCAAAAACTAAAATCAATCAAAGGCAAGGTTTTTATGATTGATGAGGACTCTGAACTTTTTCAACGTGATTGGCGACAAGCACATCAGGATCCTTCGGATGAAGTTCTCGAAGAGTTGTCGCAGCCCTATATGTTTCATCCTAAATATGGAAAAAAAGTGGGAGAACATGGAGGTGCCCATTTTTATACTATTGGTCAACGTAAGGGGCTGAATATAGGAGGCTTTGCAGAACCTCTCTTCATTATTGGAACTAATATTTCATATAACCAGATTTATGTGGGGATGGGGAAGCAGCATCCCGGCTTATTTCGTCAGGTGCTTAAGGTAAAAGCTGATGAGTTGCACTGGGTTCGCCCTGATTTGACTATGAAAGTAGGAGAGAGTAAGCGTCTGAAGATCCGTATCCGCTATCGTCAACCTTTACAGGATGGTATTATTCATCGACGCAAAGATGCTATGTATGTGGTTTTTGATCAACCACAAAGAGGAATCACTGCAGGACAGTTTGCAGCTTGGTATGTAGATGATGAGTTGATTGGTTCTGGTGTAATTAGTTAATGGTAGTTTGCTATATTGCTTTGAGTATTGGTAAATAGTTTCTACCTTTTTGCCATCTCCTAATTCCTTTCTCTCGCAATATTTACTTAAACTGCTTAGGGTACATATAGGCTGCAACTTCACCTTTTCTTGGTTCAATATCTTTCCAGCTATCTACACTAAAACGAACAACTGTAGTACAGCTGGTTGGAAAATGCCATAAATTATCAGAGAGTAGATTTACTGTAAAGCTGGCTATGTCAGGGTTATGTCCAAAAATAATGATGGTCTCATACTTATCATCAAATTGTGCCAGATATTGTAGCATGTCTGCGGTAGTATATCCATCGTAAATAAACTGTTCTTTTCGCACATCATCTTTGTTGTAGCCTAAACATTCTGCAAAAATATTAGCCGTTTCACGTGCTCTTTTGGCTTTACTGGTGATAAATAAATCAGGGATTATAAGCTTTTCTTTAAGCTCTTTGGCTATAAGTTTAGCATCTTTATGGCCTCTGGGTAGTAATTTACGTTCAAAATCAGATTGGCTATAATCGTATATTTGTTCTGTTTTTGCGTGGCGTACTAATATTAGTTTTTTCATGTTTATAATTTGATTTTTATTTGACATATGTAACACCTAAATTGTAAGCATACACCTCACGCTTGGGCAATACAGGTTGTGTGTCCAATTATTTGCTCTGGCCATGCCAGTTTTATGGTTTTTATCTGGCTTAAAGTTTAAATGTTAAGGTAGCTTTATCTTTTCGTCTTTTGTGTAAAATAAGTTATTTTCGGGCAAAATAAAAACTAGTATGACACGAATAGGATTACTTTCTGATACTCACTCTTATTTAGACCCTAAGCTGAAAGAATTTTTTTCAAATGTGGATGAAATATGGCATGCCGGAGATTTAGGGGATATTAAAGTGTTGGATGAGCTGAAAGAATGGAAGCCAACTCGAGCAGTATATGGCAATATTGATGATGCTATTTTGCGAAGAACGATAAATGAACATGAACGATTTGTTTGTGATGGCATGGATGTTTGGATCACTCACATAGGTGGATATCCAGGTAAGTATGACGCATTAGTAAGAAAGGAAATTTATGAAAATCCACCTAAGCTTTTTGTAGCAGGACATTCGCATATTTTAAAGGTCATCTTTGATAAAAAAATTGATTGTTTACATATCAATCCAGGTGCTGCCGGATTGAGTGGATTTCATGCTGTAAGAACTGCCATTCGTTTTGTGATTGATCAAGGGGTGATTAAGGATTTGGAAATTATAGAGCTAAAAGGAAAGTCTTTTTATAAAAACGGAACAGATTTTTAGCTCAAGGGTTGAATCGTTTTTTTAAGCCTGAAAATCTTATTTGTGTAGTCCAATAGCTGCATTAAGTCGTGCTTTTAATGCGGCGGCCATCTTTGATGGGATTGGCGATATTTTTAATCACCAGGCGTGATGGACTAAATAATAGTTTTGTTCGAAGCGTACCACTTTGTTTTTATTTTCAATACGGTGTTGTTTTAATAAGCATTTTTCATACAAGCCCATATTGGGATTTTTACTTTACTGGTTAAAGCTGTTTTGGTAAAGTGCTTCCTCCTTTATTGTAATGGCCGTTTTCTATTCGCTTTTTATTTTCTACTGAAATAATAGAACATGCCATCGCCACTAAATCTACCATTTTAGGTATTAAACTTGGCATTTTTTTGTCCTTTGTTATCATATCTTCTTATAATAAATTTTAGCCTTGAAGTTGTGTTTTTTGTTATCGAAATATCATACCAATTGTATAATGAAATGAGCCTTATCTGCGTTTCATAGGAAAAAGCTCAATCATTATTATTCCGAAATCCTACGGAACTGACTATCGGCTTTCTACCAACATTTTAAAAGTCTCATTTTAATTTCAAAATGGTATAAACTGCAGAACCGCTCACTTTTTCATCCAGATAAGGGATGGCAGCCATAAGCTATCTTTTGAGATGATTGGAGAAGGTAGAACTAAATAGTACTTTGCTTGTTAAAGTAGCATAGGGCAGTAGGTAATATGACCGTAGTTTATCTGCTTGGTTTTTAAAGGGTTTTAATAAAACGAGTGGTCCTTTTAACCTTTATTAATAACCATTTTGGTTTTTAATACGTATCATTGCAGTATAATAAAAAGCATGATCATGGGTAACAATGTGCATGGTGGGATAATTTTAAAGAGGATATGAAGCTTACTTTTATTGGATTTTTATTTATAGTTCTCTTTATTGGCGTTGTTGATTTAGTGGGAATATGGGTTTGGAGAAGAGAAATGAAGGAGTCAAAAACCAACTTAACAAAGTGGTTAGGGCTGTTCTTATTTGCAATTATTCCTGCGATTGAGATTATATCCTATTATTTTCTTACACAGCATATACGAGAAGCTTCGACCCCCTATTTTTACAAATGGTTTATGGGAGCCAACGCATTGTTTTTGTTAATTTATCTGCCAAAATTATTTTTCCTGTTTTATTATTTTGTTTTTCTGATTTTGGCTACCATTATAGAAACATGGAAAAATAAAAAATACTCCAAAGAGCAAACTACCATAAGGTATCCTAAAATCAGTAGAAAAAAGTTTTTAAGTCAGGTAGGAATTATATTAGCTACAGCACCTTTTGTGTCCTTATTGTTTGGAATGCACAAAGGACGTTTTGCATTTTTCACCCGCCATCAGCGAATCAATTATCCTAATTTACCATCGTCTTTCGATGGGTTTAAAATCATACATATATCGGATATTCATCTGGGTTCTTTTGCCAGTAATTACCATAAGCTGGAGGATATTATAGATATCATTAATGAAGAGCAGGCCGATGTTATATTTTTTACCGGTGATCTAGTTAATAATTTCAAGGAAGAAACCTATGGTTGGGACAGAGTATTTACACGTTTAAAGGCTCGTTACGGTAAATTTTCCATCTTAGGTAATCATGATTATGGCGATTATAGCGATTGGGATAGCCCGGCAGATAAGCAAGAAAATTTTCAGGGTATTGTAGATGCTCATAAAAAATTTGGTTTTAGATTATTAAGGGATCAATCTGTATCCATAGAAAAAGAGGGTGAAGAAATTGCTGTAACAGGCGTTGAGAATTGGGGTCAATATCCTTTTCCGCAGTACGGAGATTTAAAAAAGGCCATGCAGGGAACTGAAAATTATCCCTTCCAGGTGTTACTGTCGCATGATCCGGATCATTGGGACGCCGAGGTAATTGACAAAACCAGATTTGATTTAACTTTGGCTGGTCATACACATGGTATGCAATTTGGTATTGACTGGAAAGGATTTAAATGGAGTCCTGCAAAATATAAGTTTAATCGATGGGATGGTTTATATCAGCATAAAAGTCAGTACCTGTATGTGAATAGGGGTTTAGGTTTCTTAGGGATGCCTGCGCGTATTGGTATGCCTCCTGAAATTACTGTGATACAACTTGGTAAAGGCCCATTAGGAACAGCTCCGATGTAAAAAAAGAGGAACGTCACTCTGTATAGAGATAGACTACCTAGCCTAGTTCCCCTTTGTTTCTATATAAATACGCATAGCGCATTATTTCCATATAGTATTCAATAAAAATAGTTGATCATGCAGAAGTAATCTGAATGATCTATCACTAAGCATCTCATACCTATTGAATACTGAAATGAACTTTATCTGCGTTTCACAGCAAAAGCTCAATCATTATTATTCCGAAATCCTTTGGAATAGGCTATCGGTATTATACCCACATTTGAACAGACTCATGTCATGTTCAAAAAGGTATAATTTATATAGTATAAAATAAAGCTCTTTATTCAAATGAATAAATTCTACCGGAATAAGGAGGTATTTTAACTCCAAATCCATTGGTGTTTGCCACTTCCTGAGGGAAGCTGATTTTGTTATTATTATTTAATAAATCCTTTCCCTTAAAAAATTTCGATCTTTCAACACCTATTGTAACGAAAGCATGTGCTGGAATTTTTATTCTGCATTTTATTTCCTCATTGGAAAAATTGACCACAACTATCAGTGTTTTTTGCTGATAATACCGTAAAAAGGTATATAGTTTTTTATTGTCGAAATTAGGATTGTTATCATTGGCCCACATGAGGTCATAGAACTTACCCATTTTTATGATTTCATTTGTTTGCAGGATACACAGGAGTTTTTTATGCCAGTTTCTAAGTTCAGCAGTGTCTTTACTTAATTTTTCTCCATTGCAAAGTCCGTTATTAAACCATTCCTGGTAACGTTTAATTCCCCAGTAATCAAAAATAGTGGTACGTCCATCTTGTCCACTAAAACCTTCTTCATCCATACCTGGTTCACCCAGCTCCTGACCAAAATACACCAATAGAGGATTAGAATAAAGGGTGCCTGAAATAATCATAGCGGGAATAGCTTTGGCTGCATCTCCGGCAAAGAAAGGAGAGGCAATTCGTTGTTCGTCGTGGTTTTCCAGGAAAAATAGCATATGTTGGTGAATGCCATTCAATACTTCCCATGCGCGAGTAATTGCTTTGGGGTGTTCATGGCCCTGCACAATGGCTTTAAGGGTATCGTACATACCCACTTTGTCGTAGAGAAAATCAAATCCCCCAAAAGTAATGTATTGACGGTATAAATCAGGTTGGTATACCTCTGCAATAAAAATAATATGTGGATGTATTTCTTTCACTTTGGGGATGGCCCAATGCCAAAATTCTACGGGTACCATCTCAGCCATGTCACACCTGAAACCATCTACCTCTTTATCAGCCCAAAAGAGCAGGATATCTAGCATTTTTTGCCAGGTATCGGGTATGGGATCAAAATGTTTGCTGCGTTGATTAAAAATATCAATGCCGTAGTTTAGCTTTACGGTCTCGTACCAGTCGTTAATACCCGGTTTCGAAGTGATACAATCATTACCGGTTACCTTAGCTGGAGATTCTATTAGGTGAGCTGATTCACGAGCTGTAACTGGTCCGTCGAAGGTTTCTCCCGGCAGGTAGTAAAAATTATTGTGGTTGGCAAAGCGTTGGTTTTGATCATCATCCTGGCCAAAATCCTTTATCCCATTAGGTTTGTTATCGGAGACATAGTGACGAGCTAGATGGTTAGGTATGAAATCAATAATAACTTTCATATCTTCATCGTGGGTTCTTTTTACCAGTTCTTCAAACTCTGTCATTCTGTTCTCAACCTGCACGGCAAGGTCAGGACATACATCGTAATAATCTTTGATGGCATAAGGAGAACCGGCTTTTCCTTTGATCACTTCAGGAAAGTCCTTTGTGATATTATATTTACTGTAGTCGGTAGTGGTAGCATGTTCAATAATACCGGTGTACCAAATATGAGAAATTCCCATTTCTCTAATGGACTTGAGGGCATGAGGCGTAAAGTCATTCATTTTGCCACAACCATTCTCGTCAATGGATCCATCCTTTCGATTATTGGTGTATCTGTTACCAAACAGGCGTGTTAATACTTGATAAATGATAATTTTTTGCATAATAGTTAGACGCGTTTTTTATCAAATAATTTTTTTTACATTATAAAAATACATTTTTAAGATGAACAAATTGTTATTAATTGATGAAATGAATTTTGTTTTGAAGATATTATTGCAGGACTGGTATGGGTAAATATTGAGTTTGTATAATATAGGATGAGAATTGGGTATTTTAGGCTATTTTTACGACTTATTGATTATTGTTGATTAACTATTGGTTAGTGTGTTCAATTGATTGTGTGAGCATATGATATGCCATTATAGAACATATAAAGGGATTGCAGTATAGGTGTTTGGCACAAGTATGCATGATAAACTTTTACTTTAATTTTTTTTGAACTGAATACGATGCGAATTATATCTATTATTTGTTATTTATTATTGGCTTTAACAAGCGCCGTAAATGCTCAATATTACACCTCAGGAGCCGATCCGGCTTCGTTGAGATGGAAAAAGATAGAGACTGAAAATTTTAAAGTTGTTTTTCCTCAGGATTATGAAGAGAAGGCGCAGCATTTGGTAAAGCTTTTGGAGGAGGTATATAAGTATGGTACTTATTCATTAGCTCATCAGCCTAAAAAAATTAGTGTTCTTGTACATCCAGAAACCACTTATTCAAATGGTTTTGTTACTTGGGCACCCAAACGTATTGAATTATATCCTACCCCAAATCAGAGCATGCATGCCCAGGAGTGGTTGCAACAGCTGGCTATTCATGAGTTCAGACATGTGGTACAGATTGACAAGTTAAATAATGGTTTCACTAAAATATTAAGTTATATTTTAGGAGAGCAGGCTGTGGGTGCTGTTTTAGGTTTATATGTACCTATGTGGTTTTTGGAGGGTGATGCTGTAACTACGGAAACAGCTTTAACACAATCGGGTCGGGGGCGTTCGCCATGGTTTGAACAAGGAATGAGGGCCCAGATATTGGAAAAAGGGATATACTCCTACGATAAAGCTTATTTTGGGTCGTATAAAGATTATGTTCCTAATTATTATGAAATGGGTTATCAGTTGGTGGCAGGAGCCAGAGCTAAGTACGGAACAGATATATGGGAGCAGGCTTTATATAATACAGGACGAAATAGCTGGGCAATTAATGCTTTTAATAAAGGACAAAAATCAGTTAGCGGGCTCAATAAAATTCAGCTTTATTACGAGATTTTTGCAGGCCTGCATAATGATTGGGTAAAACAGGATGATAAAGGGGCTAAAACAGGATATACAGCGCTTACTTCTAAGGATGAAGACTATAGTAATTATTGTTATCCAGTTTTGACCGAGGACGGAAAGATATTGGCTCAGCTTAGCGGTCCGGGTGATGTAGATCAATTTGTGGAGGTAAAGGATGACGGTAGTCATCAAGCATTATTTGTTCCAGGTACTCGTTCCGATGAGCCTTTTTCATATGCCAACGGAATAATTTGTTGGGCAGAAAGAGAATCGGACCTAAGGTGGGATAATAGGGCTTACTCTGTTATTAAATGTTATGATATTAAAAGTAGAAAGAAAAAGAAAGTGACGCATAAATCACGCTATTTTTCTCCGGCTTTGAGTCCTCAGGGAAATCAAATTGCTGCGGTGTATGCCGACAAAAAGAATACTTATGCTCTTGTGATTTTAGATCGTCATTCAGGAGAAGAATTACAGCGGTATGTATACGGAAACGATGACTATTTGTTTACGCCTTGCTGGAATACGGAAGGAGATAAAATTGTTTGCATTTCCTTGTCTGAATCCGGCAAGGAAATAGTGATATTAGATAGGGCATCCGGGCAATGGACTAGCATTATGGGCCCCACATATGATGATATTTCGTTGGCCAAGTGGGGTAAGGATGGTGAGATTTATTTTACAGCAGGCTATGGCGGGACCAGTGAAATATACTGTATTGATGAGCAGAGCCGGCAAGTCAGACAGCTTACTCAATCAAAGTATGGTGCCACAGGAGCTGTTTACGATGATGAGGCAGCAGCATTAATTTACAGTAATTATACTGCCGATGGATATCAATTGGTTAAAGCAGGAAGGGACCAGTTAAAGGATATTCCTGTAGAAGAAGTCGAGGATGCCTCGGTTAAGTTATATGAAAAAATTGCCAGACAGGAAGAAGGGGAGCTGAATTTTTCAAATATAGATGAGGTAGAGGATTATTCTGTAAAAAAATATTCAAAGTGGAATCTCTTTAATTTTCATAGCTGGGCTCCTGCTTTCGTAAATATCAACGATGAGTCTGTGAATACTGGCGTTTCGGCGCTCTCGCAAAATTTGTTAGGAACAGCCGTAAGCTCCGTTGGGTATAATGCTGATCCTCAATACAGCGACGAGAAGTATTATTTTAATTTTCAGTATCAAGGCTGGTTTCCTGTTTTTGAGCTGGATGTTAAATATGGCGATGAGGATGTGAATTATGATGGATATTACTCTTCCAATTCAGAGATTTTTTCATTGTATTGCGATACGAAACAATATCAGTCTGATATTGAAGCCGGCTTTTATTTACCATTAAGTCTGACCAGAGGAAAATACTATAATTATTTAAAACCTGCGGTTGACTTTAATTTGTATCATCTTACAGGCTATGATATTGAAAAGGAAAATTACGAATCGATTCAGAATGTTTTGATTCCAACAGGAGAATCTTCAGTTATAAGTGTGGATGACTATACTTATGCCAGTGTGGAGTATTCCTTATATTATTATCACCTAATGCGTACATCAGAACGAGATGTTACCTATCGTTGGGGACAGTTAATGCAGGTTTTGTATCAGAGTACACCTTTTGGAACCCTTGATATTGGTGCTATATCAGGACTTTGGGCTCGTTTATATTTTCCCGGATTAATGAAACACCATTCTCTGCGAATAGATAATGAATATCAGTATAAGTGGGATGGGGAGGAGTATGAATCCAGTGAGGAGAATGATGTGGAAATGAATTATCGTTTTGGTAATTATTTTGATTTTGCCAGAGGATATAGTAATTATAGCAACGATAGGCTGTATTCGCTTAAAACAGATTATATTTTTCCGCTTTGGAATCCTGATTTTTCTGTTCCTGGCTTGATGTATTTAAAACGCATTACCACCAACTTATTTTTTGACTATACTAAAAGTTGGGAAGATTTTACCTTTAAATCCTCCGGACAAACCATAACTGAATCTAATGATTATAAGTCGTTTGGGGCTGAGTTTAGGGCAGAGGTTAATGTGCTTAGGTTTCTTTTTCCTTTAGAAGTAGGTTATCGTTATTCTAGGTTAATTGATTTGAACCAAAACAGTCATGAGTTTTTGTTGAGTCTGAGTATTTCAGGATTTTCTGTCGGAAATAAGTAAATAGTAAGCAGTCAATATCTAAAAATTAACATTCTAATGTATATTTGTAGGCTCATTTATTCAAGTTAATTGATTGAGGTGGATTTTTGCATACGAAGAATGTGACCGATTAGAAAAAAATAAGATAAGATGATTGATTTCTCACAGGCAACCATTGAAAACATGGTTGTTCACCAGGTTGGGGCGAGAGTAGAAGCTGCGCCCATGAAGTTTTCGAAAAACACAATGCAATTGCAGGATGATGAATTGGTGAGCGATGTGCTGCTTAATTATTTCTTTAAACCCTTTAAAGAAGATGCCTATTACAATTTCTTTCATCCTGAGGATATAGAAAAGAATTTGGTATATGTTATTGCCAAACAGCTTTTTGAAGGAGGGGGTGATTTTTATAACTCAACCATTCAGGTTGCTGAATGGCTCTACGAAAATTCTAACCATCCTAAAATCAGGGGAGGAGAATTTTATATGGCGCTGTTTAATAATGTAGTGGTTGATGGAGAGTTGGTAAATGCCATTGGAATCTTTAAATCGGAAAACAAGGAAACCTTTTTAAAGGTATACCTGAAAGAGCAGAATTTTGAGTTGGGCGCTCAGGAAGGCATCAATATTAAAAAACTTGATAAAGGTTGTTTGATTTTTAATACAGAACAGGGCGAAGGGTATAAGGTTTGTTCCATAGATAATATTAATAAAGGTAACGAAGCCCGTTTTTGGGTCGATGATTTTTTAGGCCTGCAGCCTCGTGAGGATAATTATTATTTTACACGTAATTACCTTGAGATGTGTAAAGGTTTTGTGGATAATGTGTATAACAAAGACCATGAAGTGCCTCGATCCGATCAGATTAGTATGCTAAACAGATCATTGGAATTTTTTAATACCAAAGAAAATTTTAATGAGGCTAATTTTGAACATGAAGTTATCGGGCAACCAGAAGTAATAGAGGCATTTAAGGATTATAAAGAAAACTTTAAGGAAGAATGTAGTGTTCCCTTAAGAGAAGAGTTTGATATTTCTAAGAGTGCTGTAAAAGGACAAAAAAGCACGTTTAAGTCTATACTTAAGCTGGATAAAAATTTTCATGTGTATATTCATGGACGACATGATTATGTGGAGCGGGGATATGACCAACAAAAAGGCTTAAACTATTATACACTTTATTACGAAATTGAAAGCTAATTGCCATTGGGCAGCGAAAATTTAATTGTGGGAGAAATTAGTCAGAAAGAGGTTCTACATTTTTGTATTCAGAATAAAATACCGTTTGCCATATCAAAGCTTCCTGGTGCTACCCAAGATGTTTTGTTAATTGCAAAGTCTGTGGAAGAGATCAATCCAGCGCAATTATCGAATCTGGTAAATGGAACGGGGTATTTAATTGCACCATTTTCTTTTGAGCAGGAAAATGCCGTTTATTTAAAAGAGGATTTTGTCGTCAAACAACAGATCTCTTTAAAAGTATTTGAAAAGATTAAGGAGATACCTCGGCAGGAAAATGTATTGAATAAGGAAAGTTTTTATGCAGATTATGAGTCGTATGTAGCGCAGTTTAATTCGCTTTATCATGAGATAGAGAATGGTTTGCTTAGGAAGGCTATTCTCTCGCGAATAAAAAGAGTGGAGAATTTTTCAATAGCAATAGCAGAAAAATTTTATTATCATTTAAGTGATAAATATCCTCAGGCTTATACCTTTATGTTCTATACGCCTCAAAGTGGCTTGTGGGCAGGAGCTAGTCCTGAATTGTTCTTTAAAGTTGACAATGATAAAGCGAGTACCGTTTCATTGGCCGGAACCAGAACTTCTGAGCCTGGTGGAACTGACTGGAAGAAAAAGGAGAAGGATGAGCAGCAGATTGTAACAGACTTTGTTACAGGGGTATTGCAGAAATACCATATAAGTGCACCCGAGGTGCAAGGACCTCTGACAATACAGGCGGGCAAAGTGTTGCATTTGAAAACCCACTATTATTTTACCCTTGATACTTTAAATGGTAAAATGGGGAGTTTTATCCTTGATTTACATCCTACCCCTGCATTGTGCGGTTTGCCTAAGCAGAAAGCCATGGAGATTATTCTGCAGTCAGAGAAACATCAGCGGAGTTTTTATTCGGGCTTTTTAGGTCGTATGCATCAGGGTAATATGGAATTATTTGTGAATATCCGTAGTTTGAAATTTGTGAATGAAGGGGTAGATTTGTATCTAGGAGGAGGAATTACATTGGCTTCCGACCCTCTACAAGAATGGAAAGAAACAGAATTAAAGTCTCAAACCCTGTTGGATGTAATAAAAATGTGTGGTGCGTAAGTCCTTTGTGCTTATATAATATAGTATGAAATTAAATTTATGTCAATTAGTTACTGACAATAGCCTTAAATCTATTTAAAATTAACCACTCTATTCATCTCGTTCAAAGGTATTATAGGCATAGGGGTACTGCAAAAAGTAGTATTAGCTGTGTTTCACTTTAAACGGATATTTAATAGGGTTCATTTTAGTTTTAAAAAGGTATAAATTGCAGCAGGTGAATCCTGCTCGGACTAAAAAAAATATAAAATATGCCTCAAGCATTATCGGATAAAGCATCTGTACAAATACTGGTTCAGCAATGTGTTGCTCATGGACTAAAGGAGATAGTTATATCACCAGGCTCGCGTAATGCACCACTTATTTTATCGTTTAATGCGATACCAGAGATCACTTGTTTTACCCTTGTCGATGAGCGTAGTGCTGCTTTTTTTGCCATGGGCATGGCGCAGCAGCTTAAGCGTCCTGTGGCCTTGTTGTGTACCAGTGGAACAGCAGCCTTAAATTATGCTCCTGCTATTGCCGAGGCTTATTATCAAGAGATACCTTTATTGGTACTTACGGCCGATCGGCCAGAAGAATGGATTGGCCAGGCAGATGGACAAACTATACCTCAGGCTAATTTGTATCAAAATTTTATACGTTATCAGGCAAATTTACCTGTGTCAGTTCAGGATGCTGACGATCAGTGGTATGCACATCGTATAATTTCTGAAGCGTTTATAAAAACACAGGACCCTGTAAGTGGGCCTGTCCATATTAATATTCCATTACGGGAGCCATTGTATAATAAATCAGTACCTGAGTCATTTGCCTATCATGCTATTGCAGAGTTGAAACCTCAGTTTGTATTGAGTGAGGAGCAGCTGAATTTGCTGGCTAGTCAGTGGAATGCATGTCACTCGGTAATGATTATCTGCGGGGTTCATCAACCCAATAAACAGTTGAGTGAAGCTATCAATCAATTGTCGGTAAATTCAAATACTGTTGTTCTCTCCGAAACTACTTCCAATATAAAGGGTGCCGGTTTAGTGGAGTGCATTGACAGGCAGCTGTCCGGTATAAAGCCTGCTAATGGATCGAGCTATGCACCGGAATTACTTATTTCATTTGGAGGGCAAATAGTGAGTAAGCAAATAAAAACGTTTTTACGTAACCATCCGCCTAAAGCCCACTGGCATATTTCAATGAATGCAGATGTTATTGATACTTTTCAGCATTTATCATTGGCAGTTAAAATGAAACCTGTTGATTTCTTTAGCCAGATGACGTCAAAAATTTCCAATACAGAGTATGGATATAAAAAATATTGGGAGAAACATACTAGCCAAAGCAGAAGTATACATGATCAGTATGTTAATGCGGTGGAATGGAGCGATTTAAAAGCATTGTCGGTTGTTTTTCGGAATATTCCTGCTTCAACACATCTGCAATTGGCCAACAGTACACCTGTTCGGTATGCACAGCTTTTTCAGGATGAAATAAAGGGAAATACCTTCGCAAACAGAGGAACCAGTGGTATAGATGGAGCAGTGAGTACCGCTGTTGGAGCAGCCTGGGCATCCAAAAATAAAACCATATTGGTAAGTGGAGATATGTCATTTTTTTACGATTCAAATGGGCTGTGGAATAAATATCTGAAACCAGATTTTAAAATTGTGCTGATTAATAATGGAGGAGGAGGTATTTTTAGATATATACCAGGTCCCTCGCAAACAGAAGAGTTGGAAGAGTTTTTTGAAGCCAGACATCAACAATCGGCAAAATATATTGCCAAAGCTTTTGGACTGAAGTATATGGACTGTGCCAATGAAAATGAGCTGGAATTGTCATTTAGTGAAATGATGGGCAAAGATGAACAAGCTACCTTGTTAGAGGTTTTTACTCCCGCAGAAAAGAATGGAGAGATATTGAGAAACTATTTTAAATATTTGCAATCCAAAGCATAGTGTTTGGGCGTATTATAAAAAATGTGACCATCTTTATGTTTTTATCATACAGAAAGGCTAATTTGTTTATTAAAAAGCATATATGATTTACATATAAAATAATTAGGCTATAAATTTAATGTTTATGGCCAGTAGAGATTAACTGCTTTTGAAAATTAAAATATAAAAAATATGAGTAAATATAACTGGGAAACGATTAAAGAATACACTGATATTAAGTTCGAGTTCTTTGAAGGGATTGCTAAGGTAACAATTAATAGACCAGAGGTTTATAATGCTTTTCGCCCGGAAACGAATATGGAAATGTTAGAGGCATTTGAAATTTGTCGTGAACGTCAGGATATTAATGTGGTAGTGCTTACCGGGATTGGTGATAAAGCCTTTTGTTCCGGAGGTGATCAGAAGGTAAAGGGAGTAGGAGGATATATTGATGAGCATGGTGTTCCTCGTTTAAATGTTCTCGATTTACATAAAAAAATACGCTCATTACCTAAGCCTGTTATTGCCATGGTTAATGGCTATGCTATTGGTGGCGGACATGTATTGCATGTGGTTTGTGATTTGACTATTGCTTCGGATAATGCTCGCTTTGGTCAGACAGGTCCTAAAGTAGGTAGTTTTGATGCCGGTTTTGGTTCATCTTATCTGGCACGTCAGGTGGGGCAAAAAAAAGCGCGTGAGATTTGGTTTCTATGTGAGCAATATACTGCCGAAGAAGCAGAGAATATGGGGATGGTAAATAAAGTGGTGCCTTTGGAAGATTTGGAAGAGACAACCGTACAGTGGTGTCGTACTATTATGAAGCGTAGTCCTTTGGCATTGCGTATGATTAAGCGTGGATTAAATGCTGAGCTCGATGGTCAGCATGGTATTATGGAGATGGCAGGTGATGCCACTTTGATGTACTATTTGATGGAAGAGGCTCAAGAAGGGAAAAATGCTTTTCTTGAAAAACGAGATCCGGATTTTGGACAGTTTCCAAAGTTTCCATGAAAAATAAAAAACCGGGATATCTATCCCGGTTTTTTATTTATAGATGATTTGTATGCTGCATCAAACTCTGCATAAACATCGATCCCATTGTAAAAGTAATAATGATTCCAATAATATTCAGGCAAAGAGTAATGATGAAAAAAATGCCAATGAATTTATAATGAGATTTAAGGTTTTTAAAGGCTTCATCCATATTTACTCCATTATGCGTAGAGATGGCTGCATGAGCTTTTGATGAAAAGCTGTATAGGTAGTAAACCGGGAAAAAGAAAATAAGAGCAATGAATAAATAAATAAAGCTAATCAAAAATGGAGGAAAAGGTAATGAGGCAAGATTGTCAGAAATAACAGAGACCACTATGCCGGTAAATAAGCCTCCTAAGACAATAAATCCAATGCTTACAAAACCAACTATGGCTATAAATCTCGACCATTGCGAAGCTTGATAAATAAAGCCGATCGCTTTTTGTGAGAGTAAAATAGAATTCTCTTGTTCGTGATGAGCTTGCTTTTCCATTTGGGTGTAAAGTTTAAATTTTAGATTATAAATATATTATTTTAAATGGATCAATCAGTAATTTGATTCAGTCAGTGAGAAAAGAGTAGGTGAAATAAACAGTTTTTGGAGTCTTATTTGTAATAAGACTAAAC
>JBFHKL010000018.1:0-27246 GCA_041595375.1 Saccharicrinis sp.
CATTCGCCCCCTGCGAGATGGTGTGATTGCCGACTTTAATGCTGCCGAACAGATGATCAGGGGCATGATTAAAATGATTAACACAAACTCCCGTTTATTTACCCCTTCCTTAACTATTGTTATTTGTATTCCTTCAGGAAGTACAGAGGTGGAAATAAGAGCTGTGCGTGACTCAGGAGAACATGCTGGCGGACGTGAGGTATATATGATTTACGAACCTATGGCCGCTGCACTGGGTATTGGACTTGATGTGGAAGCTCCTCAGGGTAACATGGTAGTTGACATAGGTGGTGGTACTACTGAGATTGCTGTTATTTCATTGGGAGGAATTGTTACCAACAAATCTATTCGAATTGCCGGTGATGATTTAACTGCCGACATCATGGAATATATGCGTCGCCAACACAATATTAAAGTAGGTGAACGTACCGCTGAGGAAATTAAGATCCGTGTAGGATCGGCACTTCCTGAGTTGGAAGAGCCTCCTGCTGATTATATTGTTCAGGGACCTAACCAAATGACCGCTCTCCCTATTGAAGTTCCTGTTTCGTATCAGGAAATCTCTCACTGTCTGGAGAAGTCTATCTCAAAAATTGAAACTGCCATTCTTAGTGCATTGGAACAAACTCCGCCAGAGCTTTATTCCGACATTGTAAACAATGGTATTTATTTAGCTGGTGGTGGTGCTTTATTGAGAGGATTGGATAAACGATTGACCGATAAGATAAATATACCATTTCATATTGCTGAAAACCCATTGCATGCTGTTGCCCGCGGAACAGGCATTGCGCTTAAAAACAGACATAAATTCTCATTCCTGATGAGATAATAATATAGCAATAAATTAAAAAACGGCTTAGATTTTTTTCTAAGCCGTTTTTTTTACTCCTTCAGCACACTGTATTTAACCATTACTAATAATACTTTTCTATTTTTTAAGCAATCCTATCATAAGCAGGCCAACATCACATTTGAATGCTCATTGCAATGTTCCAATGCATAAGTCCGATTTAACAACACCGATCTCAACTATTTGATATTCATTTCTTTTTATTATTTTTGGTTTAAACCAAGAACTACACCAAATGAAGACCTTTCGTATTTATGCGAGCATTACATTATTACTGCTTCTTTCAGCAAACAATGATGCACAAAATATTTTTGACAAAATAAACCAATACGAAAAAGCCGTATTTTCTATCTCTTCCTATAATACGCAAGGCATACACAACTGCACATGTTCCGGTTTTTTCATAAGTCCTGATGGCATCGGCATAGCTCCTTCAAATATTTTTTTAAATGCCGATTCATTAATACTCACCTTAAGAAATGGTAAAAAATATACTATTGAACGAATCTTATCAACCCACAAGATGGCCAATCTCACCATTTTCAAGGCAACTGATCCCAAGAAAAAAGAATTTGAGTATATAGTACCCACACAAAATACCGAAAGAAACGATTCTGAGGTACTTGTCCTGAGCGATCCTGAAGAAACAGAAAAGGGCGTTTCCTTAGCCGCCATCACAGCAGTCATCCAGGCACCATACCTTGACAGACTAGTAATACTTCAAGCTAATTTTGAAAATAAGTCCTCTGGCGCCCCAGTTATTAACAACCGAGGCGAACTCATTGGCATCTGTGGATATGCAGAAAAAAACGACAGTCGTTATTTTATGAGCACACAGCTATTGAATGACTCCTTATGGATCAATCACCCATACGACACATGGAAAAATTCAGTCTTTAACATACCTAGATCCGACCTAGATCCTTACATGCACCTGGGGATAATATGCTTTATGAATAAACAATGGGTAGAAGCGGCTAAATATTTCACACTAGAACTACGCGATAATAAAACCAATACGGAAGCTTATATATTTAGGGCAGAGGCTCGCAGACAATACGAAAATTACGTTGGTATGCGCAACGATAAGGATAAGATGAAGGAACTTGTGGGCCAGCATTTTTTAATGGATTACTTTGATGCGAAAGACCTAGTCAATAATCAGCAAAAAGACAAAGCCTTTGCGAAATACATCTCTGCAATAGAGCAACACGACTCCTACGCCCCTGCTTTAGTTGACTTTGGATTATTAGCCATAGAACTGAGAAAAGACACCAACACAGCCTTGGAATGCTTTAACAAAGCAATAGAAAGCACACCGTTTTATGCCATTGGTTATTACGAAAGAAGCCGCTTGCTTAAACAATATTTTAATAATTCACAACTCGCACTGGAAGATATAGATAAGGCAATCAGTTTGAATAAGATGCTTCCTGGAGCCTATTCCATACGTGGCACCTTAAAAATTCAATCCGGAAATTACATTGAGGCCATCTCTGATTTTGACCAAGCCATTCAAATTAATCCCGAAGACACGCATGCCTTATTCAACAGGGGACTATCATACTACAACCTGGGAATGAAAGATAAATGTTGTCAGGATTGGAATACAGCAGGCCAGCTGGGGCACTTTAAATCGACAAAATATATGTCAAGATATTGCAATAAGGTAATCTCAAAAAGAAACAGCCAATAACTAAAAAGGTGGTAAAATCGTTAAGAAAAAACTAAATTTGCGGAAAATAAATATTTATGACCACTATTGAACAGCTAAAAGATTTAGCAGGACGTCAGCTGGCGTTAAGGAGGTATCTTTGACATCGACCGCAAAATAATTGAAATAGAAGAAGAGGAAATGCGTTCGCAGAATCCTAATTTTTGGGATGATGCCAAGGCGGCCGAACTACATATGAAAAGCCTAAGGGAACTGAAGGCCTGGGTAAGTGATTACCAAGAGATTGAAACGCTTATTGAAGATATCAATGTGCTTTTTGAGTTTATGAAAGAGGGTGAGGCCTCGCAACAAGACATTGATGAACAATTCACCATTGCCTTGCAAAAAACAGAGGCCCTTGAGCTCAGAAACATGCTTCGTCGTGAAGAAGACAAAATGGGCGCCGTATTAAAGATCAATGCGGGTGCAGGCGGCACAGAAAGTCAGGACTGGGCAGAAATGCTGATGCGCATGTATATACGCTGGGGCGAAAAACACAAGTACAAAGTAAAGGAAGTCAACTATCAACCTGGTGAGGATGCTGGAATAAAAACCGTAACACTGCAGTTTGAAGGAGACTTTGCATACGGATATTTAAAGAGCGAAAACGGCGTGCATCGTTTGGTTCGTCTTTCACCCTTTAATGCCGCCAATAAAAGAATGACTTCTTTTACCTCTGTTTTTATTACACCCTTAATTGACGATACCATTGAAATAGATATTAATGCTTCAGATATTACATGGGACACCTTTCGTTCAGGCGGAGCCGGAGGACAGAATGTAAACAAGGTAGAAACCGGCGTAAGACTGCGACATGCCCCCACTGGTATTATTATTGAGAACACAGAGTCTCGCTCGCAACTGGGCAATAAAGAAAATGCCTTGCGTCTGTTAAAATCGCAACTCTACGAAATGGAGCTACGCAGACGAATGGAAGAACAAAATAAAATAGAGAGCAACAAAAAAAAGATAGAATGGGGTTCACAAATTCGCTCCTATGTTTTTCAGCCCTATAAGATGGTTAAAGATCTTCGTACCGGTACCGAAACATCAAATGTTCAGGCAGTAATGGATGGGGAGATAGACGAATTTATTAAAACCTATTTAATGGAGTTTGGCGCAGGAGAAAAATAGCTTCAGAATTGTATAGTTGGTTATTTAATCAATCATCATTGTTCAATACTAAACATCGTAAAAAGACAACCATGATCATGTATTTACACAACCCAAGATGCTCAAAAAGCCGACAAGGGTTAGACTACTTAAAAGAAACAAAAGGCATTACGCCAATGATAGTGAAGTATCTGGATACTCCTTTAAATAGTGAGGAATTATGGCAGCTATTAAAGAAACTGAGCATAAAACCTATCGAATTAATCCGAAAAAACGAGGATTATTATAAAAAGGAAATCAAAGGAAAAGACTTCTCTGATGAAGAATTGGTTCATGCTATGGCTGAAAACCCAAAACTTATTGAAAGACCCATTATTATCAATGGAAATAAAGCTGTCATAGGCAGACCTGTCGAAAAAATTGACGATATATTATAATAGTGCTTCAGGCCAATACCCCTTTTCTAGAGTTTGAAATTCTGGAAAAGGGCTCATAACTTCTCCAAGCCCAAAATTCCACAGACTTCCCTAATTAGATTCCTTACAACCACGATCTGTAGACCGCTCAGACAAGCACAATATTAGCGTCAACATTAAACCCACAATACACATTAAAAAATCGATATCAAGCTAAAACAGGTTTCCTCACCTTATTTGCATGGGCGTTTACAATGGACGAAATAATCCAATCGGTATCATCTGGATAGTACACATCCACTATTTTTTTATTTCTTAACCACAGTATAAAAGAAGACTCTTCAATATCATTTAGTGTTTCAAAAACAGGAACTCCCATAGATTTGAGCATAGCTGCATTGCACTGTTGCTCATATTGTCCGCTCATAGGCAACACACACAATTTTTTTTTCAGGTACAGTGCTTCTGCCGGAGTTTCAAAGCCTGCGTTACACAAAACGCCTATTGAAGAAACCATACTCTTCACAAACCCCTGCTTATCAACGGGTTTAATTTTTATGTTTTTATGAACAAATGGTTTTTTGTTATGCTTAGAAAACACCTCCCAATCTACCTCTTCATATCTCTCAAGAAATGAAACAATAGCATCATCTGAATAGGATGGCAAATATACGGTATAATGATTGGCCACACTAGGCCTCACAGCTCTGATATCTTTACGGATAACAGGAGTAAAAAAGTTATTTCCCAATGTTTTAAAGTGAAAACCATAATATATTTTAGCAGGAGCATAATACTTTAAAACAGCTTTCCCTATTAAACACCTAACCTTAGGCTCCGGAGCAGCCTTATGTAATACGGCCGACTGATGAGACACACCTATACAATATTTAAGTTTTATTTTACAGGCCCATGCCACAACAGGCTCAAAATCATTAATTACCAAATCGTAATCATGCACAGGAACCTTCATTATTTCAAACATCAAATTAGGAAGATTAATATTTTTAATGGTCTTCCAAAAATCCACTCCACCTCTCTTACCAAAGATAAAACCCGCTCCATGGAAGCGGTACTTTATTTTCCACGGTAGCTGAATATCGCTTTGATTGCCACTTAATGCAATATCGACATGACCGTGTCTTTTTAATACAGGAATAACATCAAGAGCTCTAGCCACATGTCCATTTCCCGTTCCTTGTATGGCATATAAAATTTTCATAACTATCTATTATTAAACCCACCCTTACAAAAGACAAACCTACAATACTAAAGGCCTATGATATTTAATCGCTCAACACATCCTTAAACATGGCTCTGAATAATACCTTATCTGATCCCTCTAAAGGGTCATTATATTCCAACAGGTCATCTTCATCATTGAACAAACACTCATGTGCATTAAAATATACCAAATGCCAATCGTCATTCTCAAATTCCAGAGCAGTTAAATTCTCTACCCAGTCACCTGAGTTTAAATATCGAACTGATCCATGATCATTAGCTATCGTCTTATTGGCAGGCCAATGAATATGGCCACAAATAGCATATTGATATTTTTTTTGAATACCTAAATCTGCTACCGTTTGCTCAAAACGAGTAGTTACATTATTACGCTTGGTTTTTACCATTCTTTTAATATCGCGCGACAAAGAAATACGCCGCTGTCCAAAAAGGGCCAGAAAACCATTTACCATTTTATTGATAGCCGTAAGCATTGCATAGCCTGTTGCACCCAACTTAGCTAACCATTTTGAATGATGCATCACCACATCAAAAGCATCTCCATGAAACACCCAGCTTTTCTTCCCATTAATCTCCAGCACCACCTTATTCACCACCGATATATTTCCCACAGACAGCCCCACAAAACGACGCAGAACCTCATCGTGATTACCTACAATATAATGTACATGAGTTCCCTGTTCCATCATTTTTATGATTTGACGAACCACTTTTAAGTGAGATTTAGGGAAATAGGATTTTGAAAACTGCCAGATATCAATAATATCGCCATTTAACAAGAGATGACGTGGCTGAACTGTTTTTAAATATGACAACAATTCTTTTGCCTTACTACTGCGTGTTCCCAGATGAGAATCAGAAATAACAACTGCCTCGATCACCTTAGGACTTTTCTTTTTTTTTCCATTCATAATAATTTCTCCAACTATGATGAAAACAAATGTATGACCACAAAAAGAACTCTCTGTAAATTAAAAACTAAGAATATATGAATTTACCATGGTACGTTAATTTATTGTAAGCAGCTGTTATACACAATAAATCCTTAATATTCACAAACAAATACATACAAGTTGTAAAAAATAGCCTACAACCATTTGCTTATGACACGATCCTCGCTAAAAAATAAAATGATAACACATGAAAATGAATGAGACAAATAGATAATTAAACAGCCATAGGTTGTATTATCGACTTTCGATTATTCAGCAATTGTTGCCAATGCCTGTGCAAATCATATGCAAACAAACCCGAAACACCCTCTGTTTGCACCAGACTACTCCTCTTGGCTACTATAAATGACTGATTATCTTCCTGCAATTCAGAAAGAATAACGTAAGATACATTATTAAGCATACAATTATTTAGCATCATTTCATCATAACCCTTAAACAATACAATTAATTCAACATTTATATGCTCACAAAACAATACCAATTGATTCATGAACAATGCATTATACGCATTATCAATTTCAATAAGCACATGAGAAATTCTCTTATTTGTACTGAATAATATTTCTACATTCTTCCACATATCTTCATCCTTATTGATCATATACAATGAATAATCAAGGCCTAATTCCTTGCACATAAACGGTATTCCTATACTGTCCTGTTCCTTTTCAAGTATTAACAGTTTATTATCGAAAGAAACAACCGAAGACAATACTGTTTTTAACGCAGAGCTCCGATTATGATTCAAAAAAATCACCTCAAAACCCGACAAATAAAAACTATCAGACTGCATTCTTGTCGCTGCGGATAATTTTTCAAAACTAAGACAAAACCGTTCTTTTACATCATTTAAAGTACACATAGCTTTTAATATCTAATAGGAATGGAAAATATATTAAACTGTTAGCATCAGTATTAAATACAGATTAAAGCATTATTAATTAATTTTTAAACTGAAAAAATATTATCCCCACCCATGATATTATTGACACAAAACAATTTGTAACTTCGCAGCACGAAGTAAACAATACTTGTTAATCCGAGAACGAATAACGATCATCCCAGCAATCATTTACTATGATGATGTATTTTGTTCTCTTTTCCAATAAATATTGAAATTATGAAATTACTATACACTTTTATAGTACTTGGCATAGGTTGCATTTTGGCCGTACAAGGAAGTATAAACACGCAACTAACTACTTATCTGAAACATCCTTTACAAGGTGCATTGGTTAATTTTGCCGTAGGCACAATTGCATTAATAGCCCTTAATTTTATATTCAGAACAGCACTGCCTGATTTTACACAGGTAAAAACGGCTCCTGTTTATCTTTTTATTGGAGGAATAATGGGTGCTGTGTTTGTTTCTTCTGTTATTTTCTTTATCCCTAAAATTGGGGTGACCACCGTTTTGGCTGCATCCATTGCCGGCCAGCTAATTGCCGCCTCCATTATTGACCACTTTGGCTATTTTGGTATTTCAGTACAACAGATAAGTGCCGGTAAAATTATTGGTATATTGCTATTACTTGGTGGTATTTTCGTCATTCAAAAATATTAATCACCACATAGCTCCAGACCTTATGCCCCGTGCATATCCTTCCATCTTTCTATCAATCACTCTATTACACCCTATTTATTAAAGAATTATTTCTTCAATAAAGATACCATTCTGATAATCATGCTAAATAACAGGTTATAAAGAGCCCAAATAAGTTCAATTAATTAACCAAAAGCCTTAATTTTGCGGTCTGAAAAAACAAACAGTTATACAGTTATATTATGGCAGATAAAACTAAAAAGCCGTTATTTAGTGATTTTCCAGGAATTACCACCGAACAGTGGATGGAAAAAATCACAGCGGATTTAAAAGGAGCCGACTTTGAAAAAAAGCTGGTTTGGAGAACAAATGAAGGTTTTAACGTTCGTCCTTTTTATCGTTCAGAAGACCTTGAAGGGGTTAAATACCTTGATAGTCTTCCTGGAGAGTTCCCTTACGTACGAGGAACAAAAAAAGACAACAACTGGTATGTTCGTCAAGACATTAAAGCAGTTGACGCTAAGACAGCAAATGCAAAAGCGCTGGATGTTTTAACAAAAGGCATTACATCATTAGGTTTCACCTTCTGCAGCAAAGTAGAGAATTTCGATGCTGAA
The DNA here is from genome assembly GCA_041595375.1 of Saccharicrinis sp. Lineage (GTDB taxonomy): Bacteria > Bacteroidota > Bacteroidia > Bacteroidales > Marinilabiliaceae > Saccharicrinis. The sequence goes on from JBFHKL010000018.1 coordinate 8,455, forward strand.
ATTGAAGCGGTGTTAAACAACATCATCTCCGATGAAATTGAAATTAACTTTACTTCTTCTCATGGCACCAAAAAGCTTATTGATGCTTTAGTAGCCTATTTAAAGAAAACAAACCGTGACCTTTCAAAGGTTAAAGGTTCTGTTAATTTTGACACTCTAGGATGCTTAACAAGTACTGGTAACTCGTGCAAATCTGACGACGAATTATTTGAACATGCAAAAGAGATTGTTGAAGCAGGCAAACACATACCAGGCTTTAAAACCATATGTGTTAACGCAAAACTTTTTAACAATGCAGGTTCTTCAATTGTACAAGAGTTAGCTTTTGGCCTTTCAATGGGTAACGAGTATCTGGCTAAGCTTACCGAAAAAGGAGTTTCAATTAACGATGTAGCTTCAACCATAAAGTTTAACTTTGGTGTTGGAGGTAACTATTTTATGGAAATTGCCAAGTTGAGAGCAGCTCGTATGCTTTGGGCAACTATAGTTAAATCGTATAATCCGGCTGGGCTAGAGCCTACAAAAATGGCCATTCACTGTGAAACTTCACAATGGAACAAAACGATTTACGATCCATATGTAAATTTACTTCGTACCCAAACAGAAGCTATGTCAGCTTCATTAGGAGGTGCTGACTCGTTAACTGTTCAACCATTTGATACTATTTATAAAGAGTCTGACAAATTCTCCGAGAGAATTGCTCGTAACCAGCAGCTACTATTAAAAGAAGAAGCTCACTTCGATAGAATTACAGATGCTTCTGCTGGCTCTTACTATATTGAAAATCTAACAAACAGTATTGCTGAGCAAGCCTGGGCTTTATTTGTTGAAGTAGAAAACAAAGGCGGTTATCTTGCTGCATTAAAAGAAGGATTTATTCAGGCTGTCGTTAAAGAAACAGCTGACAAACGCAGAAAAGCAATCGCTACTCGCCGTGAAAATCTGTTAGGAACAAACCAGTACCCTAATTTTAATGAATCTGTTGCTGCAGCAATAAACCCTGATCCTGATAAAAAGGGAAGAAATGCATGCCAGGGCGATAATGTAATAGAACCTATTGTACGCTTCCGTGGTGCCGAAGAGTTTGAAGCACTTCGCTTAACTACAGAGAAATCAGGTAAGACACCAAAAGTATTTATGCTTACTTATGGAAACCTGAATATGCGTTTAGCGCGTTCTCAGTTCTCTGGAAATTTCTTTGCTTGTGCGGGATATAAAATAATTGATAACAACGGATTTAAAACTGTTGAGGCTGGTGTTGAGGCTGCTAAAGCTGCCGGTGCCGACATTATCGTTCTATGTTCTTCTGACGAAGAATACACAGAAGCTGCTCCTGCTGCATTTAAAGCCATCAAAGGTGAAGCTATCTTTGTTGTTGCCGGTGCACCAAAATGCATGGATGAGTTAAAAGAGCAAGGCATCACTAACTTTATCAATGTTCGTTCTAACGTTCTTGAAACACTGCAAGGATTTAGTAAAGAGCTAGGTTTATAACAAGACACAAGTATCAAGACACAAGTATCAAGACTTTATTTGCAAGATGCATAATCATAGGGAATTAAAAGTTTGGCATAAAGAAAGAGAGCTTGGAAAGATTGCTTATCAGATCACTAGCAAGCTTCCGAAAGATGAATCTTTTGGACTTACCAGCCAAATGAGACGGGCAGCTGTTTCAATTCCATCAAACATTGCAGAAGGTGCAGGTAGAGGAACTGATATAGATTTTTGCCGATTTCTTGATATAGCTTATGGTTCTAGCTTCGAATTAGAAACACAGCTATTATTGTGTGTTGATTTAGAATATATCTCTGAGAATGTTTTAATTGAAACAGAAGCTCAGATAAAGGAAATACAAAGAATGTTATATTCATTAAAGTCTAAGTATTAAAAGGTATTAGTATCCAAGTCTTGATACTTGATACTTGATACTTGATACTTTTTCTTAATAAGCAGAAAAAATGGCAAGACCAGATTTTAAAAATATAGATTTCAAAAAAAGCTCTCCTTGTGGCCAAATAGATGCCAAAGAGTGGGAGAAAAAGAATGGGATTAAAAAAGACTGGGTAACTCCGGAACGTATCCCCGTAAAGAGTGTATACTCTAAAGAAGACTTAGAAGGCTTTGAACACCTGAACTTTTCAGCAGGTCTACCTCCATATTTGCGAGGACCATACTCTGTGATGTATGCTATGCGTCCATGGACTGTTCGTCAGTATGCAGGGTTCTCAACTGCCGAAGAATCTAACGCATTTTACAAGAGAAACCTTGCTGCAGGTCAAAAAGGTCTTTCTGTAGCTTTTGACTTAGCAACTCACCGTGGTTACGACTCAGATCATGAACGTGTAGTTGGTGACGTAGGTAAAGCAGGTGTGGCTATCGATTCTATCAAAGATATGCGCATTCTATTCGATGGTATTCCTTTGGATAAAATGTCGGTATCTATGACAATGAACGGAGCTGTACTTCCTGTACTAGCCTTTTACATTGTTGCAGGACTAGAACAAGGAGCAACTCTTGATCAATTATCAGGAACTATTCAAAACGATATCCTGAAAGAATTTATGGTGCGTAACACTTATATCTACCCACCTAAATTTTCGATGAAGATTATCGCTGATATCTTTGAGTATACATCTAAGAACATGCCTAAGTTTAATTCGATCTCTATCTCAGGGTACCATATGCAAGAAGCTGGTGCAACTGCAGATATCGAGCTAGCTTATACCTTGGCTGATGGTTTAGAGTACCTTCGTGCCGGAGTAAATGCCGGTATGGATATCGATTCATTTGCTCCACGTTTATCGTTCTTCTGGGCTATCGGAATGAACCACTTTATGGAGATTGCTAAAATGCGTGCAGGACGTATGCTATGGGCTAAGATTGTAAAACAATTCAATCCTAAAAACCCAAAATCATTGGAATTACGTACGCACTCACAAACTTCAGGTTGGTCGTTAACAGAGCAAGACCCATTTAACAATGTTGGTCGTACTTGTATCGAAGCTATGGCTTCTGCTTTAGGTCACACTCAGTCGTTACACACAAACGCATTGGATGAGGCTATTGCATTACCTACCGACTTCTCTGCACGTATTGCTCGTAATACACAGATTTATATTCAGGACGAAACACAGATCTGTAAGTCTGTTGACCCTTGGGCCGGTTCTTACTATGTTGAGTCGTTAACTAACGATTTGGTTGAAAAAGCATGGGCTTTAATTGAAGAGGTTGAAGAACTTGGTGGAATGGCTAAGGCTATTGAGAGTGGTGTACCTAAAATGCGTATTGAAGAAGCTGCTGCACGTGCACAAGCTAAAATAGATGCCGGTACACAAACTATCGTGGGAACCAACAAATATCGTTTGGAAAAAGAAGATCCTATCGACATTTTAGATATCGACAACTCAGCAGTACGTTTATCTCAAATCGATCGCTTAAATAAGTTAAAAGCCGAGCGTAATGAGGAAGAATGTCAGGCTGCTCTAGCTGCTATCACCAAAGCTGTTGAAACAGGCGAAGGCAACTTACTTGAGTTAGCTGTAGATGCTGCCAAGAAAAACGCTTCATTAGGTGAGATTTCTGATGCTTGTGAAAAAATAGTAGGAAGATATAAAGCTGTGATCAGATCAATTAGTGGAGTTTATTCCAGCGAAGCTGGAAAAGACGCAGAATTTGAAAAAGCTTGTAATTTAGCTAAAAAATTCGCCGAGAAAGAAGGTCGTCAACCTCGTATTATGATTGCAAAAATGGGACAGGACGGTCATGACCGTGGTGCTAAAGTTGTTGCAACAGGATACGCCGATATAGGTTTCGATGTGGATATGGGTCCATTATTCCAGACTCCTGCAGAATCGGCAAAACAAGCAGTTGAGAATGATGTTCACGTAGTAGGAGTTTCATCTCTAGCTGCCGGTCACAAGACTTTAGTTCCGCAAATCATTGCAGAATTGAAAAAACTTGGCCGTGAGGATATCATGGTGATCTGTGGAGGTGTAATCCCAGCACAAGATTACGATTTCTTATATGAGGCCGGTGCCGTTGCTATTTTTGGTCCTGGAACATCAGTATCGAAAGCAGCCAGCGAAATCTTAGAATTACTTCTTCAAGCCGCAGAGTAATAATTAAACTATTACACCTAAATACAAAAGCCATCCCGAATCCTCGGGATGGCTTTTCTGTTGTAAAAAGGGCTACCAAAATAAAAAACATCTTTATCATTTATAAGATGGCCTTACTTTAAACCCAAAAATGCATTAACAACATCTACTACGAATTAAAACTTCTGCCAATTAAATCGCCAGCTACCTTGTTTTAATTCACCATAGCAAGCTATGCCTCATCTCAATAATTTCTTAAATGATTATATTTATTATTCTTTTGATACGGTTTTAATACCTCATTCGGGCTTAATAACACACAACTTCACCTTAGAACATTGGCATTATTTCTTACTGTCTTGAAGTCGTTGCCTTTCTACCAAAATCCAGGTAGTATCCAATAATAACCTAAGTTGTTCTGCATGAATTTTTGAATACGCCTCATTTTCCTTCGCAAGCCAAAAAAGAGCTACTACCTTACCGTCTGCAACAATAGGAATAGTAATGGATTTTAAGATACCAGTACTTTCCCTTCCTTCCTTGCAAAAAGGATATTTACCATCCGTATCATTCATCAAAACCGGCTTCTTTGATTTTGCTGCCATACTTAAACAATCCGTCTTGACACTTTCCTCGTTAAAGTCATGCGAAAGAAGCACTGAATCAGACCAATTATTCAGATAAAAAATTCTATTATCCTCATCAAAATGATATACAGCACCCAATTCACTACGGGTAAACTTAATTATTTCCCTTAGTGTAAAATCCAATAAATCGTTGATAGAATTAGCTTTATAATGAACAATTTTTTCGAGACCCAGAAAGCGTCTATTCACTTGTTGCTTCGCAAACTCTGCTTCCACAGCCTGCGTTGTATCAATAACTATAGAGTGTAAAATATTCTCATCATTAACCAATATAGGGCTTGAATAGACATCTACATTACGTATTTCGCCATTTTTAAGCTTATGCACAAACTTAAAATAATTTCGCTGTTCCTGTATTGCCTTACTCATTTCCTCTTTCATTTCTTGCCCACTAATCATATTAATCCGCTGCATATTCATGCCAATTAATTCTGAAATCTCATAGCCATAAAACCCAGCTGCAGTTTCATTAGCATCCACAATTTCTTTGGTCACAGGATCAATAAGCATCATCACTGTTTTACTCTTATCGAAAATGGTTTTAAACCGTTTCTCACTCTCTATTAACGACATTTTCACCTTTCGCTGAACCGTAACATCAATATGCGTACCAGCCATACGAACTGCCTCCCCGTCTGTATCAAATTCAACCACATCACCGCGGGAGTGAATCCATACCCAGTTTCCGGCTTTATGCCTCATTCGAAACTCTACATCAAAATAATAATTTATATCACCAATGGCGTATTTCATTTCTTTTTTAACGTAATCTGCATCTTCAGGATGTATATAAGAAAAGGCTAAATCGGCATTAAACAATCCGAGCTCATCCAGCTGATAACCGATTAACTGCGCCCATTTTTCATTAATAACCAGTTCTGATGTTATTAAATTTAGATCCCAGGTTCCAGCATTGGTTCCTTTAAGTATATACTCGTTACGTTCTTTCTCTGCCAGCAGTTCTTCTTTAGCATAAACACTTTCTGTAATATCATTAAAAATACCCGCAAAGAACATTTTCTTGGGAGAAAACGCATTGACCTGGAAATATTTATCTAGCTTAAAACTATAATCAATAATTTTTACACTATTTCCCAACAAGGCCACATCGCGAAAGTTCTCTAGCCAGAGATCCTTTTTATCCGGGAATAATTCACTTACCGGCTTATTAATAACCGACTGATATTCCAACGAGTGTGTTTCAAGAAAACGAGAATTAACCTCTTTAATAATAAAGTCATCTTGATCTTGAGTGATTCCCTTCACAAATTCGAATAAAACAAATGCTTCGGAAAGGTTATCAAATAAGAACCTATACTTTTCTTCACTTTCTGCAAGGGCAACATTTTTCCTATTTAATTCGGCTATATATACCCTTAACTCTTCCTCAACCTTCAGTAGGTCTTTGTTCTTTTTATTAAGTTGTTCACCAATAATCTTATACTCTTCATACAGCGAAAGATTTTCATCAACTTGGGCCTTAAGTTGTGCCTCATATTCCACCCGTTCAGTTAAATCAAGGTGAGTTGCAATTACTCTTCGCACCTTGCCATCGGGTCCTTTCATTGCTAAACCGCGGGATAAGATATGCACCATACGTCCCGACTTCCTTAGCATTCTAAATCTTATTTCATACTTCTCTATTCTCCCCCTCACTAAATCCTTGATAGTGCCAGTGGCCTCTGTACGATCATCAACATATATCAAATTATACCAACTATTCAGCTCGTTAGGCAATTCGTCTCCAGTATACCCAAGCATCTCCTTACATCTGGGAGAAAAATAATGTTCATTTGTTTCTATATTCCAATCCCATAAACCATCATTTGAACTTCTAATAGCCAGCCTAAAACGTTCTTCACTCAATTCAAGTTCCTGTTTTTTGTGAGCCAGCTCCGACATATTTATTTTTAGTCGGTATTCAGCTTCCGTCAAATCAACATTGGCATTTCTTAATTCGATATTTGTTTTTTTATTCTCCTCATTTAACTTGAGATAATCATCCATTTGTTTTTTCAATTGCTTTTCATACTCCACTCTTTTTCTGATACTAAAAAGCAAATAAAATATCAGTACAAACTGAAAGATAAAAAAAACAATCCCAACATAAATTTCTTGCCTATATTTAAAGAAAAAAGTATCTGGCAGTCCATATAATTCACTTCCTTCGGGCAAGCGTCTCTTATTGATATGGAATCTTTTAAGTTCATTATAGTTGAAAATATATTGATTTGGATTATCACTGACCACTTTAAAATTAACAGAAGCTGCCCCCTCTAATATTTCTTTCGCCATCAGACTGGCACGCCGGGCCTGATCTTTATGATTCACCACCTTACCTCCAAAAACACCATGGTCAATACCATGATACCACAGATGAAAAAGAGGAGCTTTGAGATTTTCGTTAATCAAATCAAGACTTTCATCGAAGCTCATCACTTCATTATCCTTGTCTTTTAAAGCCGACAATAACAACACAGGGCAACCTGGGCTTACCTTTTCGAGCTCTTTCTCGAATAATGAAAAATCCATGTCCTTTAATGAAATATGATGAATTTCCACATCCTGTTTATTTCCAACACAATCCTTAAAATTGGCATAGGAGGCCATACCGGAAATGGTATTGTCAGAAATAACATATAATTTATCTGAAGCAGGGAATAGCTTGCGCATCAATTCAAAGGTCTCTACACATGAAATATTTTCAACTACACCTGTAACCTGCGGATCTTCATCCTGAAGAATAGCTTGTTTCACATCATTAATGCCAAAAAATACAATAGGTATATCCTTAAAAAGATTATCTTTTTGTCCTAACGCATAAGAAAAGGCCAAATCATCAGCTACCAATACTAAATCATATTTTATTCCAGTACCAATCTTATAGTCCAGCATAAAATCCAACAGGTAGGTAGCAAGCTCATTGTCAAAGCGTTTACCATCTAAGTATTCCACATCAATGATAAAATCATTATCTCCCAAAACATCTTTAATACCCTCTATATGTGAAAAATACGTTGGGAAACTGGAATTATATGAACTAATATAAAGTATTCGTTTTTTACCAAGAGCATAAGGATGCACAAATTGCAAAAACGCAAATAATAATATTAAAACAAATGTGTACCTTTTATTCATAACTCTATACAATAACATATTCTATTCTTCACTGAACCTTTAATAGTACTAAAGATTACATCACCTTTCCGCATTCCTTAACAGCCAAAACCGGCAAACTAAATTGAGTTATGGTTCCCTGTTGATTTTCAATATTATCGTAATGAATACTTCCATTATGTAATACGATTATTGTTTGCGCCAAATATAATTCCATGGCATTGTTTCTTATTGAGGTATAATTCGCGTTATTTACCGCTTTAAAATCATGATTTAACTCATTTCCCTCATAGACGACACCAGAATCACTAATAGCAACACAAACCTCACTATCCTTTTGGGAGATATGAATAGTTATATATCCTACTTTGGTATACTGTAGAGAGATATCGAGTAAAGCAATCAAAGCACTCTTTATCAATTCGCTATCCACATAAACCAGAGCATCCTCACAATCGGCTGTAAGATTAACACTCAATCCCTTTTTAAGGCTCTTGGATGTAAAATCCTTTAAAATAGTTTTGATTAGTGCTAATAAATCCAGATTCGTACACTTCAGTTGAGACTCACCTTTCAACTGCAGGTTTGAAATAAGCAAAGCGGCGTAGGAATATTTCTCCAAGTTATTTACTGAGGAATCTAACAATGAAACAATTTCCTGTACATGCTTATCGTAAGTTAATATTTGCAACAAAGCAATAGAACCAACAATCCCATTCAAGGAAGTTCTTAATTCATGACTGATTGAGTTCAAAAAATTATTTTTGGCAACATCGAGCATTTTTAAGTTTTCATTAGCGATTGCCAACTGTTGATTAGATTCTCTCAACTCCGTTGTTTTTCTTTCAACCTCCCCATTTAACAACTTATTAATATCTAATAGTTTCTCACGACCTCGCTTCAGCTCAACATGAGTACTTAACCTAACCAACAATTCCTTTTGATTAAAAGGCTTGGTTAAAAAGTCAACACCTCCCACATCAAAACCATTAGTAAAACTCTCCATATCATCCCTCGCCGTTAAAAAAATAATGGGAGTATTATCATAGGAGGGATTTTGCTTAATCTTCTGGCATGTTTCAAAACCGTTCATTTCAGGCATCATTACATCCAACAAAATGGCATCAAAAGTATGGTCTTCTACCCACTTTAATGCATCATATCCACTTAATGCCACTTCAACCTGATACCCACTTTCTGAGAGAAAAGCAGCTATTACCTGTAAATTCTTAGGATTGTCATCAACAACTAAAACGGTGCAGTCCATGTATTTTTTTTAACGTAAAACTATTTTATAACATCCACAAACACTTGAAATCTCTTGATAAGCTTTTGTATCAACTCAAAATCAAAAGACTTAATCGCTGTTTCCATTTCACCCACAAAATTCTGAAGTTCATCCCATTCCACCTCCTTCGTGATATGGTTCAGTTCAGCTACAAAAACCTTAAGTTTTTTAGATGAAAGTAAATCCTTGAGCCCATTCCAGAGTGCTAAAAATTCATCGTTAAAATAGGGTCTTATTTTTTGTATATCATCCTCACTCAAGCTAATGGTTTGATCTATTACATGATGTTTATCCTTCTCCGCAGAATGATCGATAGGCTTAATAAATTTCGACAATTCCGTTATTAACTTTTGTTCCGGTATAGGCTTTGACATAAACCCGTCGTAACCCTTACTATAAGCCAATTCCAATTCAGTTGGATTACTCGATGATGAAATCGCTATAACAGGAATCTTATTTATTGGATGAATATTTCTTATTGATTTGAGTGTTTCAAACTGATTCTTTTTTTCTTTTCTGATATCCATTATTATCACCTGGGGATCAAAATTCGCTATCTCATTAGCTAATCCTTCACCTCCGGCATGCGTTTGACAAACCAGGTTAAGATTGGCACACATGGCACTCAACACTTCCCTGTTAGTTTCAACACTATCAATGACCATTAATTTTTCTTTACTAAACCTCACTTCACTCTGCAATTCCTGTTCAATCTCAGCATTAACATCATTCTTTGCTTCAATATCATGAATAAGAATAATAAATTTACTTCCAACACCCGGTTTACTTTCAAGGGTTATTTCACCGCCCATTTTCTGCACCAACTTTTGTACAATCGCCAAACCTAGGCCTGTGCCTTGATATTCCTTCTGATTAGATTCTCTGTTTTGTATAAATGGTTCAAATATAAGCTCCTGTTTTTCTTTGCGAATACCAATACCGGTATCCTCAACACTGATAATTAGCGAACCCTTCTGTCCTGTATCATCAAAAATAAAACTACACAACACACTAACCTGTCCTTCGTTTGTAAACTTAAAAGCATTATTTATCAGGTTAAGCAGCACCTGTTTTATTTTCAGAGAATCAACAAATATCACCTGAGGGAAATCTTCGTTTGTTTGTACACTAAAAGCTAAATTCTTTTCTCTGAATTTCAAGGAGAAGGTTTGCTCAATATCCTTAAGCAATACTTTAAAGCGGGTATTTTGCTTTCTGATGTTCATTTTTCCCGCTTCAATCTTCTCCATATCTAATAAATCATTAATTAAATCAAGTAACACATTCCCACTCGACCGTATGGAGTTTAAAAAGCCTTTTAAAGATTCATCTTTAATTTTTTTACTTAACAATTCTGAGAATCCAATGATGGCATTCATTGGGGTTCTGATTTCGTGCGACATATTAGCCAAGAACATAGACTTTGCCTCACTGGCCTTAAGACTCTTATTTCTCTCGTTCAATAAGGCTAACATTAAATCTTTGGTATCAGATATATCCATAAGAACACCGGATACTTTGACTACCTTTTCCCCATCCATATGCAGTAATCCAGAAAAGCGCACCCACATATACTGGTTATTGCCATTTAACACCCTGCCTTCCACCTTAATATTCTTATCCTCCGATACTTTTGCATTCTGATAAGCCTCAACAACCTGTTGTAAATCATTATTATGTATACGGGACTTAAACCAACTTAAATCAATAATTTGATTGTTACAATTGAATCCTGTAATATTTTCAAAAATATGATTAGATCGCACCAGACGATTGGTCAGATAATACTCAAAATAAGCAATATTAACAGCATTCATACTAAAATCGAATCTATCCTTGAGTTCATCAATTTCACTCTGCCGGGCAATAAAATCTGAAACATCTACTCTAACCTCAGCTACATGCCATACGCTAGGTGCTACCTCATAGGGCAATGCAACTACGCGAATAGTGCGCCCCTGTTCTTCATATAGGAAACTGGTTTTCTTTTTATCTTCAGATGATCTTGGACATCGGACACAGTTCTCTGTACTCCCATGATAATATTCAAAACACTTTTTATTTATTGTAGAGATATCATTATGACTGTGAAAAATGACGTTTCCATTTTCATCATTAATAGAAAGAATGGTATTAGTTGCTGATAATATTTCTAAAAGCTTGTCGTTCAAGATTCGAATATTACCTGAATTCCTATTTGAGCAATCTGTATCAGAAGATTCATGCCCAGCCAAAGCACCATTGCTCGTCTGATAATCTGTTAATCTGATTTTATCGCCAATGATATTACAAAAAGATAAAAGGTAAGATTTCGTTTGATCCAGATCAGCAAACTTTTCTCTGTTCACAATAACAAGAGCACCCCATACCGTATCATTTTGAAGCCTAACAGGTGCTGAAATAAACAAGCCCCTCTTCATATCACTGAACGCTTTTCCTTCCTGGAATACCTGATCTAAACAAAATTTATTCGCCTCTAAAATGACGCCTGCACTTAACTCCTTGTCTTCATTTAATGTAGAAACCAATATATGTAAGTTCTCCTGAACCAAAAAAACCACCCTTGCATCTGTCAACTTTTTTAACATGGCTAATTGTTGGTTCCATTCAAACCGTATATCTTCATTAATGCAACCCATACAATTCACTTAAAAAATTAAGACAACAAGGCTAATTCACTTTTTTTGCTAAAAGGAGCCACAAAAAGACAGAGCATACTACAACACCCTGACTTTATATAACTATTACAAATCTACTACGCAAAACAATACAAATAAGTTTCCAATCTATTCAATTTCTACACTCTATACCAATTATTAAAACCCTTCATAATACAAACTTTAGCCATATAGCAACTTAAAATCACAAGATCATATACCTTTAAGGTGCTATTATTTAGACAAACAAGCCATAACGAATTCTACATTGGTCATACTAAGCACTGCAATGATGCGATTAATCCACCCGTATGCTCTAAAATCAAACACTCCTCGTAACACTATAACAAGAGCATTACTTCGTAGAATTTAAGCTAGTAAATACAAGATATTTGTTTGAATATAGTTTCATTACACAATAAAACTATAACCTATTGGGCATTAAATACATACACAAAAACCGGCTACTGAAATACAATAGCCGGTTTTTTTGGAAAATTACTTATAATGATTACAATCTAATACCCATAAATAACACATCATCTATTTGATCAAAATCTCCTTTCCAATTCAAAAAGTTATCTCTAACCAACTCTCCTTGTTTAGTCATCGGTTTATCATGAATTTCGTCCAGCAATCTTTTCACACCCACCTTCATGAATTTTTTACCTCTGGCTCCACCAAACTGATCCGGATAGCCATCAGAAAACAGGTAAATACTATCTCCTTTTGAGCACTGATATTCATAATTTATAAAACTGGCATTCTTCACCAAATCATCACCAATACTACGGCGTGTTCCATTATATATTGTCATTTCATTATTGATAAACAAATAAACAGGACGCTTAGCAGAAGCAAGAATAACTTTACCGGTATTTAAATCAATCTGTATAATAGAAATATCCATACCATCCTTAGCTTGATTATTACCATCTTTCTGCAATAAGATGTGAATATCGGCATCCAGCCTTTCCAGCATATCTGCGGGTGTGGATACATGTTCATGTTTGTAAATATCATTTAATAAAGTAGAGCCAATCATCGACATAAAGGCTCCTGGCACACCGTGACCTGTGCAGTCGGCACAACAAATGGTAAAGCGCTCCTTACTTTTATTAAACCAATAAAAATCACCACTCACAATATCGCGTGGAGCAAAGAAAATGAATGACTCCGGAAAAGTATCTCTGAGGGTATCAACCTGAGGTAAAATAGACCTCTGAATTCTTTTGGCATAATTGATACTGGCGGTGATATCCTGATTTTTCCTTTCAATTTCTGCTTTTTGCTTGCGCAACACCACTGTTTGAGAAGCAACTTCCTGCTGTAAGGCTTCTTTTTGCAGACGCAAGGCTCTCTCGCGGTATTTAATTAACCAATACATGGCAAACACAGCTAAACCAAGACTCAGCAGATAAAACCATATCTTCTTCCAAAACGGAGAATCTATTTCAATATTAACTGTCAAAGGATTAGAATTAGGAATGCCATCAGCATTAAAAGCTCTTATTTTTAAGACATACTTTCCATCAGGCAAGAACTCATATTCTCTAAAATTTGTTGATCCCAAATCCACCCATCGACTTTCATCTTCATCGCCTTCCTTTTCCATTCTATACTGGTAAGTTACACCGAGCGGATCTTTAAAGCTAATACCCGTAAACTCAAATTTAAACTGATATTTTTTTCTGTAAGGATACGGCAATTGAATGGCTTTATTCATGGGATATTTTTTCCCCGAAATATCAATAGAAGTAAAATTAAGCATGGGTGGCACCATATTTTTCTTATCCCTATCCGGAAAATACTTAATAACTCCATGACTGGAAGCGAACCATATATTTTGATCCACATCTTCCCAAAGACGATAAAAGTCTCCACCCATCTTATCATCAAAACCAAATTTACGAATTTGCATGGTTTTTAAATCTATGGAGCTTATTCCCGGCCAATGACAAACCCATAAACGATCATTTTTATCACAGATAATATCGTAACAATAATTTTTTGACAGGCCATCCATCACTCCAATAGCTTTGATTGGATGCAAAGAATCCGGCAAATACTCCAAAACTCCCTTACCCACAGTCGACAACCAGATATTACCTTCTGAATCCTTAGTCATCCCCGAAACATTAATGGGAGATGGTGATAACTTATGAACCTCAATATTTGCACTATCGATACGACAAATTCCACTGGATTTAGGTCCAATCCAAACCTGTTTCTTATCATCTATATAAACAAAATTAATACTATTATGAGGCAAACCTCTTCGAGTTGTAAGAGTATCTATCTTGTTTGTTTTTAAATCGACAATATAAAAACCACCTAAAGTAGCCAGATAAATATGATCCTCTAATATAGCTATATCATTGATTTTATTTCCAATGATACTTTTAGTATAATTATATCTCTTAAAACTCAAAGCATCAGGTTTCCGGTAATACAAACCATGGTTTTGTGAGGATACCCATAAAACATTATTCTCATCATACTCAAAACCGGTTATTCTATCATTGGGAATGCCCAAGGCATAATCGTAAAATTCATGGTCCGCAAAACAAAATGGATCTGTCTTCAACAGTCCATTCTCCAAACCAATCCATAAGGCATTTCCATTTTCAAAAACCGAAATAGCTTTGTTCTGTTTAAAACCGATATCCTCGAGATCGTAGTGTATAAAATAATCGTTTAATAATACAGACACTCCTCCTCCATAGGTAGCAAACCAATAATTATTTTCTCTATCGGCGAGTATGTTTTTAATATAATCATGATTTAATCCATTTGCAGTTGAAAAATTAAATGATTCATTAAAAGTTTGAGTAGCCGGGTCCCAGAAAAGTTTAATCACCCCTTTACCCCAGGTAGCCAACATCAGACTACCATCATTTTCCTCATATATATCCAGAATATTTTCTTCATCTACATTAAATTGAATACACAATTCACGGTTAGCATAATGTTTTGCTGTTTTTTTATCGTATTGAAAAAGATAAAAGCCTTCATCTTCAGTGGCAATCCAAAACTCTCCGTCAAACAAACGTCTCTTAACAATAGCATTCACATTAATAGGGGGAACATTATTGACAGCTTCCATATTAACAGCCTTGTCTTCTGTATTAACCGTTAAAATAAACAATCCATCAGAGGTCCCCATCAATAAATGAAAGGGATCGATACTTTCAATGGAATAATACAGTCTGGCACCAAAAATATCCCGGTCGAAAAAGCTGGTAACCTTCTTATCGGGTGCAATTTTCAAAACACCATTATTCTGCACCGTAGCCCAAATATTTCCATCACTATCCTGACAAATATCTTTTATCGGACTAGTTGCTTTATCTTCAGGAATAACCTTATGAAATCCATCCTGATAATAGGATAAGGTGCCATTACCATGACCCACCCATAACATTCCATTTTTATCAATAAAAAGAGAATGTACAAAATCCGAAGCCAGTGAATCAGATTGGGTATAGGTAATAAAGTTTATCCCATCGTACCTGACCAGACCCTCTCCAGTACCGATCCAGAGGTAACCATTATTATCCTGACTAAGGCAATAAACAAAATTTTGGGGCAAACCCATATCCGAATCAAAGCTTTTAAAATCGAAGGATTGCCCAAATGCAACTACATGAACAATCAACAACAAACCAAGAATAGCTTTTTTGATGAAAGGACTATAAGAATAAGTCATAAAAATTATCTTTTTATTTTAAGGTCTAATGCCAATACTGTATTTATATTTAGGAATTCCTCCAATAGGCACACTATAGAATGGCATTAAGTCACCATATTGATTTTTAAGAAAGATAACCACGTTATTATTCTTAATATGGGCACTTTTCTTTTTAATAATTTGTATATCGTACGAAGTATTTTTCTCTGCCGGCTGAACCTCATGACGGCTTTCATTCCAGACATTATCACCCGAAACATTTAAAAACTCACCATTTTTAGCGACAGAGATAATACGAATTACCCCATCGTTATCCCAATCGAAATTAGTTTGTTTTACAGCCACTACATCTTCATGGATAAAAGGATAAATATGTGACACCTCGTTCACATCATCGTGCAAGCGGAACTTATATTTGAAATAAAAGGCAAATGCTCCCTCTACTTGTTGATTTTCATTTGCCAACGAACTCATATATAGTGAATATAAATTACCGTCATCGCCCGACACTCCTTCTATGATCACTTTTATCACATATCCGCCATAATCGGGTAAGTATTCTCCCTCGGTTGGATTAAAGGGTCCAAATGTGTACCATTGCTTTTCGTATCTTGCATATTCCCCAAAGGTTTTTGTGGCCAAAAGGGTACCGCTTGTATAGTTACCACTAAGATTAATATTTTTAGCATCATCATCCGATAGAGTTCCATTACCACCATAGACGCTATATTTCATACGGGTATCCCACTCGCCTTTTTGTTCATCAACCACTCCCCCTATTTCGGGATCATACACCCTGATATATACCGGATCGCTATGATCCTTTGGTACAGAAAAGTAAATCACCTGACAAAAATCGTTATCTCCCCAGGCAGTATCCCCTTCTTTACCAAATGTCACCAAATAAGGTATATTTTCATCTAAAGAAGGCACAGGCTGAGCTATTAACTGGCAGGTGAAAAACAGAAAAAATAAAAACAATAAATTACGTTGCATATATCAGTATTTGATTAGTCAATAACTACTATTTGGCGAGATGAACTCATTTTTTGCGTCATATCATCGCTTGATATGGCACCACAAACAATCTTGTATATGCCCTTTTTTCGAAAAATATGATGAATAGTTACACCTTTGGACCTATTTGTATCACCTAGATTCCAATAATATTGTGAAACAGTGAAATCACCCAACACCGATTTCCCAGCAGATAAGGTTACCGGTGTGTTTACAACTACGGTATCCGGAGCGGATATATATATTTGTTGCTTTTGTTTCAGTTCTAATTCATATTGGGCTACCGTAAACAAATCGACATTGACCAAGGTATCTACTACATTCAAATGAACACTATACATTCCCGGACCTGGAAAACAATGCCTTACTTCAAGTCCATAGGCCGTTTCTCCATCTCCAAAATGCCACTGATACTTATAAGGCAAGGTATCTGATTTAAATGGCCCATTCTCGAATAAAGTAAAACAGTAATTATCATCTACCTGCGGCTGTGCATCCGGAAAGGAAGGGTATGGATTAGAGAATTTATAAATATCATCATTTCCCGAACGGTTGGATGCGAAGAAACCTTCCGTTTCACCAGGATAGATATAACAAGAGAAATCATCCTGAGGTGAATTAATAGGTTCTTCAAGCTGCACTGGGGCAGTCCACTTTTGACCATCCCATGTACTATAGAAGAGATCCAATCCTCCTGATGAACCATGACTGTCTGAAGAAAAATAGAGTCTTCCTGATGAATGATAAAAGGGGAACAACTCACTTCCTGCGGTATTTACCATCCTTCCCAAGTTAGCAGGCTCTGTCCACTCACCATCTTTATAACTCGATTGATAAATATCTGTTTTTCCAAATCCCCCCGGTTGGTCTGATACAAAAAATAAGGTATTTCCATCGGGAGTTACCGTAACCTGGCCATTGGAAAAATTTCTGCGTGAATTATACGGAAATGCAACAGGTCTGCTCCATCTTCCATCATTATTCTCCATAATAAAAATACCCAACATATTTTCCTTGCCTTTACTTCGCTTAACTGTTGAATATTGATTTCTGGTTATAAATATTTTGCTTCCATCTTCAGAACAAGTTAATGAGGCCGTATTTAGCTTACCCAATAAATCGGGATAAACGGGTAGCTCCTTTCCAAAATCATCATTACTTAAAATATCGGCCTTATACATCCAGTACAGCCCTTCATTATTTTGGTCGAGATACGTTTTTACCAATTCGTGCTTACGGTTACTGGCGAAATATAAAGTAGAGTCAATAACAAAAGGAGCAAAATCATTTTTTAACGAGCTGTTAGTAGCTATAGGTTCAATTGTAAATTGCTGGGAATACACATCCATCTTTTGCATCCCTACAAAGACAATAACTATGCATAAAAATACTGATTTAACCATAATTAAAAGAATTTGGGATTAGGGGAATTGATTTTATAACCAAAATCATATTGTATCGAAACTTCGTGAGTACCATTATTATATGACCCCAAACTTTCCATATTATAATCGAGACTGTAGGTAAATCTCAATTGGGTATTAACCTGGTAACCCACCATACCTATAATCTCATCTGTTGTGCGGTAAGAGGCTCCAATCATTAAGGTATGAAATAACAGCGCCGTTGCACTCACATCCATATATGTTTCATCATCCAAATTCATTCTTATCAAAGCTGAAGGCTGAAGGGATAACATATCATTTAACTTAAATAAATAGCCTCCTGTTATCAAATAATCAATTTTAGTAAAGTCTACCGAGTTTTCTTCCGTTAGATAAGTATCATGATAAATAAAGGAAGGAACAGAAAGTCCCGCAAAATACTTACTTCCATATAAAGCTGCCCCAAAACCAATCGAGGGAGCAGTACTCTGATCAGCATAACCAAATACACTTGGATCCTCATCCACCAATTCCACATCACTCCAGTCGGATTGATAGCTTACCAAACCTGCAGAAACACCAAAAGCAAGAACCGATTGATTTTTTAAGGGAATACGATATGCATAAGAGGCACTAAAACCAGTGTTATTAACTACCCCATAAGTTTCGTTGTAAAATTGAGCTCCTAAGGCTACTCTTTCATTTTTCAAAGGGGAATGCAAGGTAAAAGATGCTTCCGCAGGAGAATCATCAAAGCCCATCCATTGTTTACGATAGGAGCCAAAGACCGACAAGACATCATGCGATCCGGCAAAGGCAGAATTTATAGTGTATTTATTATACATATACTGACTCATGATCACTTCGCGTTGTGAAATGGCTGAAATGCTGAC
>JBFHKL010000019.1:0-27094 GCA_041595375.1 Saccharicrinis sp.
CACGGCTTTACTACATCAGCATACAAAGTCTCGGAATGTTGAACAGTTCTGCGATTACCCTGGCTATCTTTTTCTGTCGTTGACCAGCGTATAGTTAGTGATCCATCATATCTCTTAGTCCCCATAGTATGTTGTAAATTTTCACGAATGAAAAAAGGGTTGCCTTTAATTTCGCCCGATTGAACAAAGAGAGTGGATTGTTCCATATTCTTTTCATGTTGTTTTGGTTCAAAGCCAAATTTACCTTCCATATAATCCAATCTTTTACTATCAAATGTTGTGTCAAACTGTACAAGCGGTATTGTATTAGTAAATAATTCAGTACTATAGTTCTTTAGCAACATACTATTCAATGGGCGCATCTGCTCTTCTGCTTCGGCATGCAGTTGTTTTGATATTTCAGCTAGCTTATCTTTAATATTACGTAAATCATATATTTTGTTTTTTGTTTTTTTTAGCAGAAAAACAGACAAAACAATAAATGCTATTGCTATTATTATGATTCCTATGTTTAAGCCCATATTATAAGGCGTACTCATTTGTATAGCACTATAAGCTATAGCTAGGATTGATACTATCAAAAGGATAATTTCAAAACCCTTTAAAATTTTCTGCTTTTTAATTAACTTATTATTGTCTGCACTTTGGCCATTGTTATCGGCAATCTTTTTATTTGTTGCCCGGTTTGCCTCAATATCTATTTGTGTCTTGTCAACCATTTCTTTAAAAAAAATGGTTGTATTCTCATTATGTTCCTGCTTGTATTTGCTTTGGTATGAGTCTATAGGTGAGTAAATTTCTTGCATTATTAAACTGTTTTCTTTTAATTCTATTGTTATACTTTTGTTGGTACGCTCATCTATTTTTGCATTAAAGCTAATGGTGAAAATAAAGGGTATTTGATCTTTCGAAACACCAAGCCCTTAAAAGCTTAATATATACTGAATTTTAATGTGCTTAATTTTAGTATCATACGCTAAATAAGCTATATGTTTTATTGAACATAGTTAAGGTTTATTTTTCGAACAAATTTATCAACTAATTTATTAATCACAATAGGCATCTCAATATTCGCACAATGCACTATTAAATATTGGCTGGCCATTTGCGTTTTATTTTTATTTAAACAGTAGTTATTTCTTACACCGTAAAGTCCACAAAGCAGCATGTATATAAGTGACATAGATAGTAAGCCTCATTGGATGATTGAAAAAAACAATGGAGCCTATAATCAGGATACCATTATCACATTTGCTTTAGATCGTATTGAATCTTTTGAACCCGTAGAGAATATAAAATTCAAAATGGATGATACATTCCATCCTCACTCCTATTATGAGAATATTATTGGCGTTACCGTGAATCATGGCCTTGTACCTAGAAGCATTAAATTAGCCATTAATCAAGAAAATGCACCTTACGTCATAACCAAACCCATCCATTGGACACAAGAATTGATTGAGCGAAACGAAAATGGAATTGTCATTACTATTAAATTAATTCCTAATTATGAATTGGAACGCTTACTGCTTGGTTTTGGACCAGGATTAGAAGTATTATCTCCGCCTTCTTTACGTAGAAAGATGGGTGATTTGCTAAAAAAAGCTAGTAAACAATATTTTGAATAGAAATATATTTTGAAAAAACCACCTCATAAAAAAACAACACAACAACACCCTATAGCACACACATTAAGCATATTACAAAACGAACCTAAACAAAATAACGAATGCCATTTTATAAAAAAGACAGATACGGTAAATTATTATTTTCAACAAACAGTTGGAAATAAGGAATAATTCACATTATATTTGCAAGGCATTTCGCCCTAAGTATCATTTACAAAGAAAGGGAAAGCATTATGTTAGAATTTACTACACATACAAAACAAGCGATCAGGAAAGGATAGAACAATTTCTACCCTTCATTATACTTCGTCCTGATCCAATCGATCGGGATTTTTTATACCCCTTCGGTTCATCATTACATATCATATTTTCAGAATAGATTTGCTCGCTAATATTCATTTTAGCAGCTATGCATATCATAATTCTACATCATCGTCTGTAATTGAGTATATTATTTTCATTGGCGTGCATGAATCTCATGCAGAGTTAACGGGAACATTAAAAAATGCCCACACCTCATTCTTGCCAGATAAAATAATACACTATTGATTATTAGACTTTAATCGCACCACAATGGGCAATTACAAGTTAAAAGGCAAAGACCTTAAACAACTACATTACAAGTCAGACAGAGCAAAAAGTTTAGCCATAGACATTATGCAACAGAACTTTAAACATCTGTCGAAACCTGAAAAACTAAAGCTGCTTGAGAACGTTCGTATAAATCCTCAAGAATTTATCGATGATGATATATTTTCAAAGCTAGCAGAAGAGTTTATAGAAAAAATGCCAATAAAAACGGGTACGTCATTTGAATTAAATTCGTTAGAAAAATCATTCAAAACCTATGGCAGTAAGCTGATTACAGCAGAAACTATTGAACAAATGAAAGTTGCCATGCAGCTTCCTATAAGCATTTGTGGCGCCTTAATGCCTGATGCTCATGTTGGATATGGCTTACCTATTGGAGGAGTACTGGCTACCGAAAACGCCGTAATACCCTATGGCATTGGTCTGGATATAGGCTGTCGTATGTCCTTGAGCATTTATGACGTTCCGGCTGAATTTATCAAGCGAAACAGTTATCAGATTAAAACAGCATTGAATGAAAATACGCACTTTGGGATAGGCAAAACATTTACACAAACTGAAGATCATGAAGTGCTTGATCGGTCGGCATTTCATGAAACAACCTTACTCAAACAATTACATGGGAAAGCAAAAAATCAACTGGGAAGTTCTGGTTCAGGAAATCACTTTGTAGAAATAGGAATAATTGAATTAAATGAAAACAACAAAATGAGTATACCTGCAGGAAATTACATGGGAATATTAGCTCATTCAGGTTCCAGAGGATTAGGCGCATCAATAGCACAACATTATACGCAGCTTGCCATGAAAACTTGCTTGCTTCCTAAAAAAGCCCAGCACCTAGCATGGCTCGATTTAAATACCGAAGCAGGACAAGAATATTGGTTATCGATGAATCTTGCCGGAGACTATGCCAAGGCGTGTCATGAGGTGATTCATTATAAATTAGCAAAGGCTCTTGGCATAAAAGCTATCGCTAAAATAGAAAATCACCACAATTTTGCTTGGAAAGAAAAATATGAGGGTAAAGAATTAATTGTTCACCGTAAAGGAGCTACTCCTGCAAACAAAGAACAGCTAGGTATTATTCCTGCCAACATGATTGATCCTGGATACATTGTAACTGGCAAGGGAAACGCTGATTCTCTCTTCTCTGCTTCGCATGGAGCCGGAAGAAAAATGAGTAGAAAAAAAGCCAAAGAATCCATCACTGGTAGTGAGCTTAAAAAAAGACTAAAACAGTATGGAGTTACTATTATTGGAGGAAGTGTTGATGAAGCACCAATGAGCTATAAGAATATAGAAGAAGTGATGCTGAGTCAGAAAGACTTAGTAAACATTGAAGGAAAATTTTTCCCTCAGATTGTAAGAATGGATAAATAATAAAGACATGGAAAAAAATATACAAATAACATCAGGCAGAGGCCCGGCAGAGTGTTGCTGGGTGGTGGCTCAAATCCTTAAAATATTTATAAAAGAGGCAAATAACCACCATTTAACTTACACCCTCCTCCTCCGCGAAGAAGGGATTGAGAGTAGAACCCTGCATTCAGTAACGATTCAACTGGAAGGTAGTAAGGTAAATGATTTTGTAAAACAATGGGTGGGAACCATTCAATGGATTGGTCAAAGTGAATACCGAAAAAATCATAAACGAAAGAATTGGTATGTCGCCATAAATGAGTTGAATCTCGTTAACGACATCGCCCCTATAAACGATAAGGACATTACTTATCAGGCTATTCGTTCTGGCGGACCTGGTGGCCAACATGTGAATAAGGTGAGTACTGCTATAAGAGCTACACATATGCCTACAGGCTTGCATGTTCTGTGTTCCGATAGCAGATCGCAGTTACAAAACAAGAAACTCGCCAAGGAACGCCTATTTAAGCTATTGCAATTAGAACAAATCAATCAGAAAAAAACAACAATTAAAGAGAACTGGCAAAATCACAGTGAGATAACAAGAGGTAATCCTATAAAAATATTTGAAGGAAGTGATTTTAAGGTCAGAAAAAACAATAAAAAATATAAATCACAAAGGCAGTCACTAAAAAAAGAATTGCGGTGCATGCATTTAGAAGAATAAGATAATTATGAACACATTAGCAGACCAATACTATATAAAAGCACTCGATCAATATCCCTATAGCCTTGAAGAAGCCATAGAAAATTTAAGCTATGCCTTAAGTCACAATAATGAGCATGCTGGTGCTAATTATTTAATGGGTAAGTTGTATCACGAGCAAATAAATAACTTTCAAAAAGCCGAAGATTATTATATAAAGGCACTGGCTAGCAATCCTAACGAGATAAATGTATGTATAGACTATATTTTGTTACTGATCATGATGAAGGAATATGATAAAGCAAAAAAATTAATAGCCTACACCAATAAACTTAAGGGAGTTGATCGATCACGAACCTATAGCTTACATGCCTTAATTTATGAGCATCAGCACGACTATAAAAAAGCGCTTTCGCTATATAAAGAGGCAAAGCTTGAAGCTTATAACGAGGATTGTATAGATCATTTGAATAAGGAAATAAAAAGAGTGAAGATGAAGATGAAACTCATTGCTAAATGTACTAAAGAAAATAGATGAGCCTGATACAAATACGAACGCTGTGCATTCGTATTTAGCTTCAGGTTAAAAATTAAGATATTATTTTGATAATAAATCTATTGAATACCACTTTTTCTTAATTAAAATTATTTGTTATTTTTAAAAACAATAAACACTTGATCTTAACCTTAAAAATAAAACCTACAACTATGAAATATCTGATATCTATATTTCTTTTTGCAGCCTTATACGCCTGCCATGTTAAAAAGAATTCAAATAATTACGAAAGTACAACCATCCATACCAATACATCATTAAAAAATACTCATCCCGCTTCAGAGAATATTCGTTTAAACCAAATCGGTTATTTTCCTAATACCACAAAGATAGCTACTATCGTTGCCAAGGATGAATTATCGACTTTTACTGTTATCGACTTAAAAACAGGCGAAGAAGTGCTGAATGGGAAAGTAGAAGCTTCAAAAAAAGCAGAATTATCGGGTGAAACCATTCAACAATTTAACTTCTCTGAACTAAATACAGCAGGTGATTACCAAATTAAATGTAATAATGGACTATACTCCTACCCCTTTAAAATTGGCAACGACATTTACAACAAGATCCTTTTATCAGTTGCTAAATCATACTATTACCAAAGGGTTGGCTCACCCATTACCGAAACCTATGGAGGTATATGGAAACGTGAGGCCGGTCACCCTGACACGCAGGTATTTTTTCATCCTTCAACCCAAAAAAGCGGAAGTATAGCATCTGCTAAAGGATGGTACGATGCCGGAGATTTTGGCAAGTATGTTACAAATGGGTCTTTTGCGGCAGGTCAATTGCTTTATACCTTAGAGCAATATCCGGACCTATATCCTGATAATTCATTAAATATTCCGGAAAGTGGTAATGGGATTAATGATTTATTGGATGAGATTAAATATGAAGCTGACTGGATAGCGACTATGCAAGATCAGGATGGAGGTGTTTTTCATAAACTTACCACCGAACGCTTTGCGGATGCCATCATGCCTCATGAAGCCACAGCAACTCGTTTTATCATGCCCAAAAGCACTGTGGCAAGCTTTGACTTTGCAGCTTTTATGGCTAAAATGGCGCGCAATTATCAAAAACAGGATGCCGAACTTGCCAAAAAATGGTTAACACAAGCGCAAAAAGCATGGAAATGGGGAGTACAAAACCCAAATGTAATTTTTAAAAACCCTGCAGGTGTGGTCACAGGCGAATATGGTGATGATGATTCTTCACAAGAACAATTTTGGGCGGCATCAGAGCTATTTATTTCTACCGGCGAAAAACAGTATTTAGACTATATACAAAATAACTTACCCGATCTTTCCTATACCTATGGAGATGGATGGAAAAGCTTTATGCGGTATTTAGGTGTTTTTACTTTATTACACGAAAAGAGTGACATGCCTTTAAGTATTTTAAAAGAACTTGAAAAAAGAATCATAGTTTGTGCTGATGATTTAACAAAACGTATACAAACCTACGATTATCAGCAAGGCGTAAATGATTTTCAATGGGCGTCAAACAGTGATATCCAAAATATTGCTTTTGTCATAGCCAAAGCCTATCATATTTCGGGCAAACAGGAATATGCCAATGCCGTGTATTCATCTTTAAACTACTTGTTTGGTC
This sequence comes from Saccharicrinis sp., assembly GCA_041595375.1. Classification (GTDB taxonomy): domain Bacteria; phylum Bacteroidota; class Bacteroidia; order Bacteroidales; family Marinilabiliaceae; genus Saccharicrinis. Next base: position 6,455 of record JBFHKL010000019.1, read on the forward strand.
ATAATGCTTTGGGACTTTCCATGATTACTGGTGTGGGCTACAAATCACCAATGAATATACATCACAGGGCATCTAAATCGGATAGCCTTAAAGCGCCTATACCAGGTTTTGTATGCGGTGGACCTAATTACGGGCAACAAGATGCCAATGATGTGGAATATCCCGAAAAGGTTTCACCCATGCAGGCTTATCGCGATGTTTGGGAAAGTTATGCCAGTAACGAAGTCTGCTTAAATTGGAATTCCCCAACTCCCTATTTATTAAAATTTGCAATCGATAATAATCCCATGAAGTTAGCTTTATAATTTTATTCTACGTTATAAAATTTCAACAGAACTTATGCTATTTATCAAATCAAAAGCTCTAGATATTATGTAACGCTATCCTCATAGCATAATTGGTATAACTTCAGGTTTAATGATCATATTACGGCGTTTTTAGTAAAAAAATAGTTTGAAGATGATCTAAAATAAAAAAATACTATATCTTTGTTCGGTATTTAACGAACTAATTAATGAATAACGAAGTTTTAACTGATAAGCAAAAAAAAATGGCGAGGTACGCTAAAGCAATGGGACACCCTATACGAATGTATGTATTGGAATTGCTTTCGAAACAAAGCTGTTGTTATAGTGGCGACTTAAATGATGAATTACCCATTGTGAAATCAACACTTTCTGGTCATTTAAAGGAATTAAAAGATGCCGGATTAATTCAAGGAGAAATTGAAGCCCCAAAAATAAAATATTGTATTCATAAGGAGAATTGGAAAGAGGCGCAAGAATTATTTAAAGGCTTTTTTCAGTTGTAAAAAAATTTAACTTAAAAGTTCGTCATTCACCGAACACCGAACAAATAATATACAATTATGGATTTAACAAATTTAAAACCAGCAGAGATGGAAATTAAGGTATTAGGTACAGGCTGTGCCAAGTGTAAAACACTTGAGAAAGCAGCCATAGAAGCTGTTGAGAAAGCAGGAATTAATGCAACAGTAGTAAAAGAAGAAGACATCATGAAAATAATGGAGTATGGTGTGATGACCACTCCGGCATTGGTTATCAATGAAAAAGTAGTTGTAAAAGGAAAAGTTCCTTCTGTAGATGAAATCATGAAATTAATAACTAAATAATCGCTTAAAAAATGAAAAAAATAATTAGCTCATTAAGTTTTATTCTTTTATTAGGAATACTCTCTGTTTCGGCACAATGTTGTTCAGGAACGTCTAATAAAGAAGCTTCAAAAACAACTTGTAGCACACAAGATAATACTGAAGCAGAAGTTAAAGCCTACTATTTTCATGCAACCCGACGCTGTGCAACTTGCCAGGCTGTTGAAGCTGTAACCGAAGAGACCTTAAAGGAATTATATGGAGATAAAACTACTTTTACTTCAATAAACCGTGAGGAAGAAAAGGATAATGCCCTGATTAAGAAATACAATATCAGTGGTCAAACGCTAATCATAGTTAAAGGAGATCAAGTTATTAACCTGACCAATTATGCTTTTATGAATGCGCGCACGCATCCCGACAAGTTAAAAGCAAAAATCAAAACAACTATTGATTCATTGATATAGACTATGGAAATACTTCAAAATATACTGGAAACTTCACAGTTTCCAGTACTTACTGCATTCATACTGGGATTGATGACAGCTATAAGTCCCTGCCCTTTGGCAACTAACATTACTGCTATTGGCTTTATCAGCAAGGATATTGACAGCCAGCGGAAGGTATTTGTTAATGGTCTGGTTTACACTATGGGACGCGCTGTATCATACACCTTAATAGGTTTGCTTTTCTTTTTTGGTGCAAGCCAGTTTAATTTTTCAGGAATACTTCAGGAATGGGGAGAAAAACTATTGGGTCCGTTGCTGATCATCATTGGTTTATTTATGCTCGGAATTTTAAAGCTAAAAATTCCTGGTATAGGTTCATTGACCGGAAAAATGGAAAACAAATCGAATAATGGCTTCTGGGGCGTTCTTTTGCTTGGGATTGTTTTTGCATTAGCATTTTGCCCATATAGCGGGGTGCTTTATTTTGGAATGTTAATACCAATGACAGTTAGCAGTGCCAGTGGCTTGTACTTACCTTTAATTTTTGCCTTAGCAACAGGTATACCAGTCATCATATTTGCCTGGCTCATTGCCTTTAGCGTTGGCTCAATAGGTAATCTTTATAATAAACTAAAAAACTTTGAATTCTGGTTCAGACGAGTAATAGCTGTACTATTTATCGTGGTAGGTATCTATTACGTCGCAATCATTTTTTTCTAAAAAAATTTCAAAAAATTGTTCGGTAATTAGCGAACTAATATCTATTCACATGAGTAAATTTTCATTATTAACAAGGCAAAGAAACAACGCGAAAAGTGTTGCTTACACACTCAACAGTAACGATCAGATGAATAAAGAGGGAATCAAAAAAATAAAATTGGTATTATCAATAGTGGTAGTTTTACCACTTTTGGTAGCACTATATCATTATTTACCGGTATTGGTCGATTCATTCACTTATGATTTATTAAAACTCAAATCAGAATCACACCTAGGTACTGCTGTTAATTTTTTCTTTTATGATACCATAAAAATATTAATACTGCTATTTTTAATCAGCAGTTTAATGGGTGTTGTAAATGCTTACTTTCCTGTTGACCGCTTGAGAATATACCTGACTACCAAAAAAATGTATGGTTTAGAGTACTTGTTCGCCTCGTTTTTTGGTGCGGTTACGCCATTCTGCTCTTGTTCATCTATACCTTTATTTATCGGTTTTGTAAAAGGAGGCATTCCTTTGGGTGTTACTTTTGCCTATTTAATAACCTCTCCTCTTGTGAACGAAGTGGCTGTGGCCATGTTTTTAGGCCTGTTTGGTATTAAAGCAACAGCCATTTATGCCGGAGCAGGAATTCTGATGGGAATGGTTGGCGGTTTTTTCCTGGGTAAACTGAAACTCGACAAGTATCTGAGCGATTGGGTACTTCAGATTCAGAAAAATGCCATACAGGAAACTGAAGAATGGGAAGATGAAAAAACGTCATTCCTTAACCGTTTACCTTCCATTATTAAAGAGGGCTGGGACATCGTTAGAAAGGTTCTTTTATATGTGATTATTGGTATTGCCATTGGGGCAGCTATGCATGGTTATGTTCCCGAAAATTTCTTTACTGAATTTTTGTCGGCAGATAAATGGTATGCCATACCTCTGGCCGTGTTACTTGCCGTACCTATGTATGCCAATGCTGCAGGAATTGTTCCTGTCATTCAGGTATTTGTAGCTAAAGGAGTGCCTCTGGGTACCGCTTTGGCGTTTATGATGGCCGTTGTAGGTCTCTCATTACCTGAAGCTACGCTGCTAAAAAAAGTGATGAAGTGGAAATTAATTGGGATTTTCTTTGGTACGATTACACTATTTATTATTCTGTTGGGATTTTTGTTCAACATTATACTCTAATAGGCAATAAATAGGATAATTACATGTTTTTTTTAATCTGTAATAATCAAAATTTATTCATAACTTACATCATCAATCCATACCCTCTTGCTCTAGCCGGAGGGTAGTTTTTTTTAAAACCTTCAGATACAAAAGAAACTATAAAATTTTAATCATGAATACCTCACAAAAATATCTTGGTATCTTTTTTTTTATGGCAGTAAGCATTGCTAACTGTCTTGCTCAGGATTCCACAAAGACTATTTCATTCGATTTCAAAAAGCTAAAGCCTATTGTTCAGGTATTTGGTCATGCTTCTTATTTAATTGAGGATCATTATTATGACTACAATTTCACCCGTGCTCATCTGGGCTTAGAATACCAGTTTAATAAGGACTGGAGTGCCAAAATAATTGTTGATCGCGGCAGAGCCACCTCTGTGAGTGAAATCACTGTTACCGATTCTTTAGGCAATGAGTATTATGTGGATGATACCTCTGTAGAGGGTGCTTATTATACCATGTATCTGAAATTTGCGAGCCTTCAGTGGAAAGTGAATGATCAATTAACCCTACAAGGAGGAGCCATTCTTCAAAATCATTACATTACACAGGAACGATTCTGGGGACTGCGTTATGTGGCACAGACTTTTCAGGATTTGTATTGGGGAATACCAAGCAGTGACTTAGGTTTGATCGCTTATTACAAATTAAACGAAGCTTTTTCATTCGATGCAGCCATTACCAATGGCGAAGGTGTTCGCAATGCACAGGATGAGTCTGGTAAAGTAAAATTATCAGGGGGTATCAATATCAAGCCTACAGAAATACTGCAGCTTAGATTTTATTATCACAATCGTCAAACCAATGACGCTGATTCAAAGACAGAAGAAATGTATGCTGCATTTGTAGGTGTTCAGCAATCACCCAAATTTAAGATAGGTGCCGAATTTAATTACATGAAGCATTTGAGCTACACCGATAATTTGAATAGTTATGGTTATTCGCTCTACTCAACATACAAAGCAGGCCAAAAGACGGAGTTATTTACCCGTTACGACAAATTGTTGTATGATGACCCGAATCATGTGATTGCTGAAAATAATAGTGATGGAAACAAAATAATAGCCGGAGTTTCTCACTCCCCAATTAAAGGCGTAAATATAGCATTGAATTATCAGGGATGGATACCTGACAATAGTTATACCGACTCGGAAAATAATATACGAATAAGTATGGAGTTTAAATTTTAAAAGCACCATGAATGGAAAATATAGAAGCAAAATGTCAGTGTAAGGCAGGAAGTAAAATAGTTATGGCATGTTCCGGTGCTTCTGATGTTGGAATGATATCAGACAAGGTTGCACGAGCTTTACAAATTGCAGGAAAAAGAAATATGAGTTGTCTGGCTGTTGTAGGTGCAGGTATCGAAAAATCAATAGAAAACTTTAAATCCAAAGATGTACTGGTTATTGATGGTTGCCCGGTGAGCTGTGGCAAAAAAATGATGGAACATCACAAATTTGAAAATTACAAGCATCTGATAGTTACCGATCTGGGACTAAAAAAAGGTGAAGCACCAGCTACTAACGAAAATGTTGAAATGGTATTTAATCAGGTAAAGCTCGTCGATTAGTGAGAAGGCAAAAAAGGTATTTTACATATGTTAAAAACACTAGCAAAACTTCACTAATCAGTGCAAATTGCAATCATTCACTTCCCACGTAGGCGGGACAGGTTGTGTGTCGAAAAATTTGCTCTGGTCATGCCCGTTTTATGTTTGTTTTTTTAAATAATTTTTCTTACTTAACCAGCATGAATATAACCATAGAAAACATTATCCTTATTGGCTCAATATTGCTTTTTATAAGCATCATTGCAGGTAAAACAACCTATAAATTTGGAATCCCTACCCTATTGTTATTCCTTTCCATTGGAATGCTTGCTGGTTCCGAAGGGATTGGCGGAATTTACTTTGATGACCCTGCAATTGCTCAATTTATAGGCGTAGTATCACTCAACTTTATTCTTTTTTCAGGAGGGATGGATACTGAATGGAAGAATGTCAAACCTATTCTCAAGGAAGGATTATTATTATCAACTATTGGAGTATTGTTTACCGCTACTACACTGGGACTTTTTGTTTGGTGGATAAGCGATTTTAGTCTTTTTGAAAGCTTATTGCTTGGCTCTATTGTATCTTCTACCGATGCAGCTGCCGTATTCTCTATTCTCAGAGGTAAAAAGCTAAGGTTAAAAAACAATATCCGTCCTACTCTAGAGCTTGAAAGTGGAAGTAACGACCCTATGGCTTACGTACTGACTATCACCTTTTTATCATTGGTAATGAATCCTGAAAAAAGTTTTTGGTCGATACTGATACTTTTTATTCAACAAATGAGTTTAGGCGCATTAGCAGGCTATTTGTTTGGTCGTTTGAGTAAATTTACCATTAACCGTCTTCATCTTGATTTTGAAGGTTTATATCCTGTTTTGGCCATTACTTTAATGTTTATAACATTTGCTGCCACCAACTTTGTTGGAGGAAATGGATTCTTGGCCATATATATATGTGCGGTATATTTAGGTAACCACAGCCTAATTCATAAAACCAATATCATGCGAATGTTTGATGGATTAGCATGGTTAATGCAGATTATTCTTTTCCTTACACTAGGCTTATTGGTCTTTCCTTCTCAAATTACACCTCTTTTTGGCATTGGTTTATTAATTTCAATCGTTCTTATTTTCATTGCACGCCCTATCGCTGTTTTGTTGTCATTAATTCCTTTTAAAACAGAATTTCGCAACAAAATATTTGTCTCCTGGGTAGGGCTAAGAGGTGCTGTGCCCATTGTGTTTGCCACCTATCCCCTGCTTGCTGGAATAGAAAAGGCCCAATTAATTTTCAATATCGTATTTTTTATCTCTGTGTCATCTGTGCTAATCCAAGGTACTTCATTATCTATTTTAGCCAAGTGGTTAAAAGTAGGCAAACCAGATACTAAAAAAGCAGAATCGGCTACAGAGACCTTAACGCTAGAGCATCCGAGCAGTATTCTCAAAAAAATTAAGATAGCTGAAGATGCTGATATAATTGGCAAAAAAGTGGTTGATTTAAATTTTCCGCAAAATTCAATTATTGCCATGATTGAGCGTGATAAGCAGTATTTTACACCCAATGGTTCATCGGTTATTGAAGCGAATGATATATTAAATGTAATTACGGATAAAAAGGAAAACCTGCAAAAAGTTTGCGAGTGTTTATGTATCAATCAAGCTGAAAATTAAATAAACAAATACATCAAATAAACAATTATTGTTTACATTTGAGGCCATTTTAATTATGAAATGAGCGCATGGAATAATGCCGATTGATTAGTGAGTGACAGCGTTAAAAGCGAAACAAAATTAACGCTCTTATCATTAACAAATCGGTATAAAACCTTTCAAAAAATAGAGAAAGTTGAATTTAACAAACCACATAAGGCATATCATTTTAAATATACTGGCAGTAAGCTGGTTGGTAACGCTTGCCTTAGCTGTTGATATTCAACCTTCAGATAGCTTATTCAAAAAATCAGATTCTGGTACAACTGAACACTTCAGCTTCTCTCAGAATGTAATTATACCTGTTGCAGAAAGCAGCATATCACTTTTTAATTACAGTTTTCAGCAGACCCCAGGCAAAGACAAGAACAACCAATTCAATGATGCACTACTTGGATATAATCTATCTATAGTTTGTGACCTTACCCAGCAGACTCAATGGTTGGGTTCTGTAAGTGTAAAATATCGGCAGTTGGTTCTTCTGTATCCATCCCATTATTTTTGGTAATCCATTTCTTTATTCCAAAGGCATGTATCATGCCTTACTGCATCTAATGTATTGACAGCTATCCTAAGCTGTTAGATTTATCAATATTTAAATATGAAGAAAATGGATATAGCCAAAACTATTACTGGGCTTGTTATGCTTGGAATTTTTATTGTTCCTGTTATCATACTAAGCGTTTATAATAAAAAGAAAAATAAAACTCTATTAACAAAATTAAAAGATTTTGCAGCAGAAAAAAATTGCGAAATATCAGACTTCGATATAAATACCCAATTTGCCATTGGTATTTCAACACCAGGAAAACAGGTGTTTTTTATACGAATACAAGAAGCAAATCAGGATTTATTTAAAAGTAGTATTTCATTAACTCAGCTAAAAAATTGCAGTTTACAAACACAAAGCCGATCTATTAAATCGCAAAAATCAACGGAGAAAGTGATGGATAAGCTGGAAATTATTTTTCAAAGCCAGTCCAGTGAAAGCAACAACCTCTGCTGGTTATTATATGATGCTGAAATAACAATCCTCCCTGATAATGAATATCAGGTTGGTAAAAAATGGGTTTCTATCATCAACCAAGCAGTATAGTTTCTATGGTTAAGTTTACAAATCCCCATTTACCCAAGGGGGTTTGTATGCTTCCTTTTTGTAATAGTCCTAAACACTAATTATAGTGGTCGCTCCCAGATAACTTTTCAAGCACCCTTATTTTATATGCATCATTATTTTTTATCTCCCTAGTATTAATACAATCGGTATTATTGTATAATGATTGCATAGGCTATACTCAATAATTTTCTCCAGCTCTTGATCAAGAGCCTGTCATTCCGATTTCGGAGCTGTAAACACCATTATAAATAGATAAAAAAGCAGCCTCCAGAAATTTTTTTCCCGAAGACTGCCTTCTAAGTATTAAATAATAAACAAAAAAGTTTAATGTTCAGCATTCTCATGAATCGCTGTGGACATTGTTGTATGACTTGTTTCTTTTGCTGTACTTACCTGATCTACCAGATAAAGGATTGATTTATACGAGATACCGCTATTTTTTGTCAGGCCAATCTCACAGGTACGGCTGGTAGAATAGCCATGTTTCACATTCGAAGGAGTCTGCTCCTTTAGGTTTCGCAGGCCATGAGTATTTAATTCCGGGTAGGTGAATCCACGATCTCCCGCAAAGCCGCAGCAGTTTGTATCGGGTTTCACGACTTTTGTGGCACACATCTCAGCCAACTTGACCAGGTCATCCTCTACCCCCATTTTTTTAGCACTACACACGGCAAATACACTCACGGTCTCATCTATCGGCGTAAAATCCAGCTTAGGAACCAGATAATCCAGCGCAAAAGCAATAGGTTCATAAAGCTTCATACGAGGTTCCATATTATCGCGCATCGTATACAGACAAGGGCTCATATCGCAAAGTATAGGATACTTACCCTGTTCGCTAGCCTCCCAAAGGGCCTCCTCCAGCTCATCCGACTTTTGCTTACCTGTTTCTTTAAATCCCTTGCTGCTGTATGCCATCCCACAACATAAATTAGACAATCCCTTGGGGTATATCACCTCAAAACCAGCTTTTTTCAACAAGCTCTTTACCTTTTCGGTCAAAGCCTCTTTTTCATCATAGTCCTTCGACACCCCCATAGACTGTGTAATACACGATGGAAAATACACCACCTTATCCGGATTTGAATCATTGACAGGCTCTGGCTTTACCTTTGGTGCACCTTTGGGAAAATACGGATTCCATTGAGGAATCCTATTACCCGATATTTTACGCATGGTTCCGGAAATACCTGACATTACTGAAGTACCCAGGATACTATGGAAAGCATTGACCATATTTAAACTCAAACGGGCAGAAAGTCCAATCTTGTCCATGTGTGCAGCCATATAAGCAGCTACCTTATTCTGCTTAGCCGTATGATCTTCATTACGCAGATGCTTTACCAGCTTACCTGTATCTATTTTCACAGGACAGCTGAGTGCACATAAACCATCGGTGGCACAGGTCTCCAGTACATTATAATCAAAATCCTTAAGCAAGGAGGCCAATATATGCGGTTGTTCTGCACTTCGTTTAAGACGTTGTATCTCACGATATACAACCGTTCTTTGACGTGGCGACATGGTCAGACTATGTGCCACACAGCTTGGCTCACAGAAACCACACTCTGTGCACTTGTCTACGATCTCATGTGCCGCTGGCATCGGTTTAAGATTCTTCGTGTGAATTTCCGGATCATTATTCAATATCACACCCGGATTCAGCTGATTGTGTGGATCGAAGATGGCCTTGATCCTCTGCATAACCTGATAGGCTGTATGTCCCCATTCTTTCTCTACAAAAGGAGCCATATTTCGTCCTGTGCCATGTTCTGCTTTTAAGGATCCATCGAAGCCCTCAGTGACCAATACAGTAAGCTCATCCATAAACTCCTTATAACGTGTCAACTCCTTGTCATCATTAAAATCCTGGTTAAAGACAAAGTGCAGGTTTCCTTCCAGCGCATGGCCAAAGATCACTGCCTCGGTATAACCATGCTTCAAAAATAGAGCCTGCAGAGCCAAGGTAGCCTCTGCTAATCGCGGTACCGGAAAAGCCACATCTTCAATAATGACGGTGGTCCCTGTCTTCCTCATAGCTCCCACCGTTGGAAATAAACCCTTACGTACCTTCCATAGTTTAGCATACTCTGCTGGAACATCGGTAAAAGACACAGGAATCTCTGTAGGAATCCCTATTATGGCATCCTCTATTTGTTTGATCTTCTCCTTAAGTTCCTCTTTGGTAGATGCGCGGGCTTCAACCAGTATAGAAGAAGCCCCTTCAGAGAGCTCTTTCAGATAGGAAGGTACCGACTCATCATTCTCCATTGAGCGCAGACCTGCTCTGTCAATCAGTTCCACGGCGGATACAGGTTCTGATTTCAACAAGGAGACAGCATTACATGCCTTCTCTATATCGGGAAAAGTCATCAAAGAACTGGCCTTATGCTGGTGTTCCACTACTGTGCGATAAGTTATCTCTGATATAAAGCCCAGCGTACCCTCCGAACCAATCATCAGATGCTCCAGAACATCAAAAGGATCAGAATAATCCACCAATGCATTCAGACTGTAACCGGTGGTATTCTTCATTTTAAATTTATGGCGGATGCGTTCGCTAAGAATCTCATCATGATTGACATTCTCCACCAGTTTTTTAAGTTTAGATAACATCTGCGCATGCGATTGCTCAAAAGCCTTTTTACTGACTTCATCACCCGTATCCAGGACCGTTCCATCTGCCAGAATGATCTTCATGCTATCTACTGTTTTATACGAATTTTCTGAGGTCCCGCAACACATACCACTGGCGTTATTGGCAGCAATACCACCAATCATAGCTGCATTGATAGATGCCGGATCAGGCCCTATCTTTTTACCATAAGGAAGCAAGGCCTGATTGGCATGTGCTCCTACTACACCCGGTTGCAACTGAATACGTTGGCCCCCATCAAGAATATGGTACTGCTTCCAGTTTTCTCCGGCCACTAACAGCACCGAATCACTAATGGCCTGACCCGAAAGACTCGTTCCTGCCGCCCTAAAAGTAACCGGCAAGGCTAACTCACTACATGTCTTCAGAACAAAGGACACCTCATTGTCATCAACTGCATTAATTACGATCTTAGGTATCAGACGATAAAAACTGGCATCAGTTCCATAGGCAAGGGTATGCAAAGGATCATGAAACATCCTTTTTTTATCAATGAGTTTTAATAATCGCTCGTATAAAACTTTATAATCTCCTATCAGCATCTTTAAGTATCTTACGTCAATTCAAAATAACTTCTCTTCGGTATTTCCCCTTTCAATTGTTCCAAAACAAACAGATGAACCTAAATAACAGCTATCTTTTTTTCTATTTTCTTTTTCTTATAATTTGCTTCAACTGCTTTTTTAGTAGTCACTCTATCCACCAAATAAATAATAGACATATAAGGCACTTTACCATTGGTACTCAATCCTATTTCACAGGTTCTACTATTTGAATAACCGGCAACTACCTTGTTGGCATCAATTACAGGATGAAGCTTACGAAGCGCATATTTATTTACTTCAGGGTAATTAAATCCTCTGTCGCCAGCAAAACCACAACAACCAACTTCTTCAGGCAAAATCACATGCGTAGCACAAGCCTCTGCTACCGATTTTAAAACTTGTTTTAAACCCATTTTTGTAGTAGTACAGGTTGAATGAACAGCCACCACCTCGTCTACTTTATTAAAGTCCAGTTTATCCATTAAAAAGCTGTCAATAAACTCCACTGGTTCGTACAGTTTTAATTTCTTGTCCATGACCCTTCTCATACGATACAAACATGGAGATGTATCACAAAGGACAGGATATTTCCCATTCTCCGAAGCTTTCAACAAAGCCGCTTCGAGTTCTGATGATTTTTGATCGGCATGCTTCACCAAACCTTTACTCTCCCATGGAGTACCACAACACAAATTGCTCATTCCTTCCGGGAAAATCACTTCGTAACCTGCTTTTTTAAGCAATTTCTGAGTAACCATATGCAATGGTTCCTTATAAGGATCTCCTTTAGCAGGTCCCATTGTTTGTGCAATACATGATGGAAAATAAACCACACGTAAAGGATTTTCTGTGTTAATAGGTTTGGCAACCGGAGCCTTCGCTCCATTGGGCATAGCAGGTGTCCACAAAGGAATATTATTTCCACTCAATGTTCTCACGCCTCCGGCAACAGCACCCAACAAGGTAGATCCCATAACAGTATGCACACCATTTACAAACGTTAAGCCCCCACGTATAACCGAACCTACGGTAGAGAAATTGTCGGCTACTTTCTGACTAATTTTAAAAGCCCGCGGAGTATCTACATTTAATGAGCGTAGGTATTTGATATATTTACCGGTATCAATTCCCACAGGACAAGAGGTTGCACACAAGCCATCTCCTGCACAAGTTTGTTCTCCCAAATAATCAAATCCTTTCTTCAAAATTTTATATCGTTCTGGATCTTCACCAGTCATTTCTAATCTTTTTAGCTCGCGCTGAACAACAGTACGTTGGCGAGCCGAAAGAGTAAAACCTGCCGTTAAACAATTGACCTCACAGAAACCACATTCTATACATTTATCTACCAGATCATGAACAGGAGCAAGAGTTTTAAAATTTTTGGTATAACATTCCGGATCATCATTAATAATTACACCCGGGTTTAGTAATGTTTTAGGATCGAATAATTGTTTAATGTCTTTCATAAGTTGGTATGCCTCTTCGCCCCACTCATGTTTTACAAAAGGTGCCATATTACGTCCTGTTCCGTGCTCCGCTTTAAGCGACCCCTTGTATTTGTCAACTACCAAATGATCTACCTCATGCATAAAGCTTTTGTACTGCTCCAGTTCATCAGGTTTATCAAAATTCTGGTTGAAGATAAAATGAAAATTCCCCTCCAAAGCATGACCATAAATCACACCATCCTTGTATCCGTATTTAGCAATAAGTTCCTGTAATTCAAGAGTTGCTTTAGGTAAATCTTCGATATGAAAAGCCACATCCTCAATAATACAAGTGGTACCTGTTTCACGTAATCCTCCAACAGCTGGGAAAACGCCTTTACGGATATCCCAGTATTTGGAATACTCCTCAGCCTTATCGGTAAATTCGATGGGATGAACTGTTTCGTATGTTGATAATAGAGATTTAATTTCTTTGATATTGGCATCCAATTCTTTTTGACTATTGGCAAGTGTTTCCACCAAAATAGCTGTTACCCCATCCGGTAAATCTTTGATAAAGGCAGGAATACCATCCGCATTTTCCACTGACCGAAGAGCAACACGGTCAAGCATTTCGGCTCCATGTACCGGACCTGGTTTCATGGTTACTACCGATTGACACGCTGTTACAATATCATGAAAATAAATCATGGCACTGGCCTTGAATTTAGGATTAACCACAGTTTTCATGGTCAACTCAGACATAAAAGCCAAAGTTCCTTCTGATCCAACCATCAAATTAACAATAATTTGAAAAGGATCGTTATAATCGATAAAAGGATTAATGCTTAGACCTGTTGTATTTTTGATACTATACTTGTGACGTATTAACTCAGCCAGCTTTTTATTACTACGCACCTTATCGCGCATCTCTTCTATTTTACGAATAAAATTGCCATGCGTCTTTTTAAATTCCTCTTTACTCTTATCGTCTCCGGTATCTAAAATAGTACCATCGGTAAAAATCAAACGCGCGGACTGAATCGTTTTATACGAATTTTCGTGAGTTCCACAATTCATTCCGGAAGCATTATTCATGACAATTCCTCCAATCATTGCAGAATTAATAGATGCAGGATCAGGTCCAAGCTTTCGTCCATAAGGAGCCAACAAGTTATTGGCGCGACTTCCAACCAATCCTGGTTGCATACGAATAAGCTCTCCATTATTAAGAATATCAAAATCCTCCCAGTGTTTTCCTGCAACTATTAAAATAGAATCAGTAATAGCTTGGCCTGCTAAACTTGTTCCGGCAGCCCGAAAAGTAACCGGTAAGCTGTATTTATCGGCCAGAAGCATGGCCTTTTGAACCTCGTTCTCATCTTTTGCTCGGATGATAATTTGAGGAATTAAACGATAAAAACCTGCATCTGTTCCGTAGGCTAAATTGCGAATCTCATCAGTATACAAACGAGAAGTTTCTATCGTAGACTTAATCTCATCGTAAAACTTTTTAAAATTTCCTGTTAGCATCTTAATTATTTTTTGAGTCATTACAAGTATATCTGCATTGATTTTAGCATCAAAAACTTGCTTAATATCCTGTATGACAATATATTATTTATTACTTTTTTTTAAAACTATAAAGCCGGTGCAAAACCTGAATAAATGAGCGTGCCTACCAGCAAGGTAATCATCAGATAATAGATTAGTGCTGGTATGGCATTAGTTCTGATAATACGACCTCCGGTGCCAAGGCATCCAACAGTAGCGGTAACGGCCACAACATTATTCACACAAATCATATTTCCTATGGCTGAGCCAATGCCTTGCATAGAGAGAACCAAAATCTGTGAGAAGTGAAGTATTGTGGCTGTCTCAAACTGAAATGACATAAATAAAATATTGGAAACGGTAGCCGATCCTGACATAAAAGAACCCAGCATACCAATCAGGGTAGCAAACATAGGATAAGCATTGCCCGACAAGTCCGCCGATGTTCTGGCCATCTCAGTTAGCATACTGTTCAATCCACTTCCATTGGTTCCGGAGTTTAACATTAACTGCACCATACCCACACCTGCAAATAGTGCGATGGCTGCCCCACTGATTTGTCTGAGAGTAAGTTTCCATGCTTTCAGCACATCTTTCATTTTCATCTTATGAATAAAATGTGTGATGATAGCCACTAGGATAAAGGGCAGTATACCGGGCAAATAGGCCCACTTTAATTGATAATCGAGTCCTTCAATACCCGCCACATTACGTAAGCTGATGGTTTGATCCACCAAAATCTGTTTGAGTCCAAACATAGGTATACGAGTAATAACCAATATAATAGCAATCAACAGATAGGGTGACCAAGCTTTAAGCAGCGACATCTCTGCTTTGCCAGTATCTCCAGTATCCACATTAGAACGCCATATTTTGGGCCACTGTGATTGATCAGGAAAATCCCATACATTCTTAGGTACCAGGAAGCCTTTTTTGGCAGCAAATATCACAATCCCCAACCCAATAAAGGCTCCAACTAACGAAGGAAGCTCGGGACCAAAGATCAAGGCAATCAGTACATAAGGAATCATAAAAGACAAGCCGGCAAAAATGGCAAACGGAAGTGCCTCTAGAGCAGGCTTAATTGATTTTCTTTTACCAAATATTCTGGTCATGATAATAATCCCCAGCAGAGGAATAAAAACACCTACTATACCATTGGGAATAGCAATCCAGTTGGTCAGCGCCAGTTTAAAAGCCTCAGGGTTAGTTCCAGCACCCATCAGGTTAGTTTCTAGTGTACTCATGGCTCCAAAGATAGGAGTACCTACAGCACCATAAGTTACAGGTACACTGTTGAATATCAGAGCAACTATTGCAGCTGCTAAAGGAGGAAATCCTAGTCCTACCAATAAGGGGCCTGCCAAGGCTGCCGGCGTACCAAAGCCTGCAGCACCTTCAATAAAAGCACCAAACATAAAACCAATGATGATGGCCTGTATACGGCGGTCTTTGGTGATACCACTAAAACCATTGTTAATGGTGGCCATTGCTCCGGAAAGCTTAAGTGTGTTTAAAATTAGGATAGCACCAAATATAATGATCAGAATATCCACGGCCTTTAAAAAGCCAAAAAAGGTATATCCAAAAATATGATCCAATGACATATCCCATTGTAGAAAAGAAACTGCAATAGCAGCTATTAATGCCAGTGGCAAAGCTTTCTTAGCGGGCCAGTTAAAACCAGCCATCAAGACAATGGTCAGCAAAATTGGCGAAAATGCGAGTAGCGCGTTCATAAAAGTGTAGATTTTAATTAACAAACGCTCCTTCATAATCAACACTCGTGCCACCTATTATATTACGTATTTGCCACAACGCAACACAATCATCAATCCATTATATACCAAATACTTACAAGACAGTAATTTTAAAACAATATCAGTTTACCTCAAAGACAAAATTGGTTGTATTTAGCCGCTGGTTTAAAATAACCGGTTGATTTAAACCACCTGGCTGATTTGAACCACCACTTATGTATCCTTATCGTGCACAAATATGATGGATTTAAATTCTGTCGAGCCGGCTTCTGAAAGCACTACGCGTCAGTCCCAGATATTCTGCTGCTTTGGTCTTGTTGTTGTCAAATTTCCGAAGACTTTTCAGCAATATCTCATTCTCAATCTCTCTGAGCGACAACTGAGCATCGGGCAGTTGTATTTTTCCTGGTTCCAGTATATGTCCTCCGGTTTGAGAAACTCCTGCTCCATGCCCTTCTTGCAAAAAAGTCAAATGTTCTTGCCCAAGATACTCTTCATTATATAACAGCACAATCCTTTCAATGGTATGTTGCAGTTCTCTAATATTACCAGGCCAGGTGTACTGCATCAGTATTTTTCGCGCCTCCTCAGTGATAAATCGAAAGTTACGATTTCGTTTGGCGGCAAAACGTTCCAAAAACAGCTGAGCCAGAGGAACAATAGCCTCTGTACGTTCCCTTAATGGAGGCACTTCTATATTGCCCAGGTTCATCCTGTAATACAAATCACTTCTAAACTCTTTTTTCTCTGACATGCTTTTTAGATCGCGATTGGTCGCAAATATAAAACGCACATCCAGGGAAATGGCTTTGTCCCCTCCTACTCTGTAAATCTCTCTCTCTTGCAATACACGTAATAATTTGGGTTGAAACTCCAGCGGGAGTTCCCCTATTTCATCCAGAAATATAGTTCCCCCCTGGGCCAATTCCAGCTTTCCGGCAGCGCCATTCTTACGCGCACCGGTAAAAGCTCCTTCTACATAACCAAATAACTCACTCTCGAATAGTTGAGGCGATATAGCTGCGCAATTCAAAGGAATAAAGGGGCGTTCTTCGCTTTCCTTCCCTCCATTATGAATGAGCTTGGCAATCACCTCCTTACCAGTACCTGTCTCGCCCTCTATCAGCACTGGTACATCTCTTTCCTGATGAAGATTCTGACACAGACTCACGATACTATGCATAGAAGAGGAGAAAAAAGCGATATCAGACCCATGGGTTACCTGTCTTAATGCAGACCGAAGTGCATTCATCTGTGCTTTACTCTCTTTAACTGCTTCTTCTTTAGTCTTTAATGTATCTTTAAGTGCAGCATTTTCATGTTGTAGTCGATTAAAATCCTCTATCCGCTGAATCACCTGTGCCAGATCTTCTACCTCAAAAGGCTTGAGCAGATAATCGGTGGCCCCCAGACGAAGAGCTGCTATAGAAGTCTCCACGTCAGCATAACCAGTCATAATGATCACATCTGTTTGAGGTGCAAGTTTCTTCACCTCCCTCAACAGGTCGATACCTCCCATAAGCGGCATCTTCAAATCCGTAATCACCACATCAAAGGCTTCACTACGAAAGAGCTCCAATGCCAACATCCCGTTCTCTGCTGCATACACCTTATGTCCCATCTGATCCGACAAAAACTCCTGCACGGAGCTGCGGCTTAATTCATCATCATCAACAACCAATAAATTCACTTTCTACAATTATTTATTCAATGAAACACAAAAAGTAACTCCCCCAAGATCATTATTATAATACTTAATAGAGCCCTTTAACTTATCTACAAAGGTTTTCACCAATGCCATTCCCAGTCCCGTTCCTCCTCCATTAGTCTTGGTGGAATAAAAAGGATCATAAAGGGTTTCTCCTATCTCTTCATCAATACCCGTGGCATTATCTTCAACCTCCAATACAGCTTGTTCTTTTTCCTCATTTACTCTGATATGAATAATCTTATTGGCATGCGAAGACTTATCCAGAGCCTGAATGGCATTTACCACTAAATTAATGATTATTTGCTCTAACTGGATGGAATTGGCCTGTACCATTACTTCTTCTTCAGGAAGCATAACAGCTGCCTGAACACCATGTTCTATGAGCTGTCTTTCTACCAGAGAATAAGCGCTTCCAACGACCTCATTCAAACTCACCCTATCCAGAGGATCCGCTTGAGAAGGAGCAATCCAGAAATTACGCATATGCCTAATGATGCCATCTATCCTATTGAGACCTTTCAAGGTACTTTCTAGCTTTCCCTGTATAAACTCAGGGAGCTGTCCACTGTTTCTTTTATCCCAGTATCGTATAGCTCCCAGATTCACTTTAATAGCATTCAGCGGCTGGTTAATTTCATGGGTAATTCCCGAGGCCATAACACCTATAGAAGCCATACGTGAACTCTGTTCAATCATCTGTGCTGCCCTAAGATTACGCTGTTCTGCCAACAAATGTTTTTTCATTTGCACATTACGTTCCCAGGCATTGGATATCAGTCGTACGATGGTAGCAAACTCATTCACCTGTTCTTCGGTCCACTCACAGCGCTCTTTTTGAGCGAAGCCTGCGATACCAAATATCCTGTCTCCTATCCTAATTACAAAGAGTACAATAGAACCAATTTCTCTTTTTTGATAAAAAACCTGTTCTTCCTGGCTCATATTAGAAAGATCATTGGATACGAAAACACCCTTTTCTTTAATCACATTGATGATGCGCCTTAGCTTAAAGTACTCTTCTACCTCTAGTTCCTTTATCCCACCTCCTCGTTGAGATATATTGCTTCCTATGATTGATTCTATATTCTCTTCACTATTTAAATGATATAAAGACACTTTTCCAATATGGTAATTATCGATGATCGCCTTCAATATTTGATCGGTCACAAGAGTAAAATCATTGGTAGAGTTCAGCAGAGACACGATATGTGCATTGAGTTTTTGAAAACAATAGCTTTTCTCTAGGCTCTGCTGTTTCTCGAGCAGAGATAACTCAGCTCTTTTCCTGCGTATGATAGCATTAAAAAGAATAAGGATGATAGAGAATAAGACAAATACAGTAAAAAATATTCCCAGAATAATTTTCTTATTGACCTGATAAAAATTAGGTGGTTGATGCAGCAAAATAGCATCCTTAGGCAATTGACTCTTGGAGATGTGATGTTTTTGAAGAGCTGGATAAGAAAATATATATTTACTTAAACTTTTTTTATTGACTGCAATGGCATCGGCAGACTTACCGTGAAGAATTTGCAAAGCCATTTGTCCTGCCATCTGTCCCTGATCTTCGCCACTGATCATTTTTCCTCCTATAGCCGGTGAATCCATAAAGAAAAACCAGGTAGTGTAAACCGGATTGAGGATATCATTACCTATGAAAGCCCTATTTTCTTTATAAGAGATAAAATTTCCTTCGGTATCTCTGTTATAAGTCGATAGTAGAATCACATCTTCCTTTTCCAGATGCTTCAGACTGTCTTTGATCTGAGCCGGGCTTATGTTTTCCCAGTAATGAAAATCAAATCTATACTCATTTTTTTGCTCCAGACTAAAAAGCAGCTTTTTATTTTCCCGGGCAGTGGTAGTTTTATTGTCATTAATAATATACAAGTTCTTTGCTTGCGGATGAAATTGCGCTATTAAATCCAAAGTGGCTTTAAAATCCGGCTTTTCAATCACCCCGGTAATATTTTTTTGTCCAGCCAATAAAGAATCCTGATAGTTATTAATGCCACAAAAAACGATAGGTATATCTGCAAAAAATTCTTTTCTGTTGTTTAACGCAAAAAGCAAAGCTTCATTATCACACACAATGATTACATCAAAGTGATTCTGATGAAACTTCAAGGTAAAAAGCTCAACTATTTTGTGGTAATAGGTGTCTCCTACATTTCTTTTTCGGTCGAGATATTCATAAACAAAAGCTACACTATCTCTCTCCTCATTAATCGATTTCCTGATTCCCTTATTTACATGATCAGTCCACTCCAACTCCGGATGGTAGGAATGAAGCACCAGTACTTTTTTGTTTTCTGCTTTAAACGGAATGCATGCGAACAATAAAAACAAACACAGGAAAAATATCTTTTGCATGTACTATGATTTTGACAGGAATCGCTAAGATAATATTTTTATAATGCATCGCAGAATAAATGTGTATACGTTCTCATTAGTCTTTATTAATTCATGGTAAACATAGCACCTTTTTATCGTACTTGACAAAGGACAAGCCCACAGAAGAAGAATCACAAGAAAAGGTATTCACTCCATCATTGGCCTTCCTTTCCGGCAGGCCACCGCTAGCTAAGAGCTTGAGGAAGTTTTAGAATTAGGTAGAAGGGTTTTAAGTTTTAGTCTATGATTTCATTCGAATGATCCAGACTCCGGGTTTGTATTCTCGACCTCAAAAACGCAGACGGGGGCCCATAGCTGCAATAATCAGGCTTCAAGAATAAAGGGAAAAGGTTTCAAGTAACATGGATCAAGGAATAAATATTAAGGAAGGTATACAATAAAAGCCAATTAACATGCAATGTAATAACATGTTAATTGGCTTTTGTTGAATTACAAAAATAATATGTATGTATTAAAAAATTAATATTTACACTGAATTTTTTCTGAAATCAGGTGGCCTATTTTATAAGACTGGTTCCTAATAATTTTATCTGCAGAATAGCCGGATAAGAATTCTATTTTTAATTCCTCCTCTGTTTTAAGAGGGGTTTCCCGTTTTTGAGTTAAATTTGGTTTTGCTTCTTCATCTCCCGAGTATGTTTGCCACCTGATCATATCTGATGCACCTCTGGCTACATTAATTTCATC
>JBFHKL010000020.1:0-26011 GCA_041595375.1 Saccharicrinis sp.
TCTTTTTCTCTCATTACCAAAACAGGAATGTTAGCTTTTAGTAGTAATTGATCAGTTACACTTCTATGAAAAAGGGATTCAAGAAAAAATCTATCATGCTTTACGGTAACCAGCAAACCTGCTTTGCTTTGTATAATATAATCCTGTATGGCATCCATCACATTTTTTCCGTGAAAGCTCTTAAATACATGTTGCTTGTTTTTTTCAAGTATATTCATAATCGTATTATATTCCTCGGTATTTTGAGGATCAATTCCGCTTTCGGATTTTGTAATATGTACAAAATGAATACTTGAATCAATGGCTTTCGCAAAGGTCAGGACGTTCTTAAGATATAAATCGTTGTAATTTAGCTTTTTTAAATCTGTTGCATATACAATTTCATTTACTGGTTGATAAGTACAGTTAGGAGGAACCACCAACACGGAAGCTTTATTTTTTTCAAAGATATCATCATCAATTATTTTGAACTGCTTCTTGTTTTGTTTCTCCTCTTCAGATATGGGTAACACTACCAAATCAATTGTTTCTAACTTTAGTATTTTTCTGATCTCACTCAACCATTCTCCATGAATAAATCTATGATCAAATCTTATTCGTAAATCATTATTGGTATCGGCATGTTGCTCAATGTAATACCTATTAAAACGGGTAATCTGATTGTATGCATTTAACCATTTGCTTTTGACCATCTGATTATACTTTGCTTTTGTGATGTTGTTATCTAATTCAATATCAAAAACATGAAGCATAATTAATTCGGCTTGTAAGAGTCTTGCAAATTTGACCGCAAATACATAACATTGGTTATATAGAGGGTTATCCAGTTCAAAAGGAAATAATATTTTCATGAAATAATATTTTTTTTGTGACTTAATTTTTTGCGTAGGTCACTAAAAAGATCCTTCTGCTTTTACTAAATGTTGCAACCTGTCAATTGATCGTAATGCTTACGGTGATTCCATAATGTGACCCATTTTTCTTTAGTAGTCATAATCTTTAACAATTATATCAAAATTTAACAGTATAACAAGCGTATCATCCGAATCAAGTTACTGATTAATTTTTTAACTATAAATAAATAGTTTTAAATTATGGGAAAAGAAAGCCTTAATCAGCATATTCGTACTGCCTATTTTAGCTGTTTAGCCACAAAAAAGGTAGTACATTTAGAATGTATAAAATAAATGTGTATCAATAAATAGTTGAATGACAATGCGGATTATGATTTAACAAAAGGAGATAGTGAAATTAAGTTTTAGAAACAGTATCTTTAACTTTTTAAGTTAAGTGGCTTTTTATTGAATCATAGATCAAAGATAAGATACCTAAATTATGGGCAAAATAAAAAAGTTTGGAACTTTTGGAGGAGTATTTACACCGTCGATATTAACCATTCTAGGTGTAATTATGTATTTACGCTTTCCTGTCATTATTGGACAGGCAGGTTTAATTAATACGATAGGGATTATAGTTATTGCTCATATTATTTCTATCACCACCAGTTTAAGTGTAGCTTCCTTGTCAACGGACAAACCAGTAAAAAATGGAGGTACTTATTTTATGATCTCCCGAAGCCTGGGCCTTCCTATAGGAGGTACTTTGGGATTGGCCTTGTTTGTAGGCTTATCTTTTAGTGTAAGCCTGTATTTGATTGGTTTTTCAGAAAGTTTTCTGCAATACTGGGGCTTAACAAACAATATACAAACGATTAGAATAACAGGAACCATTGTACTGATGGCGGTTACTACAATAACCTTTATCAGTACTTCTCTGGCTATTAAATCGCAGTATTTTATTATGGCAGCCATTGGCTTGTCATTACTTTCTATTTTTCTGGGCAACCATGATTTTACGCCCAGTGAGGTGCATTTAACACCCATTGCTACTGCTGCCCCTTTTATGGTTTTGTTTGGTATATTTTTTCCGGCGGTAACCGGTTTTGAGGCTGGAGTATCTATGTCTGGAGATCTTAAAAACCCAAGTAAATCTCTACCTGTTGGAGCCATGATGGCCGTGGGTATTGGTTTTGTCGTTTATATAGGGCTGGCCTTATTTTATTCTTATACTGTGGATGCAGATGCATTGGTCAACGATCCTCAGATATTATTTAAAATATCACTTGTTCCTGGCCTGGTGATAGCAGGTATATGGGGTGCCACACTTTCTTCTGCACTGGGTAGTATTCTTGGAGCCCCCAGAATACTGCAGGCTATTGCCATGGATAAAATTGCACCGAAGGCTTTAGGCAAGGGAACAGGAAAAACAAATGAGCCTCGCAATGCATTATTGCTGACATTTGTGATTGCTGAAATAGGTATTTTAATAGGAGAACTGGATGTTATCGCTCGTATTGTTTCCATGTTTTTTATTACTACCTATGGATTTCTGAATTTAGCATCAGTCATAGAAAGCTGGTCGAGCTCCGATTTTAGGCCTGCATTTAGAATACCTCGATTTGTGAGTGTATTAGGTGCATTAGCCGCTTTTATTGTAATGATTTTGCTGGATTTTATAGCACTGGCAGGAGCAACAGTAGTATTAGGAATGCTTTATTTCTTTTTGCAACGAAAAGAGTTGATTCTGGAAAGCGGAGATGCCTGGAGTAGTTTCTGGATGAATATGGCAAAACAGGCTCTGCTTAAACTTAGTGCAAAAAGAGATAATTCACGGAATTGGCGTCCTAATATTGTACTGTTTAGTGGAGGCGAAAAAGTCAGGCCGCATTTGGTTGAGTTAGGATTAGATCTTTCGGGAAAACTAGGGGCTTTAACCGATTTTAATCTAAGAGTGGATGCTAATGCTGTTCGCCCATTGCCACGAGAATACGAGAAAAAGGGTCAGAAAGCAAGATATTTCCTCCGTGATTTGCCTTGCCATTCAGTAGAGGAAGGGATAAGTACTGTTACCAGTGTATATGGTTTTAGTGGTTTCGAACCCAATACCGTTTTAATGGGTTGGAGCAAACAGGTGGGGAACAAAGACTTTTTAGTTAGGGTGTTGAATGACCTGAAAACCAAAAATATGAATACCGTTTTCTTAGATTACGATAGAGACAACGGCTTTGGGAAGAAGGAAAATATTGATATATGGTGGAACGGTAAAGGACGATTTTTAAGCCTGGCTTTAAACTTATTGAAATTCCTACAAACCTCGCCTGAGTGGCGAGATTCAAATGTGAGGTTACTTATTATTAACAGTAACTCATCTATTCACGACAAAATATTCAGAGAAACATCAGCCTTACTCTCAGAAAAAAGAATAAAGGCCAATATTAAAATATTGTCAGATGATTTTGGTTCGAGAACTGTGGAAGATATTATCCATTCAGAATCAAATGCTGCCGATCTATTGATGTTAGGTATTTCTACCAATATTGTTACTCTATCAAAGGAGTACATAGATAAAATAAACAGAATAATTCAGCTTCCGTCAAGTACGTTGTTACTTCGTCCGTCACATGAGTTTGAAGAGTTGAATCTGATTGATAAAAAGGTGGTTAAGGTAAAATCCGACGAATCAAAGGCAGCCTTAATTTCTTTACCTCCCTTTCCCTCATTGGAGAATGCAGTGCTAGGAAGCCGTCTGGAAAAACTTGATCATAAACTGTGTGCTATAGGGGAGCAGTTCTTAGACACTACATTTGATGCATCTATTGAGCAGTTGAACTTCATTCTGGATAAGATTCAAGATGTCTCAAGGCAGAATGTTACCGTACTTAAAAAAGAGGTACAGCAGCATGGTAAGTTTGAATTTCAAAAGGCAGTCACACGAAACCATCAACTATACCTTAGAAAAATGACCTCAATTGTTGATGTGCAAAATAAAGAGTATCTGATTGAGGCTGAAAAAATATTACAAAATGGCATTAGTCTTTTGTTATCTCAAATAGGGAATTATGTCTTCGAATCGCCGGAAACCATCTTAATATCCTATTTTTCAGATAGCAAAAACAAAGAAAAAAATGTAAAATATCAATATCGTAAAAACCTTAAATATCATATTGATAAACATGTGTTTTTTAATTTAAAAGCATTGGTTGAAAATATAGAGGAAGAAACCTTGAGCTTTTTAATGAATATACGAATGAGTATTATGGGGATTAATGATTCCTATCAGAAACTTACTCTTGTTAATCATATTGATAAAAATAATCTATTTGAAGATATTGATTGTCAAATAGAAAAGATAGGTCAGATTACGCAAAAACTAAATGATTTAAAATGTGATTCAAGAAATACCCTGATGGTAGCGTTTCGTGAAGTGACGCTTGGTTTGGTAAAAGATACCAAAGACATTGAAGGGGTAGTGCAATCAACTAAGAAAAAGAAAGAAAAGAGTGCTGTTGGTGTAGAGTTGTTGAAATCATTTTCAGAGGATTGGGGCAGGGGTGTGCGTTTAATAAACAATACCCTTTTGTTGGATATGAATACCTTAATGCAGAAGGATATTGCAGATAATATTTTAACGGCCGGGAATGACAAAATTTACAATCATGTTGCTGATATTATTTTGAAACCTGCTCAGGAGGTATTGGATACCATTGATCAATTACTTGAAAATAAAAATGACGATGTTAAGTTACCTGAATTTGAAAAGAAAATAGAACTCATCAAAATTGTCAATGAATTAATTCAGAAAGTAATAGGAAATATTGAGAAACTGCCCGAAGAAGTTTATGTGCCTGAATTGATGTATATTGATTCGGAACCAGTGCAGTTTATGGCTTATACTGAGCGATTGGTTTACCCAAATAAAATGGCAGCTAATTATATTGATACCCTATTTAGGGAACCTTTTTATAGGGATGTTGAAAGACTTAATAAAGTGGTAAATGATGCTATTATTGAATTCAAAGAAGCATGTAGTTTATTGGTCTTTCATATGAATAACATTGACAATGAAGAAATAATAAGTTTACCCAAAGATAAGCTAGATAAGGTATTTTATAAAAAGATATTATCGCAGGTTGAAGAGGAAAAGAAAAAAATAGAGTTAGAGTTGAATAATATAAGCAGTAAGTCTATTAACTATCTGCACAATTCATTCTCTAAATTATTTTATCATGCCATCATCGGGAAAGAAAAAGGGGATAAGATTGAGCAAAGAAAAAGTAAAAAGTTTGTTTCAAACATAGTAGGACAAATAAGAAAAGTAAAGGAAAATATTAATAATGGAATTATATATTTGATAAATAGTACTAATTCCAGCTTACTTATCTCAAAGAAATATATTGAAGAGAAAGAAATATCAGAGCTAAGTAACAGTCAGCTTCTTGATTTTATTGAAGATATAAGTCCTGTAAAAAATATCTATAACACGGTTCCTGTTTTTTATAGAAACCTGATGAGCAGTAGCTCAACAATTAATAATGATTTTTGGATCCCCAGAGAAAGGGAAATGAAAATCATAAAAGAAGCTTTATCTCGTCATAAACACGGGATAGGAGGCGCTTTAATGATTAAGGGTGTACATGGTGCAGGAAAAACCACTTTGTCGAGACGGGTAATGCGCGTATTATTCAAAAAGAATAATGGATTTTGGATTGATCCTCCTGTTTGTGGCTCAACAGATCCTAATGATTTGCTCAAAGCATTTCAAAAGGAAATTGCCTATTTAAGCGATTTTGATGCTATCTGCCGAAATATGCCTTACGAAAGTGCTATAGTAATTAATAACCTCGACTTATGGTGGGAACGTCGGCCAGGAGGGGGTGCTGTTATTTTAAAGTTAATAGAGTTAATTAAGGAATATGGGGAAAGAATATTTTTTGTTTTGAATTGCGAGTCAAATTCATTTAATATTATAAAAAATATTTATCCGATTTTAAGTCATTCTCTGGCATTAGTCGAATGTGAAGCTTTCAATTCAAAAGAGTTGCAGCATCTTATTTTAAGCAGACATAAATCCAGTGGCATAGCTTTAAGCTATCAAGATAAAACTGAGGATGCCATTTCGCAATTAAAGTTCTCCTTGCTATTTAACCAGTACTTTTATTTATCAGGAGGAATACCTGGTATTGCCATGAATATTTGGAAAGCAAATATTGTTAAGTATGAAAAGGACACGATTACCATTAGAAAGCCTGCCAAGTATAGCGCCGATAATTTATGTTATTTACAAAAAGAGTGGCTTCTGGTTATTTCCTTGGTTATTCAACATAAACATATGGATTTAAATAAACTTGTTCGGCTTACAAATTACAAGATAGAGGTGGCTAATAATTTATTACAAGGGATGAAAAATGCAGGTCTTATTGTTGAAAAAGAATCCCAAGTGTACATATTAGACAGAAATATTGAGCCTTATTTAGTTTATTGCAGTAAGACTTTTGGATTAATTTAAAATAAACATGATGATACTTACTATTGTTACCCTGGCCATACTTTTGTTTTTTATTTACAGAGTTATCTATTTTGTAAAAGGTAAATTGCCACTGACAAGCAACTTCAGGCAGTACTTGTTTTATCTTTTACCTATTGCTGAACTATTGTCCTGGATTGGTATTCTCCTGTGGTTTTTCGCCGAGGTATATTCTTCGGGAAATAATTTTATACTTATAGCTGTGTCTTCATTGCTTGTTATATTTATAATATCTTCTATGGCTTTACTAAAGGATTTTATTATTGGTATTAATCTTAAAATACAAAATAAGGTAAATGAAGGGGATTATATTGACTTAGCAAATATTAAAGGTCGCATTAGCAAGGCGGGGCATTTTAGATTAGATGTGGTAGATAAACAAGGAGAACTTAGTTCTATATCCTATAGTTTTATGCGGCTTAATGTAATTAAGTCACAAAGCTCCAATCAAAGGCTTAAGAAAGTGAATTTGTCATTTTTATTTGAGGCAACTGAAAATATCAATGATATTGTTTCAGATTTACGTTTACAAATATTAAATACAGCCTGGGTTACTGTAGGATATGAACCAATAGTTGAAATAGAGAAAGTTGAGAACGGAAAAATAAACGTGAAGGCCGATATATATACGATAAGTGAGGCTTATGCCGAAAACATCAAAAAAATGATCGATAAATATCTCGCGAGTCAAAGCCACCTTTTCTTTCTAAAATAATATAACATTCCCAATGCAATTAAAACCATAGAAAGGAGCATGATAGGGTATCCATACCTGAATTTAAGTTCCGGAATAAATTCAAAATTAGTTCCGTAGATACCGGCAATAAAGGTAAGTGGTATAAAAACAACAGAAAAAATAGTTAAGAATTTCATAATATCATTTAATCCGCTACTAACCTGAGTATGGTATATATTTAATTGATTGGTGAGTATTTCCTTGTAGTTATTGAGTGAATCAAGGGCATGGTTAATATTGCCCTGGAGCTCTTTAAAAAATACGATGTTTTCATCCTCAATATATTCCGACTCTAGTTTTAAAATGTTAAATATCATTTCTTTACAAGGATAAACTGATTTGTGTAAATAAATCAATTCGCTCTTGTATGCATTTATCCCTAACAGGATAGATTTATTGGTGTCGTGCACCAATTTTTCATCCAGTATTTCAACTTTTTCACCAATTCGGCTAATGATGTAGGTATAATTATCTATGATAATATCAATTAGCGTAAACATAAGGTAGTCAGAGCCTAAGTGTCTTATCCTTTTCTTGGTGTTTTTAAAACGCTCTCTGACGGGATTAAATACATCTCCTCGTCTTTCCTGGAAGGTTACGAGTTGATTTTCTTTGAGAATAAATGCAATGTTTTCTGTGCTTACTTTACTGAGCTTATCGTGTTTAAGAGTAGCCATCTTAGCCGAAAGATATAAACAATCTTCATATTCCAATACTCTTGGTCTACTGTGTGTATTTAAGACCTCCGAAATAATGACAGGATCAATATTTAGGTGATTGGAAATACTTTGCATGATCGCTTCATCGTGAAGTCCATAGATGTTGATCCAGGAATTCCCTTTTGTTAAATCATATTTATTTAGGTCAGTGATATCATTCAGCTCTAATTGTGTAAAGTTTTCCTTATCATACCAGATGAGCTGAATGATTATGTCATCAATTTTTTTCTCTCCACGAAATAAAATGCTATCCGGTGAAAGACCAATATGTTCTTTTTTACTTTTTAGAAAACGAGCCATTGAACTATGTTAAGATGCTTACTATTGATTTTCGACCAATGTTTTCATGAAAAAGTAATGATAAAATTTTATGATTACCTTTTCATGAAACTCCTGTATGGATGAAAAATAGATATATTTTTTTTATTTTTTGAGCTCCTCTTTGGTATGTTTTTTATTATTTACTTCAGGTTCTACAATTGGATTAGTAGCAGGTTCTGGGGTGTTGTATCCCAGTATTTTAAACATCTCATCGGCAGATTGCTCTTCTCTGTAAACATAATGTTTAAAATTACCTTTCTCATCTCTGTCTATAATTACATGTTTAGGAGCAGGGATTAAACAATGTTTGATCCCTCCATATCCGCTGATGGAATCCTGGTAAGCGCCTGTGTGGAAAAAACCTAGGTAAAGGGGTTCTTTTTCTGTTTCCTTATATTTAGGAAGCAAAATTTCCTGATTCAAATCTTCCGAGTTATAATAGTCAGAGTGATCACAGCTAATTCCACCGATGTTTACTCGCTGATACTCGTTATTCCACTTATTTAAAGGAAGTAAAATAAATTTTTCATGAATGGACCATGCATCCGGTATGGTGTTCATTAGGCTGTTGTCAATGATGTACCAGGTTTCTGTA
This sequence comes from Saccharicrinis sp., assembly GCA_041595375.1. Lineage (GTDB taxonomy): Bacteria > Bacteroidota > Bacteroidia > Bacteroidales > Marinilabiliaceae > Saccharicrinis. Next base: position 8,735 of record JBFHKL010000020.1, read on the forward strand.
TCATTTTGTTGTTTCTGCTCTAATACTTCAAAAATAGTAGCTCCTGATTCACCCACAGTATACTTACCAAATTCGGTATAAATATTTGGTTCGGTAATGTTATCCTTATCGCAGGCGTCTTTAATGTTCTTAATAATCTCATTAATCATGTACTCGTAATTGTACTCAAAGCCCAAATGATTTCGGATGGGGAATCCTCCGCCAAGATTTATTGAGTTTAGCGACTCGGATTCCTTTTTTAGCATTGAATAAACATTTAAAGCCCTCTTAAACTCACCCCAATAATAGAGCGTGTCTTTAATGCCTGAGTCCACAAAAAAATGGAGCATCTTTAATTCAACCTTCGGGTTGTTATGGATGTGTTTTTTATAAAAATTCAAGAACTCTCCACTGGGTATTCCTAGTCTGGAAGTATAATATGCCGATTGTATCTCTTCATTGATAGCCATGCGCATACCAATTTTAACCTTGTGTTTGAGGTTGAATTTTTTTAATCGATGTAATTCCCGTTCACTATCAAGTATTAAAATTGAATTATGAAAGCCAGCTTGCTGAAGTTGAATAATCTTGGTTAAATATTCTTCTGTCTTGTATCCATTATGAATGATGGTACGATTTTTATCGATCTTTTTTTCCTCATATAGATGTAATATTAAATCAATATCATAAGATGAGGATGTTTCAAGGTTTACATTATGTTTTAATGCCTCATTAACTACATGATAAAAATGGTTACACTTGGTACAATAACAATAGTTATACGAACCTTTGTATCCATTGTTGTTTATCGCTCTGTTAAAAAGATTCCTTGCCTTTTTAATTTGGTCGCCAATTTTTGGCAGATATATAAATCGAAAAGGAGTGCCGTATTGTTCAATTAAATACTTTAACGATACCCCATGAAACGTCAGATAATTATCTCTCAGGTCAAAACCCTCTTGCGGAAAGTAATAACTTTGCTCAATAAGGTCGAAGTATGTATTTTTCATCTTAAGTAATAATTAGCTTGAATGGTAATTGTTTCGTTTTATGGTATATAAATCCTTTCTTCTGTCGGCCATGTTTTTTACACTGCCATGATTTCTCAGGTCTCTTAATAAATCAAGGTCCACATCGGCAATTAATATCATTTCGCTATTCGGTGTCGCTTCTGCCTTAACTCCATTGGTGGGAAACTGAAAATCACATGGGGTAAATACCATAGATTGTGCATACTGAATATCCATGTTGTGAACATTAGGTAGGTTACCCACACTTCCGGCAATGACTACGTAACACTCATTTTCTATGGCTCTGGCTTGTGCACAGTTTCTGACTCTGGAGTATCCATTTTGCGTATCTGTTAAAAATGGCACTAACAGGATTTCCATCCCTTCTTCAGCCAATAATCTAGAAAGCTCTGGGAATTCGATGTCATAGCAGATAAGAATACCTATTTTACCGCAATCGGTATTAAATGTTCTTACTTCCTGGCCTCCTTGTAAAGCCCATACTTTCTTTTCATCAGGGGTAACATGTAGTTTTTCAAAACGCTCAATACTTCCATCTCTTTTACATAGATACCCTACGTTATAAAGGTTGTTATCCACCAGTTCCGGCATACTTCCGGTTATGATATTGATGTTATAACTGATGGCCAGTTTTGCCATCTCCTGTTTTATTTCTTCGGTGTATTTAGCAAGCTCTCTAATGGCATCTGGTTCGCTAAGGTGGTTATAAGCGGCCATCAAAGGAGCATTAAAAAACTCCGGAAAAAGGGCAAAGTCACTCTTGTAATTGCTTAAAGTATCTACAAAATATTCTACCTGTTGTAATAATTCCTTGGATGATTTATAGGGCCTCATTTGCCATTGTACAACTCCAATTCGAACTATCTTTTTTATCGAAGCAGCTTTGGTTTGTGGTTTTTCGTAGAATACATTGTTCCAGTTTAATAATACCGCAAATTCTTCCGATTCAACATCTCCTTCTAAATAGTTTTTTAACACTCTTATGGGGTGAAAATCATTTGATAACTGAAAGTTTAAGACCGGGTCGTTGATTTCCTTTGCCTTTACCTTCTCAATGTATTGACGGGGGCTCATATCTTGCGAATACTTGTGGTAATTTGGAATCCTGCCCCCAAATAATATTCCTCTAAGATTAAGCCTTTCACATAGCTCTTTTCTGTAATCATATAATCTTCTTCCTAGTCTCAAGCCTCTAAATTCAGGCTTTACGAAAACATCAATTCCATACAAAATATCTCCTTGGTCAGTATGGGTATCAAAGGTATAATTACTTGTTATATCGCTATAGGTATGATGATCTTCTAAATCAAAAGAATTAACAATGATAGTTAGCGCACAACCGGCAATCTCTTCGTTTACTTTAATAACGACTTGTCCCTCAGGGAATATGTCGATAAGTTTTTCTATCTTTTCCAAAGACCAGTAGGCATTATCCAAAGCATGATAGGAACTAATCATGACCTCTTTGAGTTCGGAATAATCATTAAGACTTAAGTAACTAAGTTCAACTTTGCTAATATCTTCCTTCATTTTATAATTTAAGTATATTTATAATAAAATTAAATTTTTAGACACAAAAATATCTTTTGGTAACACAATAATTTAACACTTTTCAAGCCATTCAATTCAATTAATAGAGCCTTTCTTTTAACAGAAGAGAGGGTGATCAACGAGCTCAAATTCAGGCATTAGTGAATTTAATATTAATGATTTTTGTCAAATTACTTACCTTACCAAAATTAAGAGAAAAAATTAGATTTAGCCGTATTGTTTAACTGACTTATTACTTTTTTTACTAAGATGTTTAGAGTGCGGTACAGTCACTTTATAAACATTAACAACTTGTTAACAGTTTATTTCTAACCAATTGTTTAGTTTTGTGCAATAAATAATCTCATATGTCAAGAAATAAAGCATATAATGAGCAAGAGGTGCTGGAGAAAGCAATGAATCTTTTCTGGAAAAATGGTTATGCAACAACTTCTATGCTTCAGTTAGAGAAAGAAATGGGGATTAATAAATTTTCCATTTATTCAAGTTTTGGAAGTAAAATGGGTTTAATGCAAGCCAGTATAAAATGTTATGCTCAAAAGCTAAATGCCCTTGTGGTAAAGTTGCAAAATAGGGTAGGTGGTGCAGATGCTATACAGCAATATTTTTATGATTTTATCCATTTTTCAAAAGAAAATAATTTACAAAAAGGTTGCCTTATTACGAATACGGCCAACGAATGTATAGAGGAGAACAATACGGAAATTCAACAATTATTAGGCCATTATACGGCGAATATAAAAGATGTTTTTGCAACAAAATTAAGGGAAGCTAATTCTTATAGCGAAGAAGAAGTGCAACAAAAAGCAGATTTTTTATTTATGGCGATGTTCGGTTTTTCCTCAGCTAGTAAAATATTTACTAATGCTCAGTTAGATAATTATATATATCACATATTTAAGAATGTTTAAATGCAATTTGATTAAACGATCGAAAAAAAAAACGAAATTATGAACAAAATAGAAAAAATAGTAGTTAGTATAAGTAGTTTACTTATGGGGATGATATTAATTCGATTCTCCATATCCAAATTAGCGGGTTGGGAGATTTCTGTTAATGCTTTTATAGAGATGGCAAAACCATTAAGTATAAATCCTACATCTTTTAGGTTGTTTACTGGAGTGCAGATTTCCATACTATGTTTATCATATATCGCCACTGCTTTTTATACTTTATTTCAGCACAAAGATTTTTTTTCATCGCGCTTGAATTACTTTAAATTGAGTTTTTTTGCTAATGCATTTGGATTTATTACTATGGTAGGTGCTTTGTTAGCAGAATTCTTTTTACGTATTCAGCCCAAATGGCCTTTGGTTTATATTGCCATTGGTATTATATTTTTTTCAATGCTTAATACATTTATTATTAATAGAAAAGCAAATAAATTAATAGGACTTACTCAATAAAATTTATGGATTATGAAGATTGTAAATATTTTAATTTTTACCCTGTTGCTTGGCATACTAAATGCTTGTAGTACAAAAAATAGTAAGGAATTGTCAACCTCAAAAGAAAAACCAATGGAAGTAAGTATGACGCAGACTCAGGCATTAGAAGAGCGAAAAATAAACTTTGGTAAACAAGCAGATCAACAAACCAAACAAATTTATAAAGAAGGCTTAGATGCAGTAAGTGAAAGTGGTATAGTTCAAACGGCCAAAAACGTTGGTGATTTGGCTCCAAATTTCAAATTGAAAAATGCTATGGGAAAAGAGGTGTCGTTGCAAGAATATCTGCAAAAAGGTCCCGTTGTGTTGGTTTGGTACAGAGGCGGTTGGTGTCCTTACTGTAATATTAATTTACAATACCTTCAGCAAGAGTTACCAAACATTCAGGCACAGGGTGCTAATTTGGTGGCCTTAACTCCTGAATTACCCGATCAATCGATGAGTACCGCTGAAAAGCATCATTTAAAATTCGAAGTATTGAGTGATGTTGGTAATAAAGTGGCTAAAGATTATGGGGTTGTTTTTCAATTAACAGATGAGGTAGCTAAAATTTATAATGAAAAATTTGGACTAAGTGAGTATAATGGTGATGCCTCTAATGAGTTGCCTTTAGCAGCTACCTATATTATTAATACTGATGGAACAATTGCCTATGCCTTTTTGGATGCTGATTATAGAAAGCGTGCTGAACCAGCTGAGATAACTGCATTTTTAAAGAAAATGAAATAAAATAAATAGAATTACAAAAAAAAAGAGGCTGTCCTGGTATTTAGCAGACAGCCTTTTTTTTGTGCAAACAGTAATTGTTTCTGACGTAATATTGTTGTGGCTGGCCAATAATGGTAGCTATGGTGTTTTATTTCAAGACCATCGGATTAAATATAGGTTTATACGCCATGGCACAGTGATTTAACTTATTTTTGTCTAAATTAAAAAGTATAGTTTTAGTATGCTTTTTACCCAGATTCACTTTTAACATTTTCTCCTTTAATATTTTCACTTGGTCAACTTTAATACAAGCATTTGCTAAAATTTTTTACCTTACTTTGGAGTTGGTTGTATATTAGGTAAGTGATACGACCATCTGTTCAAATTTTATGTATCAGGACAAGAGTATGCGAAAGCTAATCATATTCATATTATTTCAATGTATGATGTTCATTCATCATGGAGTGTATGCTCAAAAGGACTATCGGGTTCGTAGTATTAATTATGCTGGAAATAATATACTGGCTAATGATATGTTAGAAGAACAGTTTAATACATCTCCCCGAAAGAAACTACATAGCTTGTTGTTTTGGAAAAAACATGCTGAATTTTCTTTATCTGTTCTTAAAAATGATATTGATCGCCTGAAAAGTTATTATATTCGAAATGGTTTTTTAAATTCTCATATTGATTATTCACTTGATACACTCAAGAATAGGAAACTGATAGACATTACTGTTCTCATTCGCGAAAATGATTATGTGAGGATAGATACCATTCTTTTTACGGGTACATTGGATAGTCTGTCGCGGGCTGTTCTTGATTCCATACAAAAGAATATGCCATCCAAATTAAGCCAACGATTCAGGGATGAGGATGTTTTTAATACAGAGAATTTACTCCTGCATAACTTTTCAAATGCAGGCTACCCTTTTGTACAAACCCATTATCAGGCCTTATTAGATCAGCAAAAAAAATGGGCAAGGATAATTTATGAGATTGAACCGGGTAAAAGAAGCTTTTTTGGAGATATTAATATTTCAGGGGATACCTTGATTCCGGAGTCTTTTATCAGCAAGCGTATCTTATTTTCTAAATCGGATCTGTATAGTCAGCAACAAATAAACAAGACACAGCAAAATATTTTTGACACAGAACTTTTCCAGTATGTTATTATCAATGCCATAAAAGATAGTGTTACAGATAATAATATACCCATTGAGATATACGTTAAGGAACTACCGCGTTATGCACTGGAAGGAGGTGTGGGGTATGGTACAGAAGACAGGATAAGATTATCTGGGCAAATCACCCGCTTGAGCTTCCTGGGAGGAGCGCGAAGATTGATATTAAAGGCTAAAACCTCCTATTGGACCCCCTTTAATGTAGAACTTAGTTTTATTCAACCTGATTTGTTTATAAAAAATCTTGACTTTTCGTTAAGCCCTTTCTTTGAGAGAGAACGCGAAGAGAGCTATCAGATAGATCGTATTGGGGGAGGGATCAATTTTTTGTATCTGCTGAATAAGAAAACCACAGTCACCTTAAGCTATGCTGTTGAGCGAGATAACTTGCATGAACTTACTGATTTGGACTTGGATGAAGATGAACTGGAATATAATAAATCGATCCTAAGTCTGGGCAGGGTGTATAATTCTACCAATAATAAGTTTTACCCTACCAAAGGATATATTTTGGATGGTACTATATCCTATGCAGGCCTTGGATTTGGCAGCGATATTCAGTATTATCAACTTCAGTTTTCATTACGTAACTATTTGGCATTAAGCCAAAAATTAAACCTGGCCTTAAGAATTAAAACAGGAGTGATTCAGAATATTCAGAATTCTGATGAAACGCCTATTGAAGACAGATTTTATGCAGGAGGAGCCTCTTCTTTACGAGGTTGGAGCAGGCATGCCATATCTCCCGTAAATGACGAAGGATATGCCATTGGAGGAAATTCACTTGCCGAAATTAGCTCGGAACTGAGGTTTCCTATTTACGATATTTTTGGTGGGGTTGTCTTTCTGGATGTAGGAAATGTTTGGTCTGATGCCTATCAGTTTTCTCCTGCTTCATTGCATTATGACGCTGGTATAGGTTTTCGTGTAAAATCGCCCATAGGACCCATTCGATTAGATATGGCATCGCCAATTATAAAAGATTCGTTTGATTTTCAATTTTTTATTTCAATTGGGCAAACATTTTAATGGCTTAAGGATGAAAAAACAGATTTACCAGGTAATGATACGCTGGTTTTAGAAAGAGATTGAAAATGAAGACTAGGTATCAATGTTTTGCTTATTTTTAAATAAATGAATCGTATTCTTAAAATAACAATGTATGTTCTGGGAGCTTTATTTGCTCTTTTAGTCCTTCTGGGGATTCTCCTTAGACTTGGGCATTTAAATGCTTTTGTGGTGACAATGCTAAATAGTCAGGTCAGTAAGAATATAAATGGTGAGTTAAGCATTGAATCTTTACAGGGAAATTTATATTCTGATTTTACCCTTGAGAATATTTATTTAGTACAAAATAACGATACCCTATTAAGCTGCCGTACTATTAATGTTGATTACCATATATGGAGTTTGTTACATCAACAATTGGAAGTTAATAAGCTGCAAATAAGTCTCTTGCAGCTGAATGTGTCGCAAGAGAAAGATTCGACTTACAATTTGGCCAATATTTTGGAGGTTGGCGAGAATACAGATACTGTGACAAATAAATCAGGATGGGATATAATGATTAAAGATTTTAACCTGAGTCATTTTACCTCCAACATTAAACTGCTTGGAGATAATGCATTTGTTCCTTCTTATGTTGAATCAGACTTTCGAAGCTCCTTACTTTTTTCAGGAGAAGAGTTTGAGATAGATTTAAAACATTTGCGTGTTGCTACACAAAAACCTGAATTTAATGTCGTTAATCTATCTGGTAAATTTTCTGGTACATTATATTCATTCAGTTGGAAGGATATCAGCCTACAGTTGAATAAATCTTTAGCCAAAAGCGAAGGCCGTCTGGTATGGAATGAGCCGGAGGAAATTACTGCAGCAGTGCATATGGAGCCCCTTGATTTCTCTGATTTCAGGGCTTTGTTGCCTGATTTAAAACTCTATGGTAATCCAGAGGTACAGTTGTCGCTTAGAGGCGATTCGGGTAAGTATACCATGTCGGCGCTTATTATGCAGGCAAAACAAAAGATTCAGCTCACAGGAGTGGTGTCTGATTTGAACAAGGTACCCCATTATGTGGCTAATCTCTCTTTGGAGGCTGTTGATGCAGCTTATTGGACTAACGAGCCAAATCAGCAATTAAAGCTAAGCGGTCATCTGCAACTACAAGGGAAAGGATTCGATAAGCTGGAGAGTGAAATGACTTTAAAGGGCAGTTTCCAGGAGCTCAGATACAACCTTTATCATTTTCGTAATCTGAATATAAATAGCACTAAAATGAAAGAGCGCTTGAATGGGGTATTAAGTACACAGGCGTCCTTTGGTGATTTTTGGCTTAATTATGATGTCACAAAAATTTTAAGCCAGCCACAATATCATCTAAAGGCTAGATACCGAAACTTAAATTTACAAAATGTCCCAGGTATCGATTCTCTCTACACTCTTTTGAATGGGGATATTTCTATCGATGGTACGGGGGAGTCATTGGATAATTTTATGGTGGATTTGCTTGTTCATTCCAATCACTCAACGCTGATGGATTATCCTATTGATGATTTTAAAATTCAGGCTTATTATAGAAAAGGGGATTATAAATTCAGTGGTTTAAATTTTGAGACTCCGTACTTTAGTTTGATTGCCGAGGGAAAAGGAAATATAAATCTAAATAATGATATTTATTTTGATTTTGAGTCCAGAGATATTACACCACTACTTACAAAATTTAATCTTCCTCCTATTGAATTACAAGCAACGCTCAATGGTCGGGTAAGGGGAAAAAGAAATGATTTGATCACGGATGTCAACTTGGATTTGGATCATGCAACATACGACTCCATGAAAATAGGAGATAGCCATGCGCATATTTTTTTGGAAATTTCAGATGACAAATACCAGGGAGAGGCAACACTCAATACCAGTGATATTCAATATGGTTCATTTAATATAAAGGAGCTGGCTGTGAGTGGTGATTTTGCCAATCACCTAATCAATACGCATATTCAATTGCAGGTAAACGATTCCTTGTTTGCTACGTTTGGGGGGCGGCTGGAGAATTTTGAAAACCCCTTACTTTGGGTGAATGAATTAGGTCTTAATTATAATGGAGAACAATGGAACAGTCATCGGGATTCAACTTACATCAAACTAAATACCTCCGATGTTTATGTTCACGATTTTCATTTGCATTCTGGTAATCAGGAGATCAGTGTACAGGGTGTTTTTTCATTCGATGGCGAAAACAATATGGCCGTCAATATTCAGGATCTTGACTTAAGTCGAATGCCCTTGCATAGTTATTCCCCCTACCGAGTATCCGGGCGTTTATCTTCATCTGCGCATCTAACAGGAACTGCTAACAAACCAATTATCCAAACTAAATTGTCTATAGATCAAGCGCGTATTAATGACTATAAGATTAACCAAATCAGCAATAACCTATATTATGAAGACGAACAGTTAAGCTATTCGGGTAATATCATGAGTAATATTGGGCACCCTATTCAAACATCCTTTAATATTCCATTGCATTTATCCTTTAAGGATAGTATTTATGTTTTAAGAGATTCTCCTTTGTTCTCAGCCTCTCTTCATCTTGATAGTCTTGATTTGAATGCACTATCTCGTATTTATCCTATAGAAGATGTTGTTATTAAGGGTTTTTCTTTTGCTGATGTTAAGGTTTCAAACACCATTAATAATCCGGTAATAAACGGACATTTAAAACTGGCAAATGGGGAGATTGAAAATACAGGCTTAGGAGTTTATTACAGGGATATTGATCTTAGTGCCACCTTCAATAAAAGTCTGATTACATTAAATGGGCTGAGTGTAAAATCCAATAAAAAAGGGAAACTGACAATGGAAGGTTACATGAATATTGACAGTGGATTACCTTCAGATGCGGATGTTTTAAATATAATGATAAAAGCTACCAATTTTCAGGCTCTGGAATCAACAAAAATGGATTTGAATATGGATGCCGATATGAAAATGTCAGGCTCAGGTCAGCACCCGCTGCTAAATGGACAGATCATACTTAATCGTTCTCTGGTAAATGCCGATTATTTCAATACCTATCTCAATCAGAAAACCGATGATCCCAATCCTCCCTTATTGCTAAAAGCCATGGAAGAGGAGCAGGTTGAAATAAGAACAACAGATACTTTACAGGCAAGGCCCATTCTTTCATCCTCTGCTATATACAAAAATATGCGTGGTACCATTGTATTAAAAATACCCTCTAATACTTGGGTACGAGGAAAGGATATGAATTTTGAGCTGAACGGATCTTTGCAGTTTATAAAAAACACAGAGGATATAAATATTGTAGGTACTTTATATGTGAGTAAGGGATCCTATAAAATGTATGGTAGAAACTTTAATATCACAGAAGGAGAATTGACCTTTACTGGAGGAAAAGAACTAAACCCGAATGTGAATTTTACCATCCTGTATAAATTCAGAGATATTGAAAAGGAACTGCGTACATTGCAGATTGAGCTTACAGGTACTATGTTGCAGCCGGAAATGGAATTTGTATTGGACGATGATGATATTGATGAGAAAGATGCAATATCTTATATTGTTTTTAAAAAGAGCTCCGATCAGTTAAGCGATAGTCAAAAAAGTAAGGTGTTCAGCGGAGATGATTTGGCTATGGGACTTATTTTAGATCAGTTATCGTCAGTAGTAAAGGAATCATTGAAACAGTCAACAGGAATAGATGTTATCGAGATTAGCGGTGAGGATAACTGGAAAGTAAGCAATGTGACTCTGGGTAAGTATATTACCAATAAGTTGTATTTAAGTTATGAACAGGTATTTCTTTTGGACAAAAAAACAAAAACAGTAAATACCGAAAAAATGATGCTGGAATACCAGTTTCTTAGGAATGTTATTTTAAAGGCTACAAACCAAAATAGTAATTCGGGCTTCGACCTGATGTTTAAGAAAAAATGGAAGTAAAAAGTCTATTTTAATGAGTAAGTAAGGCCTGTTAATGAAATAATTTAACACAAAGCGATTGAATAATTAAACCTTTAGCCTTAGACAATGAATACACAAAATGACAGAAAAATAATTGCTCATAGGGGTGAATCATTTATTGCACCTGAAAATACAATTGCTTCGGTTCAATTGGCCTGGGATAAAGGGGTAAAAGCAGTTGAAGTGGATGTGCGTTTGACAAAAGACAAACAAGTGGTGTTAATGCACGATAAAAGTACCAAACGAACCGGTAATTTCAATAAAATCATAGCAGATAGTACGCTTGAAGATTTGAGAATGGTTGATGTAGGAATATACAAAGGAAAACAATGGCAAGGAGAGCCAATCCCTACTCTTTCTGAGGTGTTACAAACAACGCCTGAAGAAGGACGCTTAATTATTGAAATCAAGAGTGATGCAAAGATCATTCTACCACTGTTTGATGTGCTCAAAAATGCTGAGCTAGCATCCTCCCAGATTGAAATTATATCGTTTAATTTTCAAATATTGGTGAAGGCAAAGCAATTGATGCCGCAATATAAAGTAATGTGGTTATTGGATTTAGATTATTACTTGCCTGCCTGGATGCTATGGATTAATACAAAAAAGATCATTCGTAAGCTTAAACAACATAAATTGGATGGGGTTGATGTATGGGCTGGCAAAAAGCTTAACCAGAATCTTGTTAGTCAGATTAAATCATGTAACTTATTAATGTATACGTGGACCATAAATGATTTAAAAACAGCAGAGAAATTATTTACTATGGGAGTGGATGCCATCACTTCGGACAGGGCAGGCTGGATGAAGAATCAGCTTTTATAACTGTATATACAATCTTATATCTTTAAATAGAGCACTGTGTACTTTTTGAATTTTATTAGTTGAGAGATTTTAATATTTAATCAATGAAGAAAGTAATCATAGGCATTCATGGTTTAGGGAATAAACCACCTAAATATCTGCTTCAAAAATGGTGGAAGGATGCCATTTTTGAAGGTTTAAAAAGAAATGGCATGGTCAAGAACCTTCCTTCATTTGAATTGGTTTACTGGGCAGATATTTTATATGATAAACCATTAAATAAGTGGGAGAGAGATCGTAATAGTGATTATTTTTTAAAAGAGCCTTATTATAAGTTATCCATAAAGGGGAAGATTGAAGAAGAAGATAATGTATTTAGGCAGTCCTTTCTCAACTTTATTATGGATCAGTTGAATAAGGTCTCACTTAATAAGGATAATACCTTAAATTATAGTTTCTTATATGATGTAATACTGAAGTCGTTTTTTAAAGATCTGGATATTTATTATACCGAGGAATGTAAGGATGTAAACAATATGATATGTAAAGCCCGTGATTTAATCAGACAAAGGGTTGTTGATTGTATCAAAAAGTATCCAGAGCATGAGATATTGCTAATAGCCCATTCTATGGGATCAATAATTGCCTTTGATGTATTGAGCTTTATCATTCCTGAAATAAGGATAAATACATTAGTCACCTTAGGTTCACCCCTTGGTTTGCCTGTGGTGGTTAGCAAAATAGCAGCCGAGCAGAAAAAAATATTAAATGATACTTCCATAATAGCTCCGCCAAATGTTACTAAACATTGGTTTAACATGGCCGATGTGCTTGATAAGGTAGCCCTTGATAATCAGTTATACGATAATTTTACGGTCAATAAATGGGGTGTTCTTCCGGTAGATTTTATCGTTAAAAATGATTATGATTTCAAGGGCAAAAAAAACCCTCATAAGTCATTTGGTTACCTAAGAACAAAGGAGATGTCTAAAGTAATAGATGATTTTATTGGAGAAGAAAAATCAAATGTTTTTGAGGATACATTTAATGAGGTTAAAGCCTTGGTTTTGAATGCCGGGGTGAAATTTAAAAACGTGATGACGCACATAAAAACCAGAATTAATGACAAGAGATAAGCAAATAAATGAAATTAACGACTCTTCTTTAGTATGGGATATGATCGTCATTGGAGGAGGAGCAACCGGCATAGGTACAGCCGTAGATGCTGCTTCCCGGGGATATAAAGTACTATTGGTGGACCAGTCAGATTTTGGAAAAGGAACATCCAGCAGAAGTACAAAGCTTGCTCACGGTGGAGTACGTTATTTGCAGCAAGGTAATCTGGCTTTGGTCTTAGAAGCCTTAAAAGAGCGGGGTATTATGCGACGTAATGCCCCTCATTTGGTTAATGATTTAGAATTTGTAGTGCCGGTATATGATTGGTGGGAAGGACCATTTTATGGGATTGGATTAAAGTTATATGATATGTTGGCAGGAAAGGAAGGACTGGGTACTTCAAAATTTCTCTCCAGAGAAGAAACCATTCAACATATTCCCACCGTTGAAGCCAAGGATTTAAGAAGAGGAGTGAAATACCATGACGGTCAGTTTGACGATAGCCGTTTACTGATTAATTTAGCTCAGACAGCTCAGGAGCAAGGAGCCACGCTTATCAATTACATGAAAGTGGTTTCTCTGATTAAGTCGGATCATATTATTAGCGGGGTGATGCTCGAAGATCAAGAACAATTTGAGAGATACCCTATACATGCAAAAGTAGTGGTGAATGCCACTGGTGTGTTTGCAGATTCCATCAGAATATTGGATGACCAATATGTGCAACCTATAATTACAAGCAGTCAGGGCGTGCATATTGTTCTTGACAAGCGTTTTTTACCCGGTAACAGTGCCATTATGGTACCTCATACAGATGATGGCAGAGTTTTATTTGCCGTACCTTGGTATGATAAAATAATCGTTGGAACTACAGACACACCTGTTCTGGAATTTCCATTGGAGCCTGTGGCTATGGATGAAGAAATTGATTTTTTAATCACCCATGCTGCCCGCTATCTTACTAATGATCCTACCCGAAAGGATATCAAAAGCATATTTGTTGGTCTGCGTCCCCTGGTGAAGGAGGGAGGTGAAACCAATACAGCCTCTATCTCAAGAGAGCATACCATAAATATTTCGCGTAGTGGTTTAGTATCTATTGTAGGAGGAAAATGGACCACCTACAGAAAAATGGCACAGGATGTTGTAGATCAGGCTATCCTGATAGGAAACCTGAAGCACATGCCCTCAGTAACCGAGCATTTGCAAATACATGGCTATCTTCAACATGCTGAGATATTTGAAGCATTCCATTGCTATGGTTCTGATGCACCAATGCTTCAGCATTTAATCAGTGAAAACACAGCGTATAGTCATCAATTACATCCAGATTATCCTTATCTTGAAGGAGAAGTTGTATGGTCGGTCAGGCAAGAAATGGTCAGGTGTATCGAGGATTTTATAGCCCGACGAATCAGACTCCTGTTTCTGGATGCCGAAGCTGCTCTGCAAATTGCCCCAAGAGTGGCACAATTAATAGCCAAGGAATTAGGTTATAATAAGCAATGGGAAGAGGATCAACTCAGTATGTTTGGCAAAATTGCCCGTAATTATTTACCCAGATTTTAAATAAATACTCATGATCGATTTTAAATATTTTATTGAAAAAATGGTCGAACTAATTCCTCAAATAGGGATTGGACTTCTTGTTTTATTCCTCTTTATTTCTTTATCGTGGCTGATTAAAAGAGTAGTGACCAAGCGTGTTAAACCCAAAACAAAAAATCCCTTATTGGCTCAATTTCTGGGTAAAATTGTTGCTTTGATAATCACTATTGTAGGCTTTGTCCTTTTTCTCAATATCATAGGTTTGGGCGGTATTGCCAAGCATATTATGGCAGGAGCTGGTATTACTACTTTTGTGATAGGTTTTGCCTTTAAGGACATTGGTGAGAATTTCCTTTCCGGAATTCTAATGGCCTTTAAAAGTCCGTTTAAAATAGGTGATTTAATTGAAACGGAGGGTACTGTTGGATATGTATATGAATTGAATATGAGAGAGAGTATACTGAAAACATTAGATGGGAAAGATGTGTATATCCCTAACTCCCAAATTATTAAAGCTCCACTTTTTAATTATACTATTGATGGATTTATGAGGTATGAAGTGGCATTGGGAATTGATTATTCAACCAACTTAAATAGCATTACTGAAATAATAAAAGATACCCTGAATGAGATTGATGAGGTGTTGCAGGGAGAAAAAAAACCGGTGGTGGTAATCGATGAGTTTGCCGCAAGTACAATTAATCTAAGGGTTTTATACTGGATAGATACATTCAAGTCAAAATCAAGAGCTTTTCACCTAAATATAAAGTCTAAGGTGATGATAAAAATGATGGAAAATTTAAATAAAAACAACATTTATTTACCTGCTGATATTGTGGAGATCAAAAACTATAAAGAGACTCTATTTGCATCTAAATAAATAAGCATATTGACTATATGTTTATTTAATCGTGTTAAATTTGATAACGGGGATGGCTCATTCTATTTGAGTATAGCCTATGAAAGGAGAATAATTATAAAAACAAATAAATATGTTCGATTTTATTGATAAAGAATTATTAGCAGAGCAAATTGTAAAAATTGAAAAATGGTTGATTTTTGAACTGCCAGCAATTATATTTTTGCTTATCTTACTTATAATATCCTTAAAGGTATTTAAACTGTTTATAAACCGTTTAAAAAAGACCTTGATTAAACGTGCCGAGAAAAATATACATGTAGATACTCCGGAAGCCGAAAAACGTATTAATACGCTTATTGGTATCATATATGGTGTTTTTAGAGTTGTTTTGATCACGATATTTCTGATGATCATTCTTCAGAAATTCGGAGTAAATATAGCTCCTATTTTAGCCAGTGCAGGTATAATTGGATTGGCAGTAGGTTTTGGTGCGCAGGAGCTGGTTCGAGATGTGATATCCGGTTTTTTTATTTTACTTGAGAATCAAATTAGAACAGGTGATGTAGGCATTATTAATGGAACAGGAGGACTGGTTGAGAAAATAGAACTACGAACGCTGACCTTACGCGATTTTTCAGGAGTAGTCCATGTTTTTCAGAATGGTAAAATAAATACCTTATCAAATATGACCAAGGAGTGGTCGGCCATGGTGTTTGATATAGGAGTAGCCTATAAAGAAGATGTTAATCAAGTGATGGATATTATGCGACAAACAGGGAATGAGCTGCAGGACGATCCTGAATTTAAAGAGAAGATTCTGGAGCCTATTGAAATCATGGGCTTGGATAATTTTGCAGATAGCGCACTGGTTATTAAAGCGCGATTTAAAACAAAACCCATAATGCAGTGGGCTGTGGGCAGGGAATACAGAAGACGTCTTAAAATAGCCTTTGATAAAAATAATATTGAAATCCCGTTCCCTCATATGTCTGTTTATTGGGGTGAGGAAATTGCCCCACTGCAGCTTCATGTGAATAATAATTAAATGAATTGAATGGCATGAATAAATTATTGATCTATGGAACATGCAATTAAAACAGCAATTACAGCCTTTGAATCTTTATACAGTGATAAATATATCCCTGTTATAAACAGTAGGGTTAGCAATATTTCGGAAATTATAAGCACCATTAATGCTTTTCATGCTGATTACCTTCTTCAGCTTGAAAAGTTAGATGCTTTAAATATGGATTCACAGCAATTTTTAAAATTGCACAAACAATATTTAAATACTGTTCTGGAATACAATAAAAAGTTATATCCTTTAGGAGCAACTGTAGATTCAAAGAGTGGGATAGAGCTATTTTATTCAGAAAGAGATCAATTAATTGCTCAGTTGGATAGGCGGGTTCGCGATAATGAGCTCACAGAAAACCGGATAACACAAAAAGATAATGCCTTGTTGCTTAAAGTGATTAAAAAACTAAAGCAATTTCGCTTTTGGATAAAATCATTATTTAAAAAAGACAAAACAACTGTCTTTGTTAAAAAAAGGATACCATTGCGCTATTATCTGACCAATGAATTGTATATAAATAGCTTTCCTGAGTTATGGCTGCCTTACAAGGAAATAGTAATTTTTGAAATTGAACTGTTAGAATATTACAGGCAATCATTTACGCTCATTAATAATTGTATTGTTTTTAATCAACCAGTAAATCTTAATGAGATTAAAAGGTTGCTCGCGGAAATCATTCAAAAAAGTGCCGATTCTCAAGCTATATTAAAGGAATTTCCTGAAGGTGCTAAACAAACTATCAGAGAGTTGATTGCGACCAAAACCAAGACTATTGATACTCATTATTATAGATTGGGAACTATTGAAGGGAAAAGTATTAAAAACAGCCAGTGGTATACTGAAAGAGCTATAAAAAAAATATCTTCAAAGCAACAAAAACAGTTAAGATCCTGGGAGATTTCTTTATTTAGTATTTCAGAGGACTGGTGTTCTAATGCAGATTTGTGTGTGGTTAAAAACAAGGCACTTTGGGCTCGTCAATCAA
>JBFHKL010000021.1:0-26008 GCA_041595375.1 Saccharicrinis sp.
AACTAATACAACACCAGAAGCAGCTCTTGAACCGTAAAGCAATTTAGCGGTGGCATCTTTAATCACCTCAATAGACTCAATTTCTTCGGGCAGAAGATCATCTAAGCTTCTTTCCATTCCGTCAACCAGTACCAAAGCAGCATTATTGCTATTACTGGCTTTACCACGTACATAAAGAGAAGCGGTATTTAATAAACCACCTGTGGAATATTCAGTCATCAGCCCCATTGCTTGCCCTTGAAGAGCGGTAGATAATTTCACACCTGAGTATGAAATTAAATCCTCACCTTTAATTTGGGTAGCAGCACCAACCATATTACGTGTTGTTTCTGTTACAAACATAGGCAGATGTCGCACATCATTACTCCCTGCGTACAGTAATGCTTCTTTTAACACTACGCTTTTGAGTTCCTTATTGAGTTTTAAATTCCATATATAAGGTTCAAAACCTTCCATTTTAACGGTAATAACACCATCAACAGCCGCCTGAATGAGAAATTTTCCGTTTTCATCAGAAAAAACTTTAATGCTTCCTTCCTTTGTTGCAACAAGAGCACCAGCGACAGGCTCACCATTTACATCTACCACTGTAGCTGTAAAGTCACTGATCTTCACTTTCTTCTTTTTTTGTGCATTAACATCCAATGACATTGCTACAAAAAATATAGAAAAGAAAATCAACAAAGATTGTTTATATATCATATTTTTCATGTGTCTAAATTTTATTTTTTATGGTCGCATGCTCGTCTGTGAAACGAACAGGTAACTCGCCTGATGAAACGTTTTTGTATTTAAAAAAAATTCTTTAACCCGTTTCATCTTCATTATTTTATATAGTTTTTACCAGCCATAATTTTGCTTAAAATTTTCATACTGAGTCGTATGATCATAAGCCACAGGATACCAATAATTTCTTTTTGCGAATACACGAATTGCTGTAGTAACATCTTTTTTCGCGAAACTATACTCATAATCAGCAGGACTTGAACCACTAAGAACCTCAACATCTACCCCTTTTATTGGATAAGTATCTGAGAATACATCTTCGGCAATCATCCATCGTCTGATATCGAACCAACGGTGATTTTCAAACATTAATTCAACCCCTCTTTCATTGCGAATACGATCACGTAAAGCCTCCTTTGAGCCAGTATATTCATCTGCCACATCGGGCATACCCACACGATTACGTACTTTATTTAAAGCCTGCACTGCAGTATAGCCTAAACCATCAGGATCAGAATCAGGACCATAAGCCTCATTCATAGCCTCAGCTAAATCGAGCCATATTTGCGTGGTACGAATATAAACTCCGTTATAATAATAAGATTTATAGGCTGAACTATTATATCTGTTAGCATCGGCCCACCACCATTTTGTACACATATAACCTGTTGGGATTGATCTGGTTAAGGTGGTGTTATAATCCTCTCCTCCTACCCATGTTTCCAAATACATAGGATCTCCACTGGCATCAACACCATGAGAACCTCCTGGATACAAAATATTATTATAAAAACGAGGGTCTCTGTTAGAATAAGGATCGGCTACATGATCAGAATTATCCCAATCAAAAGGAGTTCCATCAGCAAACTCAAACATATCTACCAAGTTTTGCGATGGTGTTGTACAAGCCCATCCATAATTACCTGTTTTTCCTGAAAAGTGAATGTTCTGGAAATGAATAACTATATCTGTTAAACGCGACATGCCTGTTGAATTTACATACCATAGGTCTTCAGCACCACAATACTCGGGATAGTGATAGAAGATACTTGTGTAATTTTCCATCTGCTCGTCGGCATCCATATCCTCACCTGTAACGGCACGATCAGGTATAGTAGCATCAATATAATCCAACACTTCAGCTGCATATTTTGCTGCTAATTCACTCCACTCCACACTATAATCCTGATCAGTAATAGTATAAGGGCCATTTTGCATTAATGGACTGGCAGCATATAAGGCAGCCATTGATTTTACTGACATAGCAGCTACCTTGTCAGCTCTTCCTTTATTGGCATCATCCCACGCATCAGGTAATAGTTCAATGGCTTGATCTAAGCCTTCAATTAACCATTCTGAAGATTCGGAATAGGTTAAACGTTCAAGGTCAAGGACATCATCCGAATCATAGGCTTTATCGATAAGGAACATGCCTCCCCATCTTCTAATCAATTCGAAATACCACCATGAACGCATAAAATAAGCCTGTCCCATTAACTCATCTTGTTCATCCTGTGTAATGTCCATATCGGGTACATTTTCCAATAATTTATTGGCTATACGTAAACAATAAAAAGCATTGGCCACCACACGACCTTGATAAGTACCTGTATTAGAATCGGTGTAACCTACTTCACAGGATGATTCCTGATCGAGCCATTGCCCTGGATTCATTATATTATATATGGGGCTCCATGTATAGGTTAAATCAGCCTCATCAGATATAGCTGCGACATGAGGTCGTTGTATCTTTTGTCCATCCCAACGCGAATGATCAGTTAAGGCATTGTAGCAATTGTCTAAATACCCTTGAGCATTATCATATGAGTCGAACACATCATCTTCATCAATCTCCAAGTCAGGAGAGATATCCAAATAGTCTTCACAAGAAAATAAAGTGACAGACATTAAGAGGATTACTATATTATAAAATATTTTCTTCATCATAAACTATTTAAAAAGAGGCTCTAACACCAAAATTAAAACGCTTAACCATTGGATATACACTGGTACCTGATTGCTCAGGGTCAATGTTTTCATTAAAATCAGACCAGGTTATTAAATTAGCTCCATTAGTATACACCTGAAGGGAACCAATTTTTAATTGATCAGTAACCTTTTTACTAAACTTATAGCTTAGCTCTATATTTTTAAGACGTAGGTAAGAACAATTCTGATAAGTAAATGTACTTGTTTGCTTACTATAGCTACCATAATCAGAATGCAAAGCAGAAGCAGATGTTCCTTCGTACCATGCAGCTGCCACATCTGTAGTTGTTTTGTATATACCATTCTTACCGGAGTTATTGGCATATATTAAAGCAGAAGCTGCTTTTTTATATACATCATATACACCATAAAACTTAGCATTTAACGACCAGCCCTTATATTGAGCTGCCAGACTAAATGAATAGTTTTTTAAGGGTTTTGTATAGGAATCGATAGGAACCATATCCTGATCATCGATAACACCATCGGCATTATAATCGGCATAGATATAATCACCAATAACCATGTAAGACTGATTAGCAGCACTTTCAGGAGTTGTAAAATTATACACATCATCTATACTATTATAAGACCCCAGAATATAGTATGCCTCTGAATAACCAATAGGTTTACCTGCATACTTCAAATACTCTTCTTCATATACCCCATCACCTCTTTCAACCATTCTGTTCTCACTCATGGAGTAGGTACCACCAAGGGTAATTCTTAAATCAGAAGTAATTTTCTGGTTCCAACTTAATTCAATCTCATAACCATGATTTTTTGTTTCACCCACATTACCTGTAGCATCATCGGTATTATACCATAAAGGCGACCAAACATCCATTAAAATATCAGTACGTTTTTCTCTAAACAAATCAACGTTACCTGACAATTTATTAAACAACATGAATTCAAAACCTAAATTTTCTTTGGTTGATGTTTCCCAAGTTGCATTTTCATTCGCCACACCATCTTCGTAATACAATGGTCCGTAGCTTGTTGAGCTTGTAGAGCCAAAACTTACACTTCCGCTGGAAGTATAATTTTGCTGATAGGCAAACCTACTACTCTGTCCACTTCCATCTTTACCTGATTGACCTTTAGAATAACGTATTTTTAAATTATTTAAATAGTCACCCATTAAGTTTTTAATAAATGGCTCTTCCGACAAACGATAACCAAGGGTTACAGAAGGGAAAAAACCAAAACGCTTACCTGGCGCAAAATTCTCAGAACCATTGTAAGCTCCATTCACTTCAAATAAATAACGTTCTTTATAATTATAGGTAAAACGACCTACCCAATCTTCTGAACGATATTCATAGTCGAATGTGCTGGTGCTACCATCCTCTAAAATAGTTTTCTTTTCACGGCTAAATAAAGCTAAACCGCTTACATTATGATTACCAAATGAACGTGCATAATTTAATGCCGCCTTATAATAAATTTTACGGGTATATCCATCCGCTAAAATATCGTCATATGTGGCATAAGTAGGCAGATCCTGAGTTTCATCATCCGGCCATCTGGTTTCTGTATAGTCATAAGATCCATCTGCATTTTTAGTAGAATAATCATAATCACGAGAGTAACGTATCAGGTTTTCAGTACCAAAGTTACCGCCTTCATAACGCTGAATAGTTGATTCATAGTTAGAACCTGTAGTATATGATAAAGATGCACTAGCGTTTAATCCTTTTGTAATAAAGTCAAGATCTTGCTCAAATTTAAAGTCATACATACCATCAAAATACTTATACATACGTTGACCTAAATCTAAAATAGCCACCATATTACCGGCTCCTGTATCGTCGGCACCCCAGGTACCATTACTCCACTTTACTGGGAAACTGTTTTGATCGCCTGCATAGAGCGTACTAAAAAATACTGATTGTCCATATCCATCTTCAGAGTTTCCATCTATACGGTAACCTGCTGAGTTACGATGCGCATAACTACCTGCTAAATTAACGCTTAACTTACTTGTTGGTGTCAAATTCAAATCGAAATGTGCACGCCAGTTATAACGCTTATAATAGAATCGAGGGTCGAAAAGATCATTTTCTTCGGTTTTAAAAATATCACCATCATTCAAATAACCTAAGGAGACAAAATATTTCATAAACTCAGTACCCCCTCGTACATTAATATTATACTGTTGCTGATAACCAGGTTGAATTACCTGATCCCACCAATCCACGTTAGGAAATTCATCAGTGGTACCAACTAAGCCTGTTTCATAAGCATTTTCCCAAGCGCTAATAGTAGATTCCGGTATAACGTAATCCCATTGTCCATCGTTTATTAATGCTTCATTCCACATATTCATGGAAGTCACATAATCTGTAAATTCAGGTTTAACCATAGCTGTTTTAATACCATAGTTAGCTGAAAAGCTAATTTGAGGCTTATCAGAAATAATACCCCGTTTGGTAGTAATTAAGATAACACCATTACCCCCTTTAACACCAAACACAGCGGTAGCGGAAGCATCCTTAAGCACAGATACGGTTTCAATTTCATTAGGATCCACATCGTCCATACCACGCTCTACACCATCCACCAAAACTAATGGATCGGTATCAGAACTCCATGAAGACACCCCACGGATCATAATATCCAAAGCATCTGAATCACCAGGCTTACCATTACTTACCAGTGAAGTTACTCCTGGCAGCATACCTTGTAGTGATTCCGTTACTGAAGTTACATTACCTGTCTTCAGCATATCATCACCTTTTGCCTGAGCAATGGAAGCAATAGCAGAAGCTTTGGTTTGCGTACCATAACCTACTACCACAATATCTTCCAATTGAGTAGTTTCACTTACCAACTGAATAGATAAAACAGTTTGTCCGTTAACAGGAACTTCTTTAACCAAATAGCCTATAAAAGAGACTACTAATACAGCATCCCGATCAACAATAAGATTAAAATTACCATCGAAATCGGTAATTGTACCGACTATATTGCCGGTTTCTGTTCCTTTAACTACTACTGATGCTCCAGGAAGGACTCCCTCACTATCAGCAACCACTCCCTGTACAGAAATCTTCTGTGCCCAGGCAACTGTAGTTATCAGAAACAACAAAATAAACATTCCAATTTTTTGCATAACCAATTATTTGGGTTTAAAAATCAATATTAAAACACGTTTCGTTACATTTTTTAACAAAACTATATATAGAATTGATCTTTAGCTAAAGCTTATCAAGCATATATTGAGATAAATTAATCAATGTATTAATGCGTTATTTGTCAATAGATTACAAATACCTATGAATGATTTAAATTATATTTTGAACGAATTTTTCAATCGCATTATTTATTTATTGGGACGTAAACAGATGTTAAAAAACCTTCAAATGTAAATGAATAATAATTACAACTCCAATCGGATGGTTAAAAATGTGGCAAAACATAAGAGGTAAAAGGTAAAATTTACACAACAAATGTTAAAGAACACAAATAGCTCATTATCTTTAGCCACTATATAGTAAGATTTTGAAAGTAAAATGAGACTTAGTTAATGTTAGTATCCCCATAAAACGCAATAAAGACAAATGATTATACCGCAATATGGATTAGAAAATAAATTTGCGTTGAAAATACTTCAAAATAAAACACTCCCTTGCTTCAATTCACCAGAACCTTTCCCATTACGGAAAAGATGCTACCGCTTTCTGAGGAACACTTTATGCCTCGTTTCAGTAAAGCCTTGTTTTACCGAAGACCATACTCAGAGCAAAGTTCTAATGCATAATTCGGTTTAAAGGAATTCTAATTGAGTATTTTATAGGATTATATATTCTATGAATGGCCAGATAGATCTGCCACGACAAATTAATTGTTCCTAATTAAAAAAGACTAATTTTTACACCTAATCCTTTCAAATTAAATACAAAGAACAAGACTATTACTTTAGCACTATAAAAGTAAACCCGAAACTAACAGCTCAGCAACTTTCATTCCGGTTTAATCGTTTCCATCCAACTGAAATACTGTTGGTGTTTTACCATATACCTTTTTAAAGCACACCCCAAAGTATCCTAAATCATTAAAGCCACAATTAAAGGCCACCTCTGAAATTGTAAAATCCTTGTTGGCCAGCATTTGTGCGGCTCTTTTAAGACGAATGCTTCTGATAAACTCATTAGGCGGAAGGCCAGCTAAACTTCTTATTTTACGGTATAACATAGAATTGGTCACATTGAGTTCTTCTGCCATTGTTTTAACAGTAAAATCAGGGTCAGAAAGGTTCTTTTCAACCAGCGACTTAGCATCAATAATAAATTGTTGATCGAGCGGCGTAACGGTAACGTTTTCCGGTTCCAAGCTAACCTCGTCAGAATTAACTCTTTGTTTAAATTTTTCGCGATATTTCAATAAATTGGTAATACGAACCATCAAGAGTTTCAGAACGACAGGTTTCTCCAAATAAGCATCTGCCCCAGCTTCATAACCAGCCAGTCTGTTTGCCTCTCCTGTTTTGGCAGTTAAAAGGATAACCGGGATATGACTCAGATTAATATCAGATTTTACCTTAACACACAACTCTTTACCTGTCATATTAGGCATCATGACATCTGAAACAATTAAATCAATATCATTTTCAGTCGCCAATTCCAATGCTTCCTTACCATCTGCTGCTACTAAGACTTTAAAATAATCACTCAATGAATTTTGTAATATACTTCTAAAATCGTCATTATCTTCTGCTATTAAAATGGTAAACTTACCATCGGGGATTTTGTCATGAAACAAGTTATCGTCCCTTACTTCCTGCTCGGCCACATCTTCACCATCGATAAAAACAGGACTACCCTTAACGCTATGATCAACATTATTAACATATTGGTTGGACAGAACAGGTAATATTACGGTAAAGGTAGAGCCTACATTCTTTTCACTCTCTACACTAATACTACCCTGAAGACTATCTATTAAATTCTTAGTCAGATTTAATCCAATACCAACGCCTCCTTTACTTTCTCTTTTATCACCTCTATTATAACGATCGAATAAATTAGGCAGAGCCTGCTTACTAATTCCTTCACCCTTATCCTTCACTACAAGCACAATAGACTCTTTGGGCTTATTCCAGCCTAAATAGCAGGAAATACACCCTCCATCCTCAGTATATTTAAAAGCATTAGATAATAAATTATGTAGTACAATTTCTAATTTCTCGGCATCATAAACACCCATAATATCTGGTGTAATATCAATATCAAACTTCATGGATCGTTTTTCTGCCAAAGGTTTAAAATCTTGCACATGGGTTATAACAAACGTACTAATATTACCTTGTTCCAGCTTTAGGGACATATTTCCCGACTCCATTTTTCTGAAAGTCAATAACTGACGAATCAGCCTGGTTAAGTTATTTACATTCCTTTGAATAATCAGATTATCATTCAAGGAATACACTTTTTTAAGCATACTATTTTCGCTTACCGAAGACAATATAGAGAGAGGAGTCAATAGCTCATGTGAAATATTTGTAAAAAACCTCAATTTATATTCCTGCAATTTTTCAGCTTTGTCCTTATCTAATAGCTCCAGTTGATACTTTTGCTTGATGCGTTCCAATCTTAATCTTTGATAAAACATTAGTGTTATTATACCAATGATAATGAATATATAACCAAGAATAGCCCACCAGGTTTTATAGGGAGCAGGTATCACAACTATAGGCAAATTAAATTGATCATCGTTCCATATTCCCTGATTATTAGAACCCTTAACCTGCAGCACATATTCTCCCGGAGGCAGATTACTGTAATTTACACTCCTAAATTTAGCACTCACATACTTCCATTCATTATCAATCCCTTCAAGTTTATAGGCATACTGATTCGCTTCAGAATAAATATAATCTAGGGCAGAAAAAGTAACTGAAAAATCATTTCTATTGTGATTTAGCTTAAGTACCTCATCATTTTTATAAAAAAATGGTTCACGTTCCCCTTCAACAAAAACATCAGTAATTACAACAGGAGGTTTTGAGTAATTTCCATTTACTTTTAGTGGATTAAACTTATTAAAACCGTTATATCCACCAATATACAACTGCCCCATATCATCTTTATAGATCGAACGAGGGATAAATATATTTCCTTGTAAACCATCGCGATGCAAGAAGCGTTCTGTTTTAACTTCACCCTGATGAAACCATAATTTCAAAAGGCCTTTATTGGTTGTTAACCAAACGCTACCATAATCATCCTGCTCAATACCATAAACAACATCTCCATAAATATTTACATTAGGCAGAGGGCTCTTCACTTCTGTTGTATTTTTATCAACATATTTAATCCCGGCACCTTTGGTTCCTATCCAAACTCTACCGCCACCATCTTCAAAAAGCGACACAATTTTATTAGGTATATCTATTCCGGCCCATCTATGAGCACTAAACTTCCCATTACTATTCTTTAACTCAAATATACCATTCAAATAAGTAGCTACTAATATCCGTCCACTCACATCTTTAACAATGCCAGTAATATTTACGGGAGATATTTGTTTATCCTGTATATCGAAAAACTTAACCTGAACTATATGTGAATTGTCTTTTCCTCTATATGTAATATGATGCAGCGCTGTTTCGGTTCCTATCCATACTGAACCATTATCATCCAGAAACTGAACATTCACATTTCTGCCAATAAATTTTCCATTGGTAGTAGATGAATTTAATACATGAATTTCACCTGTATTAAGCGCCACAGACAAGGCACCATTATACCGTGTTCCCAACCATAAAACAGAATCTTTATCCCACAAAAAGGAGGTGACAGTATTTAAATCAACCTTTTTACTAATGTTTTTATATTCAGCAAATTCGCTAAATTGCTTAAACTCTTTTATAGCCTCATCATAAACTAAAAAACCCTGGCTCAATACGCCAACCAGTAATCTCCCCTGAGCATCTTTTTCAAAACCATATACTGCCTGCGTACGTTTCTGAGGATCCAGTTCTGGAATGATATAATGATCAAATTTGTTTCTTTCGAGATAAAGTTTATTTACCCCTCCCCCCTTTGTGGCAAACCATAAAAGACCGTTATGATCTCGATAAATATGTTTCACCACATTACTGGATATATTGCCCAGACCATCGGCATAATCGTACCTAATAACTTTACTATTTTTTGTAAAAGGATAACAAATAACAGCTGTACCATAAGGAGTTCCTATCCATATTCCATCAAACTTATCTTCTTCGATGCTAAGAATAATATTCCCTGGAATACTATTGGGATTATTCAAATCATGTACAAATTTCTTAATAATCTCGGGTTCCTCAGCAGCATATATATCTAACACATACAATCCACAATCCCATGTACCAACCCACATATAGCCATTACTATCAATCAAAAGAGATTTTATACTATTGTCAGACGAACCATTATTTGCATTGGTAAAAAAAGCATATTTTGTAAACGATTTTTGGTCTTCATTTAACTTTAAAAGCCCCTTTCCCCAGCTCCCAACCCAAATACGACCGTTTTTATCTTCAATAATTTGTCCTGTGAAATTACTTTTAACAACAGCATCATTTACTTTTAATATCGTTTCACTGGAAACATCAAGAATATAAAATCCATTATAACAGCTAACATAAATTTTGTCATCAGAAGCCACAAAAATATCGTTTACATTACCTTCAATGGTATTGCTAGCATATTGATAAATGGGTTCCATCAGATTGGAAAAAGCATAAAAACCATTACTGGTTCCAACAAATAAGCTTCCTTCTTTACTTGATTTTATAGAGGTAATTTGCGTTCCATATAAAAATCCCAGATGAGGATTATTTTTATAACTTCTGAATTCATAGCCATCATACCTCACTATTCCTTCTGCAGTAGCGAACCACATAAAACCATTGGCGTCCTGATGTGAGGCGTTCACCTCATCGGAGATTAAACCATCATTATTATTTAAATGCTCAAAATAAAGGTTATTATATATTTCTCCATTCATCAACAGAGACCAAAATAACCCTATAATAGTTAGGTAGAATTTCATTCTTAGATTGTATTTGTGTTGACTTTAAAGAGCATAGGCAATAAATTACTTTAAAAACTTATATTACACTATCAGAATACTTAATATTTTTTTGATGAGGTACCCTATTTTATTCAAAATATACAATTGGCTTCACCTTTTCATTGATCATCTAATCAATCTTACGTACGCCATAAATCTTAAATAAATAGCTGTGCAAATATTATAAAGTTCTTTACATAAATCCTATCATAACACTATAAGATTTCGGGCAAAAGGTTTGAATTTTTATTCATGCGCAATATAACAAATTCATCGCACAAATATCCCTAAGCTTTGTATTCAAAAAATGATTTCTTTATATTTTTAAAATAAAACAATAAATAATTAGCTCACCTTATTTTATGAAACAAACTACTATACTTTGTATTATAATCATTGTTGGTATATTTACCCATATCCTATCAGCGCAACGCTCAGTTATCGATTTACAATCAGATTGGAAATTTTCATTAGAAGACAATGCTGCATCCTCTGGTGAACTATTTGACGACAGTGGTTGGCATAAAGTTGATATACCTCATGACTGGTCTTACGAAAAAGGCATTTCTAAAAATGGATCACAAAGTGCCAACGGAGGATATTTTGATGGAGGTATTGGTTGGTACAGAAAAGACCTTCATGTGACCAAAGATTGGTTATCTAAACTTATCTCACTCGAGTTCGATGGTGTTTATATGAATAGTGAAGTATGGATAAATGGTCATTATCTGGGAAAAAGACCCTATGGTTATATTTCATTTCGTTATAGCATATCACAATATCTTAAACCCGGAAAAAATACTATTGCGGTACGTGTCGATAATTCACAAGAGCCTTCAGCACGCTGGTATCACCCATGTGGTATTTATGCGCCTGTTCATTTAATCATTACCAACCATCAATCCATCACTCCCAATGGGATATATATTACCACACCGCAGGTGAGCAAACAAAAGGCTACTATCAAGGTAAGCACGAGGCTCGAAAATCGAAATTATTCCAAACAAAAAGCCACTCTCGAAACATCAATTTTTGATGCTACAGGTAAAAAAATAGCAACGAAAACCTTGCCGGTAAAATGGGACACTAACTATCAGGCCCAAATATCTATGGAATGGTCGCTTGAAAACCCGGAGCTATGGAGCCCTTCCTCCCCTACTTTATATAATGCAGTTAGTAAGCTATTTATAAAAAATAAAATAGTAGATGTGATTGAAACCAATTTTGGAATCCGCTCCATTGAATGGAAAACAGAAAGCGGATTTTGGCTCAATGGTAAGGTAACAAAACTACTGGGGGTAAGCGAACATTTTGAAGCTGGACCAGTTGGTGGGGCATGGACCAAATCCTTATTGCGCTGGAAGCTATCGCTTTTAAAACAGATGGGTGTAAATGCCATTCGTACCGCACATAACCCCGCCCCTCCGATGTTTTACGATTTATGTGACGAGTTGGGCATCATGGTAATGGATGAAATTTTTGATGGCTGGGGCAAAAAAGCTCCTCAGGATTATGGTTTTCAAGCTTTTAACGAATGGTGGAAACCTGACATGACAGAATGGTTAACCCGTAACAGAAATCACCCTTCCATTGTTATTTACAGTGTTGGCAACGAAACCCATGGCGTTATTGCCAAAGAATTAGTGGAATTATGCCATCAACTGGATTCTACCAGACCTGTTACTTCGGGACATAGCTCTTCGGAATATATGGATGTGTTTGGAGTAAATGGAGGAAGTGAAAAAACAGGATTCTTCAGTAAACCCAGACCTAACAAGCCATTTGTTTCCACCGAGGCTCCACACACCTGGCAAACCAGAGGATATTACCGTACAAAAACCTGGTTACGCGATGGCAATAACCAAAAGAAAACGCAACATTTTGATTTGCCGGATTTGACAGAAAAAGAGATTTTTCATTACGAATGGGCCTCCTCAGATAAATGGGTTAATGGCAAGCAACATTTTAACTCCTCGTACGACAATGCCACAGTGCGCATATCTGCGCGTAAAAACTGGGAAATTATGCGTGACCTGGATTGGTTCAGTGGTCATTTCCGCTGGACAGGATTTGATTATTATGGCGAAGCTGGTTACGTGCATGGAGGATGGCCATTCCGATTATTTATGGGCGGAGCAATGGATGTAGCAGGCTTTAAAAAAGATTTATTTTATTTTTATCAGAGTCAGTGGACAACAAGACCCATGGTGCATATCTTACCTCATTGGACACATCCTACAATGGAGCAAGGTACCAACATACCTGTATGGGTTTACTCAAACTGCGATGAAGTGGAACTTTTTATTAACGGACGCTCCCTGGGTAAAGATAAACCCGGTAAGCAATGGGATGAAATGCAGTGCGAATGGATGGTACCCTGGGAAAAAGGAACTATCATTGCCAAAGGCTACATAAAGGGCAAGGAAGTAACAAGTACACAATATACAACAGCTCATCATCCGGCAGCCATACAGCTGACTAAAGACTCCCTAATCACCAATACCCCAGAAGATAATATGGCAATTATTACCACAGCTATAAACGACTCTGTCGGAGTATTTTATCCTTATGGTGAAAATACCATATATTACCATATCAACGGATCTGCCCACATCCTGTCTTTGGAAAACGGAGACCCGGTTGACACCTCACATAACGTAGGCATTAACCATCGCAAGGCATTTATGGGCTTGAACAATGCATTTATTAAAATAGCAGATGATGCACAGGACGTAAGCCTGACTGCAGCGTCAATACTGGGTGAAAAGCAATTTATCACCTCAAACCAAGTAAGCATCGATGCAAAAACAATTGCCTTAAAAGGTAATTCCCCTTCATCAGCTCTACAGATTTATTATACCCTTAACGGAGAAGACCCTACAACAGCAAGTAAATTATATACTAAACCTTTTCCCATAGAACCAGGAACAACAGTAAAAGCCATTGTAGTTCAAGAGGGGGCAACTATTCTTACTCTGATGGAAACATTTGACAAAGGATTAGGCTTATGCTGGAAAAAAACAATAGAAGAAAAAAGTACAACAGAACACAGAAATGGCATGCGAGCTGTTGATGCCGATTTCTCCGGAGCTTCGGTTGAAGCAATTGATCAGATCAAATACCTCGATTTTCATGGACAAGAAGGTAAAATTACCTGGTATCAGGAAAATGATGGTAGTGCAGCTGCGTTCCATTTGATATTTAACTATGCCAGCAAAGACAACCAGTCATCACGCCCTATGGATTTATATATCAATGGAAAAAAAGTAAGCACTTTAAATTTTAAAGCCGGAAACACATGGAATTCTCAGTGGAAACAAGTAGCTACCACTCAAAATTTAGAGGCAGGTGCTAATTATATAGAATTACGAACAACTGGGCAAAGTGCACCAAACATCTATTTATTACAGGTTGATTAAAACAATTGAAAAAAATGAAAAAACACCTTATTTTACTAAGTTTGTTGACTATAGCTGTTCTTAGTTGTACGACTAAAACAACAAATCAGAAAGAAACAAAACCTAATATTATTGTTATCTATTTGGATGATCTGGGTTACGGCGATTTAAGCTGTTATGGTGCCACAGAAATCAACACACCTAACATAGATAAACTGGCCAATGGCGGCATACGATTTACCGATGCACATTCATCGTCAGCAACCTGCACACCAAGTAGGTACGCTCTTTTAACAGGAGAATATCCCTGGAGAAATAAAAACGCCAAAATACTTAGTGGCGATGCCCCTTTACTTATTGATACCCATCAAAAAACATTGCCTCAAATGCTTAGGAATAATGGTTATTACACCGGAATAATTGGCAAATGGCATTTAGGCATTGGCAATGGCCATGTAAACTGGAATAAGCATATATCACCCGGCCCCAATGAGCTAGGCTTTGATTATGCGCACATAATGGCCGCCACACAAGATCGTGTACCAACAGTATATATCGAAAATGGCACCGTTGTAGGTCTTGATGCTGATGATCCTATTGAAGTAAACTATAAAAAGAAATTCGAAGGAGAACCTAATGCTAAAGACAATCCCGAGCTTGTTGAAATGAAATGGCATCATGGTCATAACAATGCTGTCATTAACGGCATTGGCCGTATAGGATTTATGAAAGGTGGCGAAAAAGCACGCTGGAATGATCAGCAAATGGCCGATCACTTTTTAAATAAGGTAAAGGAGTTTATTCAGCAACACAAAGACTCCACTTTCTTTTTATACTATGCCATGCAGCAGCCCCATGTGCCACGCACTCCCAGTGAGCGTTTCAAAGGTCAATCAGGTATGGGACCTCGTGGTGATGTCATTTTAGAAGCCGACTGGTGCATTGGCGAACTAATAAAAACACTCGATAAAGACCAACTACTTGACAATACTTTAATCGTATTCTCAAGTGACAATGGCCCTGTATTAAATGATGGCTATTACGATGAAGCAGTTGAAAAATTGGGTAAACATACACCTACAGGTGGTTTAAAAGGAGGTAAATACAGCCTGTTTGAGGCAGGTACCCGAATACCTTTTATCACCTATTGGAAAGGAACCATTGAACCCGGTGTTTCAGATGAGTTAATCTGTCAGATAGATTTAATGGCATCACTCGAAAAACTACTTCAAACCACACAAACAGACAATGACAGTCAGGATGTACTCAAAGCCTTAATGAGTTCTACTGAAAAAGGACGCGAAGACCTAGTATTAGAAGCCAATTCACGTCTTGCTTATCGAAAAAAGGATTGGCTATTTATACCACCCTACAAAGGCCCTTCTATTTTCAAAAATGTAAATATAGAATCTGGCAATAGCGAGCAGGCTCAATTGTATAACCTAAAAAACGACCTGAGCCAACAACAAAATATTGCAGAAGAAAATAAAGAACTCGTAAAACAAATGCTACTTGATTTAGAAAAAAACAAAATCAAGCAACCTTCATAAAGAATAAAAAGAGGTGAGACTATATGCTCTCACTTCTTTTTTCTACCAAACTACACACAAGCATCGATCACCACAGACCTATCAACACTCAAGAATAAGATAAAAAAGATTAATGTAAAGCCTGTAAATAAATCTTTCTTATGGGTCTTACTTCATAAAACTAATAAAATATGAAACTGGCATGGCCAGAGCAAATAATTGCACACACAAACTATCCCGCCTAATCGAGAGGTGTATGATTGAAATTTGCACTGGTTAGGGAAGTTTTGCTAATTTTTAAACATATGAAAACATATCATTTATTACTCTGTATGGCCATATTTATTACCTACAGTTGTAAGCCTCAAAAAGAAGAACAAACAAGCAAACCCAACATCATATTTGTCATGGCCGACGATATGGGATATGGTGATTTAGGATGTTATGGACAAACAAAAATTAACACCCCAAATCTGGATAAAATGGCTAACGAAGGAATTCGGTTTACCGATCATTATTCGGGATCTACTGTTTGTATGCCTTCGCGAGCCAGCTTATTAACCGGATACGATCAGGGACATGCCTCAGTAAGAGGGAATCCTGTTTGGACCGAAAGCGGGAAACCAGTTAATTTAAGAAAGCATGAAATTACGGTAGCCAATGAACTCAAGCGAGCCGGTTACCAAACGGCCATCATAGGAAAATGGGGGCTTTCTGAAGGCAATACTAATGATAATTTCCCATCAGAACATGGTTTCGATTATTTTTTAGGATACAAGAGACATGGTGATGCGCATCATTACTATTGGGATACCCTATATCTTAACAATAAACCATACATCCTTGAAGGAAATGATTTTGCGCTTAAACAAGGTAAATACACCCATGATGTATTTGTGAACGAAGCCTTAGATTATGTAGA
This sequence comes from Saccharicrinis sp., assembly GCA_041595375.1. GTDB lineage: Bacteria > Bacteroidota > Bacteroidia > Bacteroidales > Marinilabiliaceae > Saccharicrinis. The sequence continues at coordinate 16,629 of JBFHKL010000021.1, forward strand.
GAGGGAAAAGGATCAACCATTTTTTCTATATCTGGCCCTCACAATTCCTCATCTGGAATTAACTGTTCCTGAAGAATCAAAAAAGCCTTATCAAAACTTGGGATGGCCTGAGCGTAAAATGAATACCAAGGGACATTACAAAAATGATGAAGAAGGAAATACAACCTATGCTGGAATGGTTTCGCGTATGGATAGAGACATGGGTAGACTTTTTGATAAGTTAAAAGAGTTAGGCATAGATGAAAATACCATCGTTTTTTTCACCAGTGACAATGGTCCTGAATACGAAAAGAAAGATAGATTTATAAATAGCAACGGAGATTTACGCGGCGGAAAACGTGAACTCTACGAAGGAGGAATACGTATACCTTTTATAGCCCGATATCCCGCAAAAATTAAGCCTGGCTCTACAAGCACACACATTTCAGCCTTTTGGGATTTTCTGCCTACAGCCTGCGAATTAGCCGGAGTTGAACCTACTAATAAAGACATTAATGGTATCTCATTTGTGAATGAATTAATGGGCAACAGCGAAGACCAGAAAAAACACCCTTATTTATACTGGGAATTTAACGAACTGCAAGGACCAATTCAGGCCATCAGGCAGGGTAATTGGAAATTAGTCTGGAATCTGGAAAAGGAACCTGAGTTATATAATCTTTCCTATGACTTATCTGAGTCTAAGAATCTGGCATTAAAGGAACCTGAAAAATTAAAAGAGATGCTTGATTTATTAAAAAATGCCAGAACAGAGCATGCTGATTTCCCTTTAAAAACCAGAAAAGTGGCTTTAGAAAGGCGAAAAAAACAAAAATAGGCCTTATCAATACACTAATATCTTGAGTATGACTACATCAGGAAAGTCAATATAACAAACAGAAGCACTAAAACTCTGATAATCATACTCAATAAACCCAACACGAATATTTAGATAAGTTAACTGAGAAAAAAATACATCTTTAAAAAAATCTACAATGAAACGATCTACAATGAAACGATCTATTTTAACCATTTATGTATTCATGCTATTGTTCACATTGAATGCACAGAGTACCATATATACCAATGATATGACCTATGTGGTGGGAGATGTGAAACAAGCATTTATACAGGATAAAATTACAACAGAGGAACAAGCTGATTATTTAATCCAGGGAATGAAAAACCTCGGAGTAAATGGCATACGCATCCCTATTTTTGCAGATGGAGTCAATCCTGATGAAGATATGTATCAGTATTTTTATAATCAGGCTGTCGCCGAGGGCTTTCTGATTTTTGCTAACCCTGCTCAATCAAGTGGGGGGCAGCGAATTGCTAATGGCATTTTAAATGGAGACTTAACTTCGGTACTGAATGATGACGATGCGACCAACACTTTAATCGAACGAATTAAAGATTTTGCCACTACTTATCCTTGTAAATGGATCAACCCTTTTAACGAAGACGGATCGCCTGACGCAGCCTGGAGTACAGACCAAATGAACACAATTTATTCCAGTTTATATGGAAATGTAAATGGCGCGGAACTCATTGGTCCATGTGCATGGGGTATTCCTGCAAGCACAAGAGTTTTAGAAGAAACCACTATCTTAAACTACATAAGCATCGCAGCCACCCATAATTTAGGATTTGACCATGAAGACTGGCAAGATTTTATTGATCTGGCTGATGATTCAGACATCCCGGTATGGGATTCAGAAGTAAACCATAACGATAAATACAATACCGGATCTCGCCTCGAAGTCGCCATCGCAGAAGAAGTAGATGGTTTAGTGATGTATAACATATGGAATACGGTCGATTTGAGCAATGGAGCCATAAGCAACTCAGGAAGAGAACTCATGGAGATATACCTGGATAGTATACCCACTTTAACTTCCTATTATCAAATTGATTCAGACGGTTGGGCTCAAGGCACAACAGCACTTGTTAGCGAAGGAAGCTCGTTAGACTTAGCTCCTTTACCTGATGATGGCTCCTGGAGCTGGACTGGCCCCAATAATTTCAGTGGCGATACACGCGAAATTACCCTATCAGATTTTTCGTCGACTAATGCAGGAGATTACATCGCCTCCTATACGAGTTCTGAAGGGTACGTAAATCATTTTATTATAACTGTAGGTATAGATTGTGCATCATCCCCCTCTATTACCCCGTATTATCGCATTGATGAAGTATCTTGGTTAAGTGATACTTCTATCAGTATAGATGAAGGAAGCTCATTAGAGATCGGTCCTTCCACTTCTTCTACAGTAGAATCCTGGACATGGAACGGGCCAAATGATTATGTATCTACATCGCGCGAAATTACTATTTCAGATATTTATGAGGAATATGAAGGTGATTATCAAGTCACATTAATTGACGATGCAGGTTGTGGTGCCTCAAAAAACTTTACGGTCACAGTAAATAATATCGAAGCTACATTCCCTGATGAAAATGCCCGTTACTATATTGATTGTCCGGCTTGGAATGTACGACTAGGCGCAGATGGAAGTGAGGATGCCTATACTACCTCTACCTCAAGCATGGAATATCATGAACAATGGACTATAACAGAAAGCTCTACCGATGGTTATTATTATATCGATTGTATTGGAGGTTCATCAGCTCCTCGGATAAGAACAGACGAATCAGCCTATGCCGATATGCAATCCAGAACCTCAACCGGAGGCTGGACCAAATGGGCCTTAACCCAAGTAACTGACAGCACTTATTATATAACTAACCTATCTTCGGATTTACCTCGTTTACAAATCAACTCAGAAGGTGAGGTATGTATGGTTTCTTCAAGTACAGAAGACAATACTGTGCAGTTTAAATTTACTGATACGGAAAAAGGAGTGGCTTTAAATACACTCGTTTCAACAAGTATAGACAATATCGCTGAATTGACTTCTACATTAAACTTTCCAAGCTTATTAAAGACATCAGGAACAGAACTAAAACCCTTTAATACGATAGAAGGCCTTACTGATTACCGGCTTAAAGTATATAGTATAACAGGAAAACTTATTTTCACATCTAATGATATAGAAACAGGCTGGAGTCCTGATAACCGGGAAAATGGTATCTATATCTATACCGTAAGTTATAAGCAATTAGATGGAACATTGGTTAGCACAAGCGCTAAGGTTTGTTGTTATTTATAGTAAAACAAACTTATATTAGCTTGATAAATAAGACATAAAAACAATCTAATAAGGACTACAAGAAAAACCCCATATGCCTCAATCAATGAGACATATGGGGTTTCTGTATTTGAAATCAATAGGTTCTAAATAACTGTTTCATATTAGGTATTGCTTATTATTAACCAGAATAGAATGTACTCAGATAATATCGATTTGTAAGCAACAGAAGATAGGATCATCGGCCCATCAGTATTACTTATTATCACCTTTTACGGGTATACCCACATTTACTAAAGCACAATGTATTTTCAAAAAGGTATAACACGAAGAGGTAAAAGACAAAAAAAGAGGATGACTAGTAAAAAATCATCCTCAAATCAAACTATTAAAAAATAGTTTTAACAAACTAAATTCCCATTTATTTTTTTACTACTTTTTGAATAGATATAACTTCTCCACTTGTATTTAAACATTTAACCATATAAACACCATTGGACAAACCACTTAATGATATCCCAGTCATTACTTCGCTAGTAGCAACTACTTTAACACCACCAAGATTATAAATCTCCACAAAACTCACATCATCTGAGCTAACATACAATACATCACTTACTGGATTAGGATAAATTTCAACATCAGACATTTTAACTTCGTCTTCAATATCTGTAATAGTTGTAGTACCTGCATAAATAGCTGATACCTCTTCTGCTGATAATTCATAATCGAATAGAGCAATATTATCAACATACTGTTGTTGGTTTTTACTATTTCCTGAGCCGTCCAATTGAGGAGAAATAGCCCCATCAGAATCAACTGTTAATTTTGTACCTAAATACAAAGACACATCAGACCACAGATCAATCACCTGACTTTGAGACGATTCTGCCATATAAACACCATTAATATAGAGCTTAACAATACTTTCAGCATATGTAAATACCACATGGCAATAAGTATTTTCAACTAAATCAGTAGTTACATTAAGATTGAAACCATCAATAATACCACTATATGAATTTTTAAATAGTAATTGCTTGCTTTCATAATCAGCCGCTCCTTCATCTCCTTCATCAGCATCATTTAAGTCATAACCTACTATACTTAAAATTCCTGTATACCAAACTGCATTAGTAGACCATTTATAATCCATGGCTAATGAAAAACTACTACTATTAAGAATACTTTCATCAAATTTGATATACCCATCATAATCCATGAAATACACATTCTCACCCTCATCGGTAAGTAATTCATTGTCTACAGCAGAAACGGTTGTAAATGAACCGTCAATTTTAACTTGTACATCGGCTGAACCGTTTGAAACACTAACCCCAGATACATCAGAAGGTATCACTATACCATCTTCAAAATCCAAAAACACCTGAGCATTTAAAGAAGAAGCAACATCTGCTGTTGTTTGTGCAAAAGTATATGTACATATACTTGTTAATAATAATAAAGTAGAAATAATTTTCATAACTTATTTTTTTGAATTAAACATCCTACAAAATACCGAATTTCATGCTATTCTATTTTACATTATCAATCATAATAGTTAAGTAATCATTCGATATTCGGTAATAATTAAGCTAATAGCAAAAGGACTTCTAAACCATCTTAAATCATTCAGCCATAAAAACAAAGCGAGGAACAATTGGATATAATAAATCATTCAAATCTTTTAAATATTCATGCAAAATGAAAATCAAAATTGTTTTGAATTAATATTACCACCCCAGTAGTTAAAATTATTAGATATTTATCCTCATAAGCGATTTTAACCTATTATTCTAAATTAGCTTTAAGCTTATATGATAACCAAGATTAAAGACATCGGAAATACTTACGATTACCATATGAGTAAATTAATAGTTATAGTAACTCTTTTTATTTTCACGCTGTGTTCATGTAATCAACTTCCTCGGATTAATTACACGCTTGATAATGCCTTTGTTCTTACCCAAAACAATAGGCTTATTGTTTCAACTGGAAAAGTAGAGCGCACCTGGCAATTAACGGAAGCAGGATTTGTAACCAGCGAATTTAAAAATCTAACTACTGGAGAATATTCCAGTAGCACAAATTGCAAATTAAAAGCAGATTGGTCATACTATGGTCTGATAGATACAAATACCAGAGGGAAATTAGTTAACTTAAGTGCCCATAAAGCAAACGATAATGGTTTTACCTCTGACCATATTGAAATAGTAGCCGAATTTGAATACCCTGATGTAGAAAGCGCTGTAAAATACGTAATCTGGGCATATCCTAATGCAAGTGGAATCAGAACTCAACTTTACATCAAGGGTAAGGCTATGAAATATATTAAAAATCCGAAGATCAAAAACCGGGAAGATATTGTTTTTGATGTTATTTCAGGAAAAAACAAAAACAACTATGCAGCAGGAGCATTGGCTCCAAGGTATATAACTACCACTTTGGAGGATAACCATTCTATACAGATCCACGCTAAAGGTTTTAATGATCATAAAAAATACAAAATTGGTTTCACCTGGTCTGATTTTGAACAAAATAATTTGACGCAAAATGTTAGAATTACCAGTGTTGATGGAGAAACTGACAGACTAGTTATTTCGAACGCCAGATTACCTCAACTTAGTCCATCTAACTTATTTGAAACAAAAACTATTGAATTACCGCAACAAACATTAATAGATGGCACCTGTCGTATTTTTATAGACAACATAAAAGGAGCATACGCTCAGGTATCTGAGATATTTATATTTGAAGAAGGCACACGAAATTTAGAGATTACAAATGGCCTAGAAGAACGTGTCTCTACTCTTGAAAATCAAGCACCTGCAAACTACACCTTAGTAGGATATATGGATTGTGGGGAAGCTATACAGGGCGATAAAAAAATTGCCAGTGGTCGGGTAGATTATATGCCATACACAACGCAGGATTGCTCGCGAACACATATAGCTTATTATAATGACACCCAACATCGCAATCGGCCTGAAACGCCAATACTAAAAGAAATATCTTTTGATGCTGATTTATCGGAATCAGAAAACATAAACTGGTCAAACATCATACGCTTAGAAAAAGAGGGTAATGGCCTTGCTATGGTGAAAGAATCGCATAAATGCGCCAACCAATATGGTGTGGATACCGGTGAATTTATAGTGGACGAAGATGGTGTCCAAAATACAGGAACATCACTATTCCCTGCAGATATATCAGCAGACCAATATCAATGGTGCTGGGCTTCATGGTGTATAGCCTATACAAATGGTCAGGATGGTTTTGAATTAGCTTTAAAACAATTTGACCGCCTGAGATATCCCATTGATCCTGAAAGAGACATATATATTCAGGCCAATACCTGGGGCTCAGGACGCAATCAAGAAGCTTCAAAAGAAAAAAACATTTTACTAGAATTAGAAACGCAAGCTGAATTAGGAATTGACATACAGCAAATTGACGATGGCTGGCAAACAAAAGAATGGGTTCCTCGCTCTGACTGGTATCCCGAAGGATGGAAAAATATAGTAGCCAAATCAAAAGAAACGGGAGTTAAACTGGGTCTCTGGGCAGCCGCTATGCCGGTAACTTACGAAGCTCTAAAGACAAACTATGACAATGCCCATTTTGTAAGCTACAAACTTGATTTTGCCAATTTAGGTAGTCATCAAAACATGGAAAAACTAAGCAATAAAATACGTAATTTCATTAAATATACCGATCATAAGGTAAGAGTAAACTGGGATTTAACCGAAAATGCTCCTCGTTTTGGTTATTTCTGGGCTCGCGAATACGGATGCATTTATCTGGAAAACCGCAAGCCAGATCAACCTGACAATGTGGTATATATCCCCCATCTGGTTCTTCGTGACATCTGGCAGGTGGCCAAATACACCAATATCAATAAATTTCAAACCACCATTCAAAACATCGAGATGACCACTCCAAGACTTAGCGATGCCCATTTACACAAGCACCCCTATGCGGTAGCCATTGGTTTGGTTGGAACGCCATTGTTTTTTCAAGAAACGCATAATTATACGAAGCAGGCCAAAGATCAAATCAAACCACTTCTGAACATCTACAAAAAGTACAGACATGAAATGTATAATAGTTATGTATTTCCTATTGGGGAGGAGCCAAACAATGCAAGCTGGACAGGTTTTCAATGGTATAATGCAGATAAGGACAACGGATTTTTAATGATTTTCAGAGAATTAAACAATAAGCAAAAAGAAAACCAAATAGCATTACGCTTTATAAAAAACAGTAAAGTAAAACTCACTGATTTAGAAACAGGAGAAATATTTATGCAAGCAACAAATAAAGATGGAGAAATTAAGGTTAATATAGATAATCCGGCAGACTTTATCTTTTTACAATATAATACAACACTATAGGTATGAATGATACTATAAAATATATTTGCCTTTTTACTTTTATGGTTCTTTTATCGGGCTGCAGTAATACTAAAAACAATAAGCCAAACATTATTGTACTGCTTTGTGACGATGCAGGTTACGCCGACTTTGGATTTGCGGGAAGCCAGGATTTAAAAACACCAAATATTGATCATTTAGCGGCCAACGGCATTATATTTACCGACGCTCATGTATCTGCCTCTGTTTGTGGCCCTTCCAGAGCAGGTATCTTAACCGGAAAATACCAACAACGTTTTGGTTTTGAGTGTAATCCTGAAGATAAAGATGGGGTGGATTTAAACCAGAAAACACTTGCTGATGCGATGAAATCAGCAGGATATACTACGGCTGCTTTTGGCAAATGGCATCTCGGTTCAGCGCAAGGATATAAGCCCAACGATAGAGGTTTTGACTATTTCTGGGGCTTTCTGTCGGGTGGACGCAGTTATTTCCCTAATGCATCCATGGACAAACCAGGTCACTCTCATAGCATAAGAGAGAATGATTCCTTTGTTACTTTTGATGGATATCTGACAGATAAACTAGGCGAAAAAGCTGTTGATTTTATAGAGATCAATAAAGATAAGCCATTCTTTATGTACTGGGCACCAAATGCCGTACACACCCCTATGGAATATACTCAGGAAGATCTGGCCTTATTCAAAGATCATCCGCGTAAGGAATTAGCAGCTATGACCTGGGCACTAGACAGAGCCATTGGATCGATTATCCATACACTTAAAAAAGAAAATATATTGGATAACACCCTTATTTTCTTCCTAAGCGATAATGGAGGAGCACACAATAATCAATCATCCAACTTCCCTTTAAAAGGATTTAAAGGGAATAAATTTGAAGGTGGTATTCGTGTGCCTTTTGTCATGTCATGGCCAGCAAAAATTAAACCTCAGCAGTACGATGGACTAAGCTCTTCCCTGGATATTTATGCAACCTGCATCGACGTAGCCGGAATATCAGACGATAAGCAGACAAACCCAATCGACGGAGTGAGTTTAATTCCCTTTGTAACTGATGAACAACAAAATGAACCACACAACCAGTTATTTTGGCGAAAAGATAAAATGGCTGCCGTAAGAGATGGTGATTATAAACTTATCCGAGTTGAACGTCTGGGTTATCGTTTATATCAGCTTGAGGAAGACCCCGGGGAAACAAACAACCTAGAGGGACCTGAAGACTCTATTTCCAATCAACTTAAAGACGAATTAAAAACCTGGGAATCAGGTATGATCTCCCCTCTTTGGACTGAAGGAGCCGAATGGGATACAATCACCTGGCTTATACACGAAGATTTATTTATGAACAAGGAAGCAAGAGTGAAAAATCCCGAACAATTAAAAGCTTATCGAAATAAAAATTGATCAGAATAATAGACTAAATTTAAAACTCATGATAAAATATCTTTTTATAGCAATACTTTTTATTGGCACAATGAGCTGTGTAAAAAAAGAGGAGAAACCTAATATTATCTTTCTTCTCTCAGACGACCAAAAAGACAATACTTTTGGAGCTATGGGTCATCCAATCATCCAATCGCCTAATGTCGACAAACTGATAGATCAAGGCGTTCGCTTCTCCAACACCTATGTTGCAGAGCCCATATGTGCACCGAGTAGGGTAGCTATGTTTACAGGAATGAATGAACGTATGAGCGGAGTGGGCTTTACCACTTCTTACAAAATAACAGACCAGCAATGGAAAAAGAGTTACCCCGAACTATTAAGGGAAAATGGATATTACACAGGAATGATTGGAAAATTCGGGATTGAGTATTATACCTTCAAGGGGAAAGCTTCTTCGAAATTTGATTTCT
>JBFHKL010000022.1:0-25852 GCA_041595375.1 Saccharicrinis sp.
GGAGCCAAAGATAGCAAATTGTGTATCATGACCGCTTAAAAATGCAGGAGTGCCTTCTGGAATTCCTGTTATTTCAGAGGCTTGAGCATGTACTGTTCCGGCTTGCTCTCCAGGATTCAGTGGCTGACCAAATAAGTCAGCAGATAGCCCTAGTGTAGCGAGTATTTCATCGGAGAATGTACGCTGAGCTAAATTGGCCATCATAGCTGTTCCCATCATGGTTGAGTCATTCTGTAGGGCTCCGGATAGTTTGTTGATGATAAGCGAAGGGATAAATAAAAAGCGGTGTGCTTTTTCTATAATATCGGGTCTGTTTTCCTTAAACCATATCATCTTATTGATTGTATTGAAGGCATAAGGATAAACACCACTGATTTTATATAACTTTTTTAAGGGAATATATTGCTCAATATTGTTCATTATTGGCGCTGTGCGCTGACATTGCCAGGAGATAACAGGATAAAGAATTTCTCCTTTTTCATCTGTAAAAGCTCCGTCAACACCAAAAGTAGTTACGGTAGTGCCCGCAATACGATCAATATCAATTTGAGCAGTAACCTCAGCGGCAGCCTTGCATAATTTACCCCATAGCTTATCTAAATCCCAAATTCTTCCTCCGGGGTAATAAGGGTCTTCATCGGTTTCGTTAGGCATTGCATGAGACGCTAAAATATGCCCTTCCTTATCCATGGCAATTACTCTTACATTGGTAGCTCCGCAGTCGAAAACAATAGCTATATCTTTCTGAGTCATTTTGTTTCTTTTTTCACTTCTATAACAGTATCAAAGTAGGCTGCTATTTTAGCAAGATGGATTGGCAGGCAAAAATATATACAACTTTTTTTGCCTGCCAATAATTTTAATCTATCATGTTATAATCAACTATTTTTTCCATAAAGCGGTCCGTAGGTAGCACATGCTCTGTAATCAGATCCTTCTTTGTCTTCGCCAAAGGCAGACCAAGCACTTGGACGGAAGATATCATCTTCACTAACATTATGCATGTTCACAGGAATGCGTAACATCGATGCTAAGGTAATTAAATCAGCTCCTATATGTCCGTAACTGATTGCCCCGTGGTTAGCTCCCCAGTTGGCCATTACGCTATATACATCTTTAAAAGCACCTTTGCCAGATATTTTAGGTACAAACCAGGTTGTTGGCCATGTAGGATCAGTTCTGATATCCAGAATACTATGAATGTCTTCAGGTAGCTCAACAGTCCATCCTTCAGCAATTTGTAGTACAGGCCCCATTCCTTTTACCATGTTTACACGACACATGGTTACAGGCATTTCACCATTGGTTTTAAAGTGAGACGAAAAACCACCACCACGGAAATACTCGCTGTTAGCTGGTGGCCAATCAGTATGATCTAAACATTTTTGTGCTTCCTCTTTACTGATTTCCCAGAATGGTTTCATAGCTGGTTTGCCTTCTGCATCCTTTTGTTGTGCAGTAGCATCCAGTGTAGTCGATCCAGAATTAATTAAGTGAATAATACCGTTTTTAGCCAATCCAGAAAGTTCTTTACCGGTAACACGTTTTACCGCATCGGGACTCCAATAAGTTCTTACGTCAGAAAAGATCTGTGAGGTATTGCTTAATAAGTGTCCAAATAACATAGACACACTATTTAAACTGTCATTTTCTGTAGCAAAAACAAAAGCCTGGCGAATACCATTCCAGTCGAATGAAGAGTTTAAGATTGCCTCTGTAAAATCAGCATTAGGTTTGTAATCTGTCCATTGACGTTGCCCCTGGAAACCACCTAAAATAGCATTTCTTCCCAATCCTTCTTCGCGGTAGCCCTTATCTATTACTTTTTGGTTACCGATCATCATATCACGGCAAATCAAGGTCATTTTAATAACGGTTTCCCATTCCGCTGATTTGCGATCAGCATCTGCTTGATTTTCAGGTTTGTTTCTGTCTGTTCCTTCTTTACAGTTTTCCTTGGTCCAGGCTAGAGCTTTTTGGAATTCTTCTTCATCGTAAATGCTTTCGTCTATTCTACGCAATATCTCTACCGACTCAACAAACTCAGTGCGAATACCTAAATAATCCTGAAAGAAGTTAGAGTCAACCATAGATCCGGCTATACCCATTGAACTGTATCCAATAGATAAGTATGATTTACCGTTCATTTGAGCAACCGCAAGGGCTGATTTTACGAAACGTAATAATTTTTCCTGAACATCAGCTGGAATTGAAGTGTCTCCGGCGTCCTGAACGTCGCGACCATAAATACCAAATGTAGGCAAGCCTTTTTGTGTATATCCGGCTAATGCTGCAGCCAGGTATACTGCACCTGGGCGTTCAGTACCATTAAATCCCCAAACGGCCTTAGGCATTAAAGGATCAGTATCCATTACTTCAGTACCATAACACCAGCAAGGGGTAACTGTTAGTGATACGCCAACACCTTCTTTTTTAAATTTGTTTGCACACATAGCAGCCTCCGCAACTCCACCGATGCATGTGTCAGCAATAACACACTCTACCTTTTCTCCACTGGGGAAACGTAAATTCTCTCCAATAAATTTAGCCGCTGCTTTGGCAAGATCCATTACCTGATCTTCCAATGATTCTCTCACTCCATTTTCTCTACCATCGATTACCGGTCTGATTCCTACCTTCGGTAAATCTCCAATTAATCTGTTAGCCATTTTATTTTTATTTAATATTATTTGATTGATAAATCTTGATTTTAACTTCCATACAAATTTGTACATACTTTAACGTTTAAAAAATGTTTACTTTTTGTAAATTTGTATCTGTTTTAAACATAGTGTCTATGCAACTTGATTATAAAGTGCCCGATAAAGGCGATCCTTCAGATGTACGTCAGCTTTTTCCCAGCTATAATTTACAATTACATTGTTGTCGTTATTGGTGGTTGCAGCAATGGGAATTTAAAGAACTTTCATTTCCCTATTGGCGTATATATCATAATAGTTACCAAGGTGCTGTTATTCTTTACGAAGGGAGAGAATATTCGTTAACTCCGGATAAGATTGTGATGATCGCTCCCAATACTTCTTTTGCTACCCGTTTATATGATCATATCATACCCGATACAGGCTATATATTAAAGGGTGGGAGAGTGAATTCGGGAGTCTCTGAAGAAAGTTTGGTTATAGAACAATGTATATTGCATTTATTTATCCATTTTAATATTGGGATGCCTTATGATAATATTGCACCAGGTGTTTTTATATATAATTTAACAGATCATTTGAAGGAAAAACTGTTGCTTATTAAACGATATCTTAATTATGAAAATACACGCTTTAGTTTTCATTCCAGTTTAACCATCCAATCTTTGATTAGTGATTTATTAGCAGAAATTCCTGAAAAAAGCTGGGATATTATTTCTAAAGATTATCGTATACTTAAGGTATTAACTTATGTAGAAAATAATTTAGACGGCGATTTAGAGAATCCGGTTCTTGGCAGTGTTGCACGTATGGCCACAAATGCATTTACTCGTTTATTTGCAGAAGAGATAAAAATGCCACCTCAAAAATATGTAAAAACAAAGCGTATTGATAAAGCTTGTGTTTTATTGCATCACTCCAATTTGTCCATTGACGAAGTGGCCTTGCAAACAGGGTTTGCCGATAGATACCATTTTTCTAGGATATTTAAACAGATTACCAACGTAACCCCTGCCAGATATAAAAAAGAATTCGGGATGAAATAAGGTGTTAGCTGGCGCTGTTCTAATATGTTTACTAATCTATTAACAACTATCTTATTGATCTTCCTACGATTTTTTAATATCGTTGATTTGATAGTTTCTAATTTGGTAAGCTGCAGTTAAGTAATTTTTTAATAAAGTTATATATAATTAATTAAATTTTACACTTTCAACAGTGAATTTATTATATTTGGCAACCCGATATTTAAGCAAGGGGCTTGTTTAATGTTATTAAAAACTTATAGGACTTGCAATTATGATGTTGACAAAATCTTTTTTGTTGCAAGTTTCCTGAATAAATCAGTTTATATGGTTTAAAAAAGAATTATGGGTATCAAGAACATAATTCGAAATCATATATGATTTAAAAGTGTTTATTTAAGAACGAAAGGCTTAATTACCAATAGATAAAAAAACAACTACAATGTTTATGTTACGAAATTTCACTACTGTTTTATTTATTATCCTAATTCAAAGTTTATGTGCGCAAGGCGTCCAAATTCTGGAAGCTCCGGAAAATCTTCAATTGTACGCCAGGGATGCTTCGGATAGTGCTATAGTTACTATTCGGGGTAAATTGAAAAAGGGTGTTGAATATGATAGCATACGTTTAGATATTTATAAGGATAAGCAAGCCTATAGTAGCGAAAGCGTAGTGTGTAACAATAAGACTTTTTTAATTAATTCACGGATTGATGCAGGTTTGCATCAGTTTCGTTTTGAGTTGAATTTAATTAAGGATGCATCAGAACAAATAATGGTACTTGCCGATAGTGTTGTTTGTGGAGATGCGTATATTATTACAGGGCAATCAAATTCGCACGCTTCCAGTGAGCAGTCAAGCTATTGTAATCCTTTTTGTAGAAGTTTTGGTGTTAAAACAGGGTACGAGGCCTATAACGATCAGGATAAAAAGGTGAGATGGGGGCTGGCTACAGGCAATTGTGAAGGCCTAAAAGGCATTGGTGCTTGGTTTAAAAAAAATAGGTTCGGTGTGGGTGCCTGGGGAATGGAATTGATGCATTTAATTGTAGAGAATTATCAGATTCCGGTTTGTATTATCAATGGGGGGAGTGGTTCTTCTTCCATAGAACAAAATATGTTGGCTACACCAGAAAAGGCATCTCTTGAAACCAGTTTTGGGCGCTTAGCCTATCGGGTTGATCAGGCCGGATTAAAAGATAAGGTGAAAGCCTTGTTTTGGCATCAGGGAGAGGCGAACTCTAAGTTTCAACAATCAAAGAGTATCCCAGAGAATAATTATCGTATTTATTCAGAGAATTTCGATATTTTATATAAAGATTGGATGAGTGTTTATACAGGGGTTAAAAAACTTTATCTCTTTCAGTTGCACCCTGGTTGCGGTGGCGATTATCAATCAGAAATGCGGGAAATTCAAACGCAAATTGCCTCACGTTATCCTGATATCGATATCATGTCCACCACAGCTGTGCCTGGTCACGATGGCTGTCATTTTAGTTATGAAGGTTATTGTGAGTTTGCTAAAAGAATATTTCCTCTGGTGGCACGGGATTTCTATGGCGAAAAACAGATCGGTGTCATCACTCCTCCGGCATTAAAAAGGGCTTATTATAGCGATAGCGATGAAATTACTTTGTTATTTGACCAGACTGTAGAAATGGATAGTCTGTGTGAGGTGAATGGTATCAGGCATTTGATAAAAGATCAGTTCTTTTTTGATGAGGATAAAAAAGCAAATAGAGTAGCGCATGCATATGTGCATGATAATAAAATTGTTTTGCAACTAAATAGCGGGCAATTATACCAGAAAATTACCTATCTACCCAATAGGTATTATCAGCATACAGAGGATGTGTATAATGGTCCCTGGATATCCGGAACTAATGGAATTGGCGCCTTAAGTTTTGACAAAAGAAACATAGAAGCAAAAGAGACTATTGGTGAAGAAAATACATTATGGCATGGATATAAAATGCTTACTTCAAGCTTAAATGGGGTAAATTATAAAATTGTTTTTCCTAAGGAAGCGAATGATCAAAAGAATTGGATTTGGAGAGCTCGTTTCTGGGGGCACGAACCGCAAACAGATATTGCCTTACTTCAACAGGGTTTTCATTTGGTGTATATCGAAGTAGGTGGTCTTTATGGGAGTCCAAAGGCGCTGAATATTTGGGATGATTTTTACGATTTTATCATTAAAAACTATCAGTTAAACTCAAAGGTTGTCCTCGAAGGAATGAGCCGTGGAGGACTCATCGTGTATAACTGGGCAAATCAACATGCCGATAGAGTGGCTTGTATCTATGCAGATGCTCCAGTCTGTGATTTTAAAAGTTGGCCGGCAGGCAAGGGGAGAGGTTCGGGTTCTGCTCAGGATTGGGAACAGTGTTTGAAAGTATATGGTTTAAATGAAAAACAAGCTCTTAAATACAATGGAAATCCGGTTGATCGTGTAAAAAATATAGCCAAAGCTAAAATCCCGGTTCTTCATGTGGTTGGAGATGCAGATAAGGTAGTTCCTGTCTCAGAAAATACTGCCCTGTTGCAAAAAAAGATGAATAAATATGGCTGGGACTTAACCATTATTCATAAGCCAGGAGTAGGTCATCATCCGCATTCTTTAAAAGATCCTAGATCTATTGTAGAATTTATCTTATTACATACGCAAAATCAATTTAAATATAATATTTAACACATGAAACACCCAAGTAAAAGCCCTTGCGCACAGGAAGATGGTTGCAATTAGGGTGTTACATATGACAAATAAAAATCAAATTTTAAACATATAAAACTGGCATGGCCAGAGCAAATTATTGGGCACACAAGCCCTTCCGCCTAGGCGGGAGGTAAATGATTGAAATTTGCACTGGTTAGTGAAGTTTTGTTAATTTTTAAATATATGAAAAAAAAGGAGTTAGCTTTGATATGCTGTTTGCTTATTTCAGCATTTACATCTTGTCAGCATGTAAAAAAAGCCGATCAAAAGGTGAGGCCTAATATTATTATGGTGATTACCGATGATCAGGGAATGGGCGATTTGGGTTGTATGGGTAATCCCTATATTAAAACACCAAATATTGATCAGTTTTATTCCGATGCAGTAAGGTTAACTGATTATCATGTATCTACTACTTGCGCCCCTTCTCGTGGTGCTATCATGACAGGAAGACACTCTAATCGTTTGAATGTTTACCATACTATTACAGGTCGATCTATTTTGTTTGACGATGAAGTAACATTACCCGAGATATTAGTTGATAACGGTTATACCAATGGGATGTTTGGAAAATGGCATTTGGGCGATAATTATCCCAATAGGCCCGAAGATAGAGGATTTGATGAGGTTGTTCGCCATGGCGGGGGTGGTATTACTCAAGGTCCGGATTATTGGATGAATGATTATTTTGATGATACATACTGGCATAATGGAGAAACAAAAAAGTATGAAGGTTATTGTACTGATGTGTTTTTTAACGAAGCCTTACATTTTATTGAAGCAAATAAAGACAAACCGTTCTTTTGTTATATCTCAAGTAATGCGCCCCATGGGCCTCGTAATGTGCCTAAAGCATATTTTGATGAGTATGCAGATAATGATCAGCTTACAGAAAAAGTACAGCGTTTTTATGGTATGATCACCAATATTGATGATAATTTTAAATTATTGGAGGATAAACTGGATGATTTAGGTATCAGTGACAATACTATCCTGATTTTTACCACAGACAATGGAACAGCTAACGGAAGAGAAACCTTTGATGCGGGTTTACGGGGACAAAAAGGTAGTATCTATGAAGGGGGCCACCGCGTTCCGTTTTTTATTCGCTGGCCAAATGGTGAGTTAACAGGAGGAAAAGATATTAATAAGTTGGTGGCACATTACGATTTATTACCCACTTTTATGGATTTATTAAGTATCGATTATCAATCAGAAAAACCGCTCGATGGTAAAAGTCTAAAACCCTTGTTGTATAATGAAAATGCAGAATGGGAAGACCGTATTTTATATATGGATACGCAAAGAATGCAGAATCTTATCAAATATCGAAACTATACAGTTATGAATCAGGACTGGCGTTTAGTGAACGGTAAGGAGCTGTATCATATGACAGAAGATCGTAGCCAAAAAAATAACGTGATAGCACAATATCCTGAAGAGGCTAAACTGTTGGCCGAAGGGTATGAGAAATGGTGGAAATCAATTATAAGTGAGGGTGTTGATGAGAGGTATTCTTATATTAAAGTAGGTTCTCCTGATGAAAATCCAAGTCGAATATCAGCTCATGATATGTTAACGGGTAAGTTTGGTCGTGTATGGCATCAATATGGAGCTGCTGAAGCTTCGCAAGGATCGGGTCGATGGAAAATTGAATTTGTGGAGGATGGAGAATATAAAATTAGTCTTCGTAGATTTCCTCGGGAGAGTGGATTAGCCATAAATGAAACGTTTCCTGAGCAGGAAAAATCACTCGAATTGGAGGCTGTTATGCCTGCCTCTACAAAAACCGATTTCCTAAAGGCTTATCTGTATGTAGCTAATATATCCAGAATATTGCCCATTGAAGAAGGACAGGATGAAGTGTCGTTTACGGGTAATATATCCGCAGGAAAATATGATATGGAAGCTCAGTTGATTGATTCGGAAGACAGGGTGTATCCTGCTTACTATATTTATATTGAGAAATTGTAATTAAGAGAAGGTAAAATTGTAATGCAATGAATACATTAAAAAAGATATTTTTTGCTTCCTTGTTATTGTCTGTATTTGTAGGATGTAAAACAAAGAAGTCGGAAACAGAAAAACCAAATATCGTTATTATTTATACCGACGATCAAGGATATGGTGATGTGAGTGCTTTAAATCCTGAGGCTAAGTTTAGAACGCCTAATATGGATAAAATAGCTAACGAAGGTATTGTTTTTACAGATGGACATAGTAGTGATGCCGTTTGTACCCCATCCAGATATTCGCTTTTAACAGGTCGTTATAGCTGGCGCACTGCATTAAAACAAGGTGTCTTGGAAGCTGATGGTCCGTGTTTGATAGAAAAAGACCGTATGACCATTGCTTCGGTATTGAAAGAGAAGGGCTATAATACCGCTATGGTTGGTAAATGGCACCTTCAAATGGATTTTGTGGGAACACCGGGAAAGGATAGGGATTGGTCGAAGCCCTTTGTGGATGGTCCTATAGAAAAAGGATTTGATTACTATTTTGGTATTGCTGCTTCTATGAATTACGGTGTGTTAACCTTTTTAGAGAATGATAGGGTACAGGAGGCTCCGGTAAAATGGACTGCAAAAAACTGGACTATTACTCCACGTACCTATAGAATGACACCTCCATACTTCGATGATCCTGATAGTTTAAAGCAAAAACATAAAGTTGAGGTAGCACCTTCTTTTAATGATGAGTTGGTATTGGAGACTCTTGCAGCTAAAGCTGTTAGCTACATCAATAAGGCAGCAGAAGAAGCTAAAAACGGAAAACCTTTCTTTTTATATTTTCCTTTAACGAGTCCGCACTTACCACATTGTACTTATCCTGATTTTCAAGGTAAAACAGCGTGTGGGAATTATGGTGATTTTATGGCTGAAACAGATTTTAGGGTAGGACAAGTATTGGATGCTCTTGATGCAAATGGTTTGACAGATAATACCTTGGTTATTTTTTCTTCGGATAATGGCGCCGAAACCAATTACAAATATCAGCGCGATACCTATGGTCATTATAGTTGTATGAATTTTAAGGGTGGCAAAAGAGATATTTACGAAGGAGGGCATCGTGTACCTTTTTTAATGCGCTGGCCACAAGTCATTAAACCAGGCAGAAAAGCCGATATTCCCGTTTGTCAAACGGATTATATGGCTACAATAGCCGATATAGTAGGGGCTAAAATACAAGACAATGCTGCTGAGGATAGTTATTCATTATTACCAGTGCTCAAAGGAGAAGATTATAGTAAAAATATACGAGGACCGCTTATTCACCATTCGTGTGATGGGTATTTAGCTATTCGTGATGGAAAATGGAAGTTAAATATGTTAAGAGGTTCAGGTGGCTCTTTAAAACCAAGATGGATTGAGCCGAAGGAAGGTGAAGCACCCTTTGAACTTTATAATATAGATGAAGATCCAGGAGAAACAACAAATCTTTATTTCGAATATCCAGAAATAGTAGAAAAGCTTACTAAAGAAATATCTGAGATTGTGAAAAATGGACGTTCAACTGCCGGTCATCCACAGCCCTATATAAAAGAGAATTGGAAGCAAGTGAACTGGATGGATTTGAATTAATATTCGGTCCATATTTACAGGTATTCATTAATAAAATTTAATTTATCAATGTCCCTAACGTAACTGAATATACGTTAGGGATTTTTTTTGCGTAAAAAAAATAGTAGTTGGTTAAAATCAGAATCGATATTTTATTAAAATAGTTGTATTTCCTTATTGATGATAAAAAAGAAATAGGAGAGATAAAAAAACAAAAGCAAGGAAGCTTCCCAACGATCTAATTTCTTACGTACCCCTGTAAACATGGCAATAAATAAAAATACTGAGCCAGAAAGTAACACTATCAGGTCGGTATTAAAATTCTGCTTGAAATCAATGGGATTTATCAGGGAACTGATCGATACTACAAGTAAGAGGTTGAAAATATTTGAACCAATAACATTTCCAATGGCAATATCGCTTTTCTTTTTAAAAGCAGCTACCACAGAGGTAACCAGTTCTGGTAATGAGGTTCCTGCTGCAACAATGGTTAGTCCTATCATCTTCTCGCTTACGCCCAGTTTACTTGCAATATTTACGCTGCTGTCAACAACTAATTTTCCACCTATAATTAATCCTGCTAACCCAAAAATAAGTAAGGCTAAGGTTTTGATGTTTGAGGGTGAGGTGGTTTGATCGGATGAGGTGGTTTGCTGCTGCTCCTTTTTCATCTGTCTGAATACATAATATAGAAAGGCTACAAAAGAAAGAAGTAATATAAAACCATCTAATCTACTGATTAATAGCGCATCTGATTTGATAAAAAAATTATTGGCAAATAACAATATCAATACAACAGCCAATAAAGAGAGTGGAATTTCTTTCCACGCAGTTGATGATTGAACCTGAATGGGATAGATGATACCTGCGATGCCAAGGATAATAAATAAATTGAAATTATTACTTCCAATTACATTACCCATAACAATATCTGAATATCCGTTCAAAGAGGCTACTGAGTTAACAACAATTTCAGGAGCTGAAGTCCCAAAAGCAACAATGGTAAGACCAATAACTAAATCGGAGACATGATATTTTTTTGCCAGAGTGGATGCACCATCAATTAACCAATTTGCCCCAAATATTAAACAGGCAAAACCTATTGCAATAAATACTATCAACAATAACATAAGTGATTTTTAAATTTTCGTCAAACTTACAAATTTTCGATTAAGAAAGAATGAAGGGCAGAGAGTTAGCTGTAATTAAAAGCATACTGAATATGGATGACTATACTGTTATATTGAAAATTGATAAAAAATTAAAGGTACAACATGTTTTCTGCTGTTTTTTTGATTAACTTTTAAGAAGCAGAAGTTTTGTAATAATAAAAATGCAATGTTAATGAGCAGGTCAAAAGGATTTGATTAGCCTGCGATAAAATATATACTGGAAATGATGTAACTGGAATAAGTAAAAAGCTTATGCATATGAAAACAAAAGCCGTGCGATTATATGGAAAGAAAGATCTTCGTTTGGAAGAATTTGAGTTGCCTCCTGTTAAAGACAATGAAATATTAGCAAAAGTAATATGTAGTAGTCTTAGCATGTCATCCTATGATGCCTTAAAACAAGGGACCGATCATAGGAGAATACCTGATAATATAGCGCAATATCCCGTTATTATTGGGCATGAACTTGGGGGTGAATTGCTTGAGGTGGGAAGCAAATGGGCAGGCGCATTTAAAGCGGGTGATAAGTTTACCATCTATCCTGGCTTAAATCATCATGCAGGGCCGGTTGGCTTACAGAGTGCTCCGGGTTATTCTTACCCTTATATGGGTGGTGATGCAACCTATGTGATTATTTCAAATGAGGTCATGGAATCGGGTTGTTTAATGCCTTATCTGGGACCAGGTTATTATCCAGCTTCGTTGTCAAAATATTTATCACGTATAATTGGTGCTATTCATACTAATTATCATACTATTCAGGGTTCATCTGTGCATCAAATGGGTATTGTTCATGGGGGTAATATGGCAATACTGGCAGGAGTGGATTTCATGGGATTAACAGCTATCAATTATGTGTTGCATCGTCAGGATCGGAAGCCATCCTTATTGGTTGTTACTGATGTTGACCAGAGACGTTTAGATCAGGCAGCAATGCTTTATACTGTTGAATATGCTGCAACTAAGAATATTGAACTCAAGTATGTAAATACAGCCACTATGGAAGATTCTGTTCGTGATCTAATGCATATGACCGGAAATAAAGGGTATGATGATGTGTTTGTGTTTGAGTTTTTAGCTTCAGTTGTTGAACAGGCATACGGAATACTGGGCTTTGATGGATGTCTGAATTTTTTTGCAGGTGTTTTGAATGCTGACTCTAAAGCACAGGTGAATTTTCAAAATGGGCATGATGTCTCTAAGCATGTGGTTAATGCAAGAGGAGGCAATATAGACGATATGAAAGAGGGCCTGGAGCTCCTGTCAAAGGGCCTTGACCCGGCAGGATTGGTAACGCATATAGGAGGACTGAATGCTGTTGTGGATGCCACTTTGAATTTGCCAAATGCTACCGGAGGTAAAAAGCTTATTTATAATCATTTAGAAATGCCATTGACACCCATTGTAAAATTTAGGGAATTAGGTAAAAATAATGCAGTATATTGCATGCTGGCCGAGGTGTGTGACCAATATAATGGAGTGTGGAGTGTGGAAGCAGAAGAATTATTATTGGCAAATGCCACAGCACTGAACTATTAATTGAAAAACATTTACAAAATGATTTATTTAGCTGATACAGCAAATCTGAATGAATTAAAAAAATTGTTTTATTATTTTCCTATAGAGGGAATCACAACCAATCCGACAATAATCGCTCACGAAAAAAAACCTTTGTCTCGTATTTTGCCTGAAATTATTGAGCTTGTGGGAGATAAGATGCTGCATGTGCAAATGATTAGTAATAAAGCAGAAGACATGGTACGCGAGGCCATGGCCTATAAATTAAAATATGGTTTAGGGGATAATTATTTTGCTAAAATACCTGTAACAAAGGAAGGATACAGGGCTATGCCTATGCTTAAAGATAAAGGTATTCAGGTAACAGCAACCGCTGTTTTTACACAACAACAGGCCCTTATTGCTGCCCGTGCAGGAGCCGATTGGGTAGCTCCTTATGTAAATCGTCTCGATAATATCTCCTCCCATGGTATTGAAGTGGTAGGTAATATAGTGGAAAGTTTGGCGCGTTATGGTTTGAAGACAGGTGTGTTGGCAGCAAGTTTTAAGACTGTTGATCAGGTGTATAGGGTGAGTATGATGGGAAGCCAGGCAGCTACCGTGGGGTATCAAATACTTGAATGCCTGCGTAGTCACCCCATGACAGATACCGGAGTGGAAGCCTTCGAAAAAGATGCTGAAGGTTTATACGATATCGAATTTTAGATAGTTCATCCCTGTGATGCGTATGCTTGTATAAAACAATACAATCCTTTTCTGTGAAAAAATATGTGAGGTATTGAAAACCACTATTGCTTATATGGCTTTGTCAATAGTAAGCTAAAGTGTTTTGTATTTCTGGCTTAAAAATTTACTTTTCTCTATTAATTATGGTTAAATAACACCTAAAGCTAAGAAAAATGATTACATCTATCGACTGGAAAAAACTACAAAACGGTTCTGATATCCGTGGTGTTGCTATGGAAGGAGTTCCTGGTGAAGCAATAAATTTAAGCAGTGAAGTTGTTGAAAAATTAGGATATGCTTTTGCTCGTTGGCTTCAAAAAAGGAAACCTGGGAGGCAGAAAATAACAGTAGCGATTGGAATGGACTCCCGCCTGACCGGTCCGGTTTTGAAAAAAGCTTTGATGAGTGGTCTTACGGATATGGGGATTGATGTATATGATTGTGGAATAGCTTCAACACCCGCTATGTATATGACTACGGTGGATAAAGACTATGAAATTGATGCCGGAGTGATGCTTACAGCCAGTCATTTGCCATTTAATAGAAATGGCTTAAAATTTTTCACAAGTGAGGGAGGGGCCAATAAAAATGATATCAGCGATATATTGAATTTGGCTGCTCAGCAAAATTTAGAACCATTTGTTCACAAAGGAAGCCTTCATCATTTAGATTATATATCCATTTATTCAAAGTATTTGGTTAATGCTATTCGCTCAGGAGTTAAAGAAGGGGTTGATAGAGTATATCCATTGAAAGGTTTAAAAATTATAGTAGATGCAGGAAATGGGGCAGGTGGTTTTTTTGCCGATAAAGTGCTCGTTGAACTTGGTGCAGACGTAACAGGGAGCCAGTTTCTCGATCCTGATGGTTATTTTCCTAATCATGTACCCAATCCTGAAGATAAAACGGCCATGGATTCCATCTGTGAAGCAGTTAAACGTGAAAAAGCAGACCTAGGAATCATTTTTGATACCGATGTCGATCGCTCTGCTATTGTCGATAAAAAAGGAAATCCCATCAATAGAAACGAATTGATAGCGCTTATAGCAGCGGTGGTTTTAGAAGAACATCCGGGTACAACCATTGTTACTGATTCTATTACCTCTGATGGGCTGGGTTGGTTTATTAATCATCATCTAAAGGGCGTACATAAGCGCTTTAAACGGGGCTATAAAAATGTGATTAATGAGTCTGTTCGCTTAAACCAAATAGGCCAAGAAAGTTGGCTGGCTATTGAAACCAGTGGACATGCTGCTTTAAAAGAAAATTACTTTTTAGACGACGGAGCCTTTTTGATAGCAAAATTATTGATTAAATTGGCCGATCCAAAGGTGGATGGTAAAGATCTTTCGCAATTGATTGATGCGCTTCCTAAGCCCAAAGAAAGTAAAGAATATAGGATAAGTATTAATACCGAAGACTTTACCACCTATGGCCAGCAAATTATAACTGATCTGGAAAAGCATTTGGCCGATGGATGGAGTATTGTTCCTGAAAACTATGAAGGAATCAGAATAAAATGTGTATCAGATAAGGAGAATGGATGGTTTTTACTTCGTTTGTCTCTGCACGATCCGGTAATTCCGGTTAATATTGAATCCAATGTGGAGGGTGGTGTTGATCGTATAGTATTTAAGTTAAAAGAAATTCTAAAGAAGTATAAATACTTGAATTTAACAATATTTAATTAAGTAATATTTTATAATGAATAAATTTATGATAACCATCGGATTGATTTTTCTTTTCGGTGGTTTTGCTTTTGCACAACAAACGGCTTCAGATGAGTCTGTAGTCTATAAGAAAACCCCTCAGGGAGATTTGTCCCTGGAAATATTTTATCCTGAGAATCATAGCGATAAGCAACATAGGCCTGCTATTGTATTTTTCTTTGGAGGAGGATGGGCAGTAGGAAATCCTTCGCAATTTTATGAGCAATGTAAATATTTTGCCTCCCGAGGAATAGTAGCCATATCGGCTGATTACCGTATATATAAAAAACATAAAACTTCACCTTTTGAATGTGTGAAGGATGGAAAGTCAGCAATTAGGTGGGTGCGAGAACATGCCGGGGAACTTGGAATAGACCCCGATAGAGTAGCGGCTTCGGGAGGTTCTGCTGGAGGGCATGTTGCTGCCAGTACAGCTCTGATTGAAAATATGGACGAAGAAGGCGAAGATAGAGAAATAAGTTCGGTGCCCAATGCCCTGGTTTTGTTTAACCCGGTTCTTGATACTACCGAAAAAGGATATGGTAGTAAAAAAGTAAAAGGTCGTGAAACGGAGATTTCTCCCTGTCACCATATCAAAAATAATTTACCACCAACAATTATTTTTCACGGCACAGGCGATACAACGGTGCCTTTTGAAAATGCTATGCGTTTTACCCAACTAATGCAGCAAGCCGGAAATGTCTGTCAGCTTTATCCTGCTGAAGGTAAAAATCACGGTTTTTTTAATCCAAGCATATTTAAAAAAACAAATACTGATGATTACTTTAATATGTCCATGTATGAGAGTGATGTATTTCTAAATCAATTGGGTTATACTTCCGGTGCTCCAACTATTCAGCCTTTTCAGGGTTTAAAAACAGATATAGGGGACTATGCATGCTATACGCCAATTGCTCCGGTAAGTTTTGATGATGAGCAAGTTGCTGCAGAAGTAGAAGTTAGTGTCCTTACCTCTGCTAAACTACTAGATAAAAACCCTATGGTATGGCGAAAAAACAGGTCGCTAAATATCAATAAGGAAGATAGTGTGTTGCTAAGTAACGGATATGCTATTGCCTATGTGAATAGTAAAAAAGTAGAGCAAAATGAAATCATTTCAACAGACTATCATGAATTAAGCAGTGGTTTAAAGAATAGTATGATCAAGTTTACGCGTAATAAAAAAGGACGTGTGGCTTTTCTTGGGGGATCTATTACTTTTAATAATGGATGGCGTGATAGTATTTGTGCTTATCTACAAAAAAGATTTCCGGATACAGAATTTGAATTTATCGCTGCAGGTATTCCTTCCATGGGATCTACCCCTGGTGCTTTCAGGTTGGAGCGCGATGTATTGTCGAAGGGACCTATTGACTTGCTTTTTGAGGAAGCTGCTGTAAACGATGCGGCCAATGGTATAAAAACGGAGGATCATATTCGCGGAATGGAAGGTATTATTCGTCATGCCAGAAATGTTAACCCTTCTATGGATATCGTGATGATGCATTTTGTAGATCCATCAAAGATGGAAAGTTATCGTCAGGGAAAAGTGCCTTTGGTGATTCAAAATCATGATAAGGTGGCAGAGCATTATCGTATTTCCACCGTTAACCTGGCCAAAGAAGTTACTGACAGGATAGATGCTGGTGAATTTACCTGGGAAGATGATTTTAAAAACCTGCATCCTTCTCCTTTCGGTCAAGGTGTTTATGCCCGTTCTTTAATAGCGTTTTTAGAAACTGCCTGGAAAGGTTATGTGGCTGATGATGATAAAGTGACAGCTTACGAACAACCAGAGATGCTAGATAAGGATTGCTACTGTAATGGTGTATTGTTAACAGCATCAGATAATGTTAAGCTGACAAAAGGCTGGTATGTTGACGGAAACTGGAAACCAACTGATCATAAACGCACCCGACCTAATTATGTGAATGTACCTATGTTAATTGGAGAAGGAGCAAATGGCTGGTTGAAATTTGAGTTTGAAGGTACTGCTGTAGGAATTGCAGTGGCTGCAGGTCCCGATGCCGGAATTATAGAGTATCGTATAGATGGAGAGAAAAGTAAAATTTACGACCTTTTTACAAAATGGAGTACACAGCTGCATCTGCCTAAATACAATACCTTGATTTCGGGTTTAAAAAAAGGTAAGCATACCTTAAAAATAAGGATAGCAGAAGAAAAGAATCCTCAAAGCGTAGGTAATGTTTGCAGAATCCGTTATTTTTATGTGAATAAATAGTTTGAATGTATGGCCAGGCTAAGCCATATCTTAAATTTTATTTTAAAAGGTATATAGGATGTGGGTTTGAGGGATTTAAGTATTATTAATTTAATAAAAAAAGGAAATGATGGTTGTCAGTAACGATAAAGGTGAATTACTAATAAATGATTATACAGAAGATGAATTAAAATACTTAAATCTGCTTGCCGAAAAATTTCCTACGGTACAGGCTGCCTGCACCGAAATCATAAACCTAGAATCTATATTGAACCTGCCTAAGGGTACTGAGCATTTCTTGACAGATATACATGGCGAGTACGAGACATTTAGTCATGTACTAAGGAATGCATCCGGTATGGTGCGTAAAAAAATAGATAATGTATATGAGTTTACCCTGAGCGCAAAAACCAAGGACCAATTGGCAACGCTGATCTATTATCCGGAAGAAAAGCTAGAGATTATTACGAAAGAGGAAGAGGATCTGGAAAATTGGTATGCAGTTACCTTGCGCCGCCTGATTGAGGTGGCCCGTGTTTCGGCTGATAAATATACTCGCTCAAAAGTAAGAAAGGCCATGCCTGTTGATTTTGCCTATGTGATTGATGAACTTTTAAATGAGCGAAATGCCAAAAAAGAAAAATATTTTGATCGCATTATTCAGTCTATTATCGATGTGGAACGGGCCAATCATTTTATTATTGCTATTAGTAAGTTTATTCAACGTTTACTAATCGATCGTTTGCATATTATAGGTGATATTTATGATAGAGGTCCGCATGCTGATAAGGTAATGGATGCAATTCAAAATCATCATTCTGTAGATATTCAGTGGGGTAATCATGATATTGTATGGATGGCTGCAGCTACAGGAATTCGTGCCAGTATTGCTACAGTCATCCGTTTAAGTGCCCGATACAATAATCTGGATACCCTGGAAGATGCCTATGGTATAAATATGTTACCATTGGCTACTTTTGCCATGAAAGCCTATGAAGGAGATCCTTGTAAAGCATTTATTCCCGTTGGCACTCCTGCTGAAAATATTGGCTCTACTCATATTAAACTTATCAGTAAAATGCATAAGGCTATTATGATCATTGAAAGCAAACTTGCAGGAGAAATCATCCATAAAAATCCAGAAATGGAAATGGATGACCGCTTATTGCTCGATAAAATAGATTACAGCAAAGGTATTATTACAATTGATGGTCGTGAATTGCCATTAAACGACACTTCTTTCCCAACCATTGACCCGGCAAATCCCTATGAACTTACAGCAGAAGAAAGAGAACTGATAGAGAAACTTCGCTTCTCATTTTTAAGTTGTGATAAGTTGCAGAAGCATGTTAAAACCCTCTTTTCAAAAGGTAGTGCTTATCTTACTTATAATTCAAACCTGTTGTATCACGGATGCATACCTCTTGATGAAAAAGGAGATTTTAAGGAGGTGAATATCATGGGGGGTAAGTATAAGGGAAAAGCCTTGTGTGATCAGTTCGACCTGCTTTCGCGTAGAGCCTATTTCAACCGCGAACACCGTGAAAAACGAAGTAAAGATCGTGATTATATGTGGTATTTATGGAGTGGAGCCAATTCTCCGCTTTTTGGTAAAAAGAAAATGGCCACCTTTGAACGGTATTTTATTGATGATAAAGAATCTCACTATGAAGAAAGTAATACCTATTATAAACTGCGTGATGACAAAGAAACATGTTGTCGTATACTGAAGGAATTTGGGCTTGATCCTGAAGAATCACATATTGTGAACGGTCATGTTCCCGTAAAAGTAACAAAAGGAGAAAGTCCTGTGAAAGCTGAAGGTAAACTTTTTGTGATTGACGGAGGGATGTCTAAGCCCTACCAAAAAGTGACTGGCATAGCGGGATATACATTGATTTACGATTCCTATAATTTAATCCTGGCTGAACATGCTCCTTTTGAATCAAAACGTAAAGCTATTCTGAATGAAGTCGATATTGTTTCTACTCGTAATATGATTGAGCATGCAACAAACCGTATTCGGGTAGGGGATACTGATATAGGAAAAGAACTGCGTCAGCAGATTCAAGGCTTGGATCGTTTGCTTGGCGCCTATCGAAAAGGTATAGTAAAAGTGAAGAGAGCATAAAAATAAAGATATTTAGCTTGTGAGGGCTAGTCCTACGTAGTAAAGGGCTAGCCTTTCATTTTTTATAAATTACCAGGTTGGATGTTAAATTACTGTGCTTCAATAGTATGCTTTCGTTGTGGAATTGTGTTAGTAGGTGGTCGTGGTTTAATAAATTAGGTAACTAAAAGTATGGGGTATTGATTTGATTGAAAATATTAAATAGCTAATTTTTATCGTATACTCATTTACGTTATAAGGACAACGATAACTTATTTTATTCTTCGTATATTTATATGAAGCGGTAGATATTTAAAAAATTATTAAAGTTTATTGACTTTATTTTAAATTTTTTAAAGTATGCTGCATACTTTTTGATATATTCGCAAATGAAATATTAAATTAATAGTATGAAGCCAACATTATTACAATCATTAAAATGGTGTTTAATTTTTATCTTTTGTTGCCATAGTGTTATTGGTTTATCACAGAATCAAAAGAAAGAAGCCATAACCGGATTTGAGAGTTCAATCAATTCTCCGCAAAAAATTATAAAAGTAGCACAGGGGCATTATTTTATTGATTTTGGAAAGGCATATTTTGGCACCCTCATTCTAAGAGCTAAGCAAAACCAAAATGACACTCTTTTAGTCAGTATTGGGGAGAAATTATCGGGTAAACATACTATTGATACAAATCCCGGTGGAACCATACGATACCAGCAAACTCATGTTTATGGTTTGCAGGCGAATAAAGAAGAAGTCGTAAAATTATTTCCTGATAAAAGAAATTCCAACCCTCCGGCTATTCAATTACCCGATTCCTTTGGTATAGTGATGCCTTTTAGATATTGTGAGATAGAAAATATTCAAATTCCTATCGAAGATCTTATCATTCAACAAAAAGCATACTATTACCCGTTTAACGACGATGCAGGGCTGTTTTTTTCCTCAGATACTGTTTTGAATCAGGTTTGGGATTTGTGCAAACATACCATTAAGGCGACTACTTTTACAGGGTATTATATTGATGGAGATCGTGAACGGATTCCCTATGAAGCTGATGCTTATATCAATCAGCTTAGTCATTATTGTGTGGACAGTATTTATTCCATAGCCCGTAGAACAAACGAATATTTTATCGATCATCCTACCTGGCCTACCGAGTGGTTGTTACATACGGTTATGTTGTATTATCAGGACTATATGTATACTGGTGATGTTAGTCAGCTCGAAAAATATTATGAGGTACTTAAAGTACGCACCCTTCAGGAATTAGCCGGTGAAGATGGCTTGATTAGTTCTCAATCGGAAAAGCTTACCCCTGAATTAAAGAAACAATTAGGCTTTGACAATCCTCAAACCCAGATTAAGGATATTGTAGATTGGCCGCCGGCAAGGGGAAACTCAGGAAAGAAATGGCTTCCTGAATTTGGAGAAAGAGATGGGTATGAGATGGTCGAGGTGAATACAGTTGTTAATGCTTTCTATTATCATAACTTAGTTTTATTGTCAGAAATTGCTGAAGTGCTAGGTAATCAATCCGATGCTGAATTATTTAAACAAAAGTCAACAAAGGTTAAAGTAGTGATCAATCATACATTATTTGACGCAAAACGAGGGGTTTATATAGATGGAGAAGGATCTGATCATGCTTCTTTACATGCCAATATGTTTCCTTTAGCCTTTGATTTGGTTCCTGATGAATATCGCCAGTCGGTTGTTGATTTTATCAAAAGCAGAGGGATGGTGTGTAGTGTATATGGCGCGCAGTATCTATTAGAGGGATTGTTTAATGCCGGTGAGGCATCCTATGCATTGCACTTAATTAATGATACAAGTCACGATAGAACCTGGTGGAATATGATTAAACTAGGCTCTACCATGACTTTGGAGGCCTGGGACCAAAAATACAAGCCTAATCTGGACTGGAATCATGCCTGGGGAACAGCTCCTTTAAATATTATGACCCGTTATATGTGGGGCATAAGGCCTCAATCACCAGGCTTTGCTAATGTTCAAATAAAGCCGCAATTGAGTAATTTAACTTTTTGCGATATTAAAGTTCCAACCATCAAGGGTAGTATTATTGCCAGTTACAAAACGCACAAAAAAAATAATTGTGTGTTCGAAATTGAGTTACCTGCTTCTATGAAGGGAGAATTTATATTGCCGAATCATTATCTGCTGCGAAATACTAAAAAATACAAACTATCAAAGGGTATTATCCAATTGAATAAAGGAAAGAATCTGATAAAATTAAGGTATAAGGATTAAAGTAGTAGATATACAAAGATTAATAATAGCTTAAAAATAGATGTTTATGACACGAAAGAAATGTAAAACTATAATTGCTTCAGGCTTGTGCTTGATAGTACTTTGTTTTTTATCTGAAATGAAGGCTCAGAACAATACTACTGAACCATTGATATTAGATATGGTGCATCATAATCCCGGAGAAAAACCCTATCAATCTGCTTATAATAACCCTGATGTGATAAAGGAGATGGGCTATAATGGAAAAGTATATTTTTTATTTGAATCTCCTACGTTGGCTATTAATTGGGAATCGGTGGATAAAGATATATTACCAAAGGGCACACCAGATAGAAAATGGGTTGATCAGAAAGCCAAACAGATTCATAAAATGCATGCCGCTTGTAAGGCGCAAAATATGAAAATATATGCCATGAGTGATTTGGTGTTGTTGCCCAAAAGATTAATAGAAAAATATCAGATAGAGGATACTTTTGGAGATCCCAATGATTCCTTGACCGAAAAATTAATTCGTGCACAGATCAGTGAGATATTTGAGCAATTTCCAGATTTGGATGGACTGGTTGTTCGTATAGGTGAAACTTATTTGCATGATGCCCCTTTTCATAAAGGAGCAATTAAGAATAAAAACAGCGCTGAACAAACCATCATACCTCTAATGCAGATTCTTCGTGAAGAAATTTGTATAAATCATAATAAGGAGCTGATATTCAGAACGTGGGGAGCCTTTGATGTTGATATGGAGACTTATATGAAAGTGAGTGAGGCTATTGAACCTCATGAAAACCTTGTAATTAGTGTGAAGCATTGTGAGGGAGACTTTCATAGAGCTAACGCTTTTAGTAAGGTGATCGGACAGGGGCAACACAAACAGATCATTGAGGTGCAATGTGCACGCGAATATGAAGGTAAAGGTGCTTATCCAAATTATATTGCCAATGGTGTAATTGAAGGTTTTGAAGAACATCAGCGTATGCCCGAGAATCAAATAAATAGCATTCGCGAGTTTACCGAAAAAAGAAAGGACTTATATGCAGGTATCTGGACTTGGACACGCGGAGGCGGATGGGATGGTCCATACATTAAAGATGAACTGTGGTGCGACCTGAATGCCTGGGTAATGGCGCAGTGGGCCAAAGATCCTAAGCAAAGTGAAGAAGCTGTTTTTAATCGTTATGCTACAGAAAGATTGCATCTAAAGGGTGATGATGTAAAGGCTTTCAGAAAACTTTGCCTGTTGTCGGCTGAAGCCGTTGTGCGCGGTCGAAATACCACATATCGTGATTTAAATCCATGGTGGACACGTGATCAGGGAATTGCCTGGCCTGGTATACCCAAAGATCCTGAGGCGCAAAAACGTAACTTGTTACAAAAGGATGAGTCTGTAGAAAAATGGCAGGAGATTGTTCAGCTAGCTCAGTCTATGGAATGGGAGAACAAAAAGATGAAAGAACATGCCGTGGGTTCTGCTAAATATGGTTTATATCTCTACGAAATTTATCGTGCAGTAGTAAATATTGCAGATGCTGAGCTTAAAAATGATAAAGAAGCTATGAAGAAATGGATAGCTGTTTACGACGAAGCATGGACTACTTATAATCAGTTGCCTAAAGAATACAAATCACTTGCGACACTTTATACCAAGGAGTATAAGCGTCATACAAGAAACGCAGCTGAGGATAAAGTGAATGAACTAAGGTCAAAATTATAATTTGATTAAGATATTTAGTAACTTATAAAAAGCTCCATGCCTCAATCAGGCATGGAGCTTTTGTGTTAAGTATGTAGTGCTATGTTTAGGATTTCTAAGGTCTATTTTAGGGTTTAATCATGAATGATCTGTTCCATCACCCAATTAGTTCTGGCAGCAGTAATACCCGTGCTTAAACACAAGGAATGCTTGAGTATCGCTTCGTTTACCTGTTTAATCAGGTTGTATTGAATGTTTTCAGGATTTAGGTAAGGAAATTCGATCTTTCCTTCGTCGGTAACCAACTGAATGGGGCGATGATCGAAGGCGCTAAATTTAATGGAGCCTTTTTTTCCAATGATTTCCATATGATCTTGACTGGCGTTCTTATGTGTGTTAAAACTCCATAGGCCACTGCCAATAACCCCATTTTTAAATTTAAACGAAGCACAAACGGTGTCTTCGGTATTATACCAGGAATTGTTATTGGAGAACTGACCTTTTACCTCAATAACGGGCCCCATTATAAAATCCAGAAAATCTAATTGGTGTGAGGCAAGGTCGTAAAAGATTCCTCCACCGGCAACATCTTTATCTACACGCCATGATTTTTCTTTTTCCGATGGCAGTGCCGATCGAGTCAATCGGATTTGAACCGCTAAAGGTTCACCAATTATGCCATCATCAAGTAGTTCTTTTACCTTTAAAAATCCGGGGAGTGTTCGTCGATAGTAGGCTACAAAGAGAGGAATGCCAGTTTGTTCAGAGACCACATTCATATCTACACATTCCTGATAAGAACAAGCCATTGGTTTCTCTACATAAACAGGTTTGCCGGCTTTCATGGCCATTATGGCATATTGAGCATGTGTAGAAGGGGGTGTTGCTACATATACAGCATCAACATGCGGTGATGCAATAAGCTCTGCAGCATCAGAATATACATATTCAACCTGATGGCGTTTGGCATAGTCTTTTGCTTTATCGTAATCTCTTCGCATTACGGATGTTAAAGTGGCATGTTCAATTTTATGAAAAGCGGGTCCGCTTTTCTTTTCGGTTACATCTCCACAACCTATGATTCCCCATTTGATGATTTTCATGAATCTATTTTGAATTTAAATAAGCTAAAAAGTTAATGAGTTAAAAATAATCGATCAATATTAATCTTAGTATTGATAGTAATAAAGCAAAAATTTTTACTTTTGGCACAAGTCTTATTCAAATATAATGAATTTTGGTACTTGATATAGATAAGAAATATAAAGTTATTAACGAGGATTGTTTTTACGATATTATTGGAGACATTCATGGGTGTGCCAATGAGTTGGAAGAACTGCTGGAACGATTGGGTTATGTAAAAACATCTGAGGTGTGGAGAAATACTCAACGCAAAGCTGTGTTTGTGGGTGATTTTATCGATAGGGGACCTGACTCTCGTAGGGTGATGCAAATCATCAGGGGTATGATGGAATGCGACAATGCCTATGCTATTCTGGGTAATCATGAGTTGAATGCTATTTTATATCTGACTAAAGAAAATGGTAAACCTATTCGCAAACCCACAGAGTCGAGCCGAAGATTAATAGAAAAGGTGAGAAGGGAGTTTATTGAAGAACCAAAAGTATTGAAAGACTATATCAAGTGGCTAAGAACTTTGCCTTTGCACCTTGACTTTGGTGCTTTTAGAGTAGTGCATGCCTATTGGAATGATGAGTTGATTAATTTGATTGAAGAACACAGACCTCATGGTAAGTTTAAAAAGAGTGCCTTGAAACTGATGACCAATATTAATCATCCGCTGTGTAATGCAATTAACAGAGTAACAAAAGGTATTGAATTTCGCCTGCCTGATGACCTGATTATTAAGGATTCTACTAATATACGAAGAAATAACTTTAGAATTAAATGGTGGGAATCGCCTAAAGGAAAGACCTTTCATGAACTTAGTTATGGTAATAAATTTAAATTACCCGATTATACTGTTCCTGAGCAAATACTTTTTCCTTTCCATATTTATGAGGAAAGTGAGCCAATGGTCTTCTTTGGTCATTATTGTATGGGTAAAGAGTTGCTAAACCCAAAACCTAATATTTGTTGCGTAGATGCCTGTATCGCTAATGGAGGAGCGCTTGCAGCTTATCGCTGGAGAGGTGAGTCAGAGGTGAATTTGGATAATTTAGTATATGTTCAGGCTAATTATGGCGTTTTAAAATAGTCAGATACCTTTTTTATAAAACTTCCCTATATTTAATGCTTCCTTTTTTTCATAATAAAGGTTTTTTAAGGACCTATGGAATTATTTTTGTTATATAGGGAGTGAATGTGTAACGATTTTAATGAAATACTAAAGATTACAGCAATTAAACTTATTATTCAGATTATTCTGTTTCGCGAATCTTATTATATTTGTTTGCTAAAATTTAGGAATTTCTCCTAACACTGTTTTTATGCAAAAGAATTTTAAAA
>JBFHKL010000023.1:0-25311 GCA_041595375.1 Saccharicrinis sp.
GAAGTGGGTAAGGAAGTAGATAAACGCATAGATAAAAAGAGTAGGATAGAATAAAATTGGATGTTTTTCGGATTTTATTTTTGAATAAGAATACATAACATCAATTTCATAATAGCCAGTAAACATGAACAAAGACATTAAGAAGGTAGTAATACTTGGATCAGGTGCGCTAAAAATAGGCGAAGCAGGAGAATTTGATTATTCTGGTTCGCAGGCTTTAAAAGCTTTAAAAGAAGAGGGCATTGAGACTGTGTTGGTTAATCCAAATATCGCTACGGTTCAGACATCAGATAAAATTGCTGATAGGATTTATTTTTTGCCTGTAACGCCTTATTTTGTTGAGGAAGTAATTAAAAGAGAGAAACCTGATGGTATATTGCTGGCATTTGGCGGGCAAACCGCATTGAACTGTGGAACTAAGTTGTATTTAAGTGGTGTTTTAGAAAAATATAACGTAAAGGTTTTAGGGACACCTGTTCAGGCAATTATTAATACTGAGGATAGAGAGATATTTGCCAATAAGTTAAAGGAGATTGATGTTAAGACTCCTATTAGTTTGGCTGTAACTTCAGTAGAAGAAGCACTTAAGGCCTCAGATAAGATCGGATTTCCGATTATTGTGCGGGCAGCTTATACACTGGGAGGTATGGGTAGTGGCTTTTGTAATAATAAAGAAGAGTTGATTACGCGTGCTGAGAATGCCTTTGCCTATTCAAACCAGATATTGGTAGAAGAATCATTAAAAGGTTGGAAAGAAGTAGAGTATGAGGTGGTTCGCGATAAATATAATAACTGTATTACCGTGTGTAATATGGAGAACTTTGATCCCCTAGGAATTCATACAGGTGAAAGTATTGTGGTGGCTCCATCGCAAACCTTGTCTAACTCCGAATACCATAAGTTACGTGAGTTAGCCATTAAGATTATTCGACATATTGGTGTGGTTGGGGAGTGTAATGTACAGTATGCCTTAGATCCTAAGTCGGAAGACTACCGTGTGATCGAGGTTAATGCACGTCTTTCTCGCTCGAGTGCCCTGGCTTCAAAAGCTACCGGTTATCCATTGGCTTTTGTGGCTGCCAAATTAGGTTTGGGATATGGCTTGCATGAGTTGAAAAACTCAGTAACCAAAGTAACTTCTACTTTCTTTGAGCCAGCTTTGGATTATGTGGTTTGTAAAATACCTCGTTGGGACTTGAATAAATTTAACGGAGTAAGCAAGCAGATTGGTAGTAGCATGAAATCGGTAGGTGAAATCATGTCTATTGGTCGTACCTTTGAAGAAGCTATTCAGAAAGGGTTAAGGATGATAGGCCAGGGAATGCATGGTTTTGTAGCCAATCAGCCACTGAAGGGAATCGACGTAAAAACCGAGTTGGCAGAACCGACTGATCAGCGTATTTATGCTATTGCTGAGGCGTTTGAGAATGGAATGTCAGTAGAGGAAATTCACCAGCTGAGTAAGATTGATCATTGGTTTTTAGAGAAGTTAAAGAATATAAGTGACCTGGAAACAGAATTAAAGAAATTCTCAAAACTTGAAGAACTGCCAAATGAACTGTTAAGAAATGCCAAGCGTTCAGGATTCTCTGATTTTCAGGTGGCTCGTTGCGTGTTTAAAAGTACCAGTGAGGTGATAGGTAATGACCTACTAAAGGTGAGAGCTGAACGTAAAAAAAGAAATATATTACCCGTAGTCAAGCAAATTGATACTATGGCAGGTGAGTTTCCTGCTCAGATCAATTATTTGTATTTAACCTACAGTGGTAGTGAACATGATATTGACTATGAGGCTGATGGTAAATCGGTTATCGTTTTAGGTAGTGGGGCTTATCGTATCGGTAGTTCTGTAGAATTTGACTGGTGTAGTGTAAATGCATTAAATACCATCCGGGAACAAAAATATCGTTCGGTAATGATTAACTATAACCCGGAAACGGTAAGTACCGATTATGATATATGTGATCGTTTGTATTTCGATGAGCTCTCGTTTGAGAGGGTGTTGGATGTGATTGATCTTGAAATGCCTAAGGGTGTTATTGTTTCAGTAGGAGGACAGATTCCTAATAATCTGGCCATGAAGCTGAATGGGCAAAATGTACCAATCCTAGGTACTACCCCTGAAAATATTGATAGAGCAGAAAACCGTCAGAAGTTTTCCGCTATGTTAGATGAATTGGATATCGATCAGCCACGTTGGAATGAACTGACTTCAGTAGAAGATATCTTTACTTTTGTGGATGAGGTAGGCTTTCCTGTCTTGGTTCGCCCTAGTTATGTGCTATCGGGAGCTGCCATGAATGTAGTGAGTAATAAAGATGAGCTGGAGCATTTCTTAACACTGGCAGCTAATGTATCTAAAGAATATCCGGTTGTTGTTTCTGAGTTTATTGAAGAAGCAAAGGAAATAGAAGTAGATGCAGTGGCCAAAGATGGTGAATTGGTGGTTTATGCTATCTCAGAGCACGTTGAATTTGCAGGTGTGCACTCCGGAGATGCGACCATTGTTTTCCCTCCACAGAAGCTGTATATCGAAACTATGCGTCGTGTGAAGAAGATAGCAAGAGAAATTGCTAAGGCGTTGAATATTTCAGGACCTTTTAATATGCAGTTGTTGGGTAAGAATAATGAGCTGAAGGTTATTGAGTGTAACCTGAGAGCCTCACGTAGTTTTCCTTTTGTATCAAAAATACTTAAAGTGAACCTGATTGATATTGCCACTCAGGTGATGTTAGGAATGGATGTGGATAAACCCAATAAAAACTTATTTGACTTGGACTGTGTGGGAATTAAGGCTCCTCAGTTCTCTTTTGCCCGTTTGGCCAAGGCAGATCCCGTGTTAGGTGTGGATATGTCTTCAACAGGTGAAGTGGGATGTATTGGAGATAACTTTGATGAGGCTATATTAAATTCAATGCTTTCTGTGGGTTATTCTATTCCTAAAAAGAATATTTTAATCTCATCAGGTCCTCTTCGTTCCAAAATGGAGCTTCTGAAAGCTGCCCGCCTGTTGAAAGAACATGGATTTAATATTTATGCTACAGGAGGAACTCATAAGTTTTTTGCTGAAAACGGTGTAGAAACAACTCATATATACTGGCCAAGTGAGCCCGATCAGTCTCCAAATTCTTTGGAAATGATTCGGGAAAAACAAATTGACCTGGTGGTGAATATACCAAAGAATTTAAGTACAAACGAGTTAAAAAACGGCTATAAAATTCGTCGTAATGCAATTGATTTTAATATACCTTTAATTACAAATGCCCGTTTGGCAAGTGCTTTTATACAAGCATTCTGTAAAATGGGTAAGGAAGATATTAAAATTAAGAGCTGGCAAGAATATAAATAGAGAATAATTAGATATTAGTATAGTGTAAAGCCGTTGGGATTCTTCTCAACGGCTTTATTTTTGCCTTAATATTCCTATTTGGTAAAGATTTTTTTTATTTTCGCTGAGTTAATAATTGTTACGGTGTGTTAGGTTTAAATAAATTTAACAACATTATAAAAAGAATCTTCATGAAATTAGTGAAAAGTACCATCTTGTTGTTGCTGGCTTTGGGCCTGTTTGGGAGTGTTTTTGCTCAGGATCAGTTTGCATTTGAATCTATAACTGATGTTAAAACTACTTTGGTAAAAGACCAGGGATTAACAGGAACTTGTTGGGCTTTTAGTACCATCTCTTTTGTAGAGAGTGAGATCATGCGTATGGGTGGTCCCGAACTGGATCTTTCGGAGATGTATATTGTTAAACACGCATATGAGAGTAAAGCTCAGCAATATGTTTTTTTGCATGGAAAAGGAAACTTTAGTGAGGGAGGCCAAGCTCACGATGTGATGAATGTGATAGAAAATTATGGTTTTGTACAGGAAAGTGATTACCTGGGAAGAGAAGATGTTTCTATGCCTCACGATCATTCGGAAATGGTAATGACTCTGAACGTAATGCTCGATAATTATATGGAACAAAAAGGGGCAGTGCCTTCCAGTTTGTGGTTTACAAATATTTATTCTGTTCTCAATAATAAGCTGGGTGAAGCACCAAAGAAAATTGAATTCAATAAGAGATCCTATTCGCCTATGCAGTTCACTCAGGGGCTTGGCATAGATCATTCAAATTATATAGAGCTATCTTCTTATTCGCATCATCCTTTTTATTCTTTATTTGATTTGGAAGTTCCCGATAACTGGTCGCACGACAGGTACTATAATGTTCCTGTTGATGAATTAGTTGAGGCTATGAAAAGTGCTTTAAATAAAGGGTATAGTTTGGTTTGGGATGGAGATGTCTCTGAAGACTTCTTTTCGCATCGCGAAGGACTAGCCTTTTTGCCAGTGGATAATAAAAAGGGATTTGTTCCTCAGGAAGAAAAAATAGTGACTCAGGAAGATCGTCAGAGAGCCTTTTTATCGTGGCAGGCAACGGATGATCATTTAATGCATATTGTTGGGCTGGCCAAAGATAAGAATGGAACTATCTACTTTAAAATCAAAAATAGCTGGGGGAGTGATAGTAATATGATCGGTGGATTTCTTTATATGTCTGAAGCTTATGTGAAGATGAATACAGTGGCTGTGATGTTGCATAAGAATGCCCTGGAAAAAGACTTGTCTAAGAAGTTGTTAAATGAGTAGCCTTATCTGAAATCGTCTGTGTTTTATGAATTTTTCTCAGTTATCTGTGCTTAAATCAATTGAAAACTATGTAGTTGAACAACTACTCTCTGTAGATGCAGGTCATGATATGAGCCATATCAACAGGGTTCTTACCAATGCTCGAATCATTAACCAAGAAGAAAATGGGGATGCCTTTTTAGTTGAAGCAGGTGTGTTGTTGCATGATGTTACAGATGAAAAATTTTTTGATAAGGTAGCTGCTGAAGAAAAATTGCAGGATTTTTTAAAAGAACAGGGTATGGCTGATGATGTGGTGGGTCAACTCTTGGATATTATACGCCATGTTTCTTTTGGTAACGAATTTGATCGTTCTGTGCCTTTAACTCTCGAGCAAAAGATAGTACGCGATGCTGACCGCTTAGATGCCATCGGAGCCATTGGTATTGCACGTACATTTCATTATGGTGGGTCTAAAAACCGTGAAATTTTTAATGCTGATATTCCTCCTCAATGTTATCAATCTACAAGTGAATACCGAAATAGTCAAGGACCTACTGTTAATCATTTCTACGAAAAATTATTACTACTAAAAGATCGAATGGAGACTGAATCAGGCCGCAAAATGGCTGAAAAGCGCCATCTTTTTATGCTGAAATATTTAGAGGAGTTTTATGACGAAATCGGCGAGAAGGGCTTTCATTAAATATTTAACATATTTTTCAATTTCTATTTGCTATTTTTATCAAT
The DNA here is from genome assembly GCA_041595375.1 of Saccharicrinis sp. GTDB lineage: Bacteria > Bacteroidota > Bacteroidia > Bacteroidales > Marinilabiliaceae > Saccharicrinis. The sequence goes on from JBFHKL010000023.1 coordinate 5,365, forward strand.
TCAAAACATTGATAAACTGATCCTGAATGACTGCTAAGAAACAATTAACACGTAAAAAAGTAGTGGGTAAAAAGCACGCATCAAAAAACACCTCATCCTCTTTTAAGAAAAAGCTTATAATTTGGGCATTAAAGGGTTGTGGTTTGCTGGCTGCAGTTGTTTTTTTATTGCTGTTATTTGTATATCTGGGTTTGTTTGGACGTTTGCCGGATAGGGTTGAATTATCTCAGATTGAAAATGATGTGGCCTCGGAGGTATATGCTCAGAATGGTACCTTAATGGGTAAGTATTATTATCAAAACCGTATGAGCATTGAAAATAAGGTGATATCGAAACATGCTATCAATGCGCTTGTGGCTACTGAAGATAAGCGTTTCTTTCAGCATAAGGGTTTTGATATGATTAGTCTAGGTAGAGTGCTTTTTCGAACAGTGTTATTAAGGGATAAGGCTCAGGGAGGGGGCAGTACCATTAGTCAGCAGTTGGCTAAGAATTTATATCCACGAAAAAATTACGGGCCATTCTCTATTTTAGTCAATAAATCACGCGAAATATTTATCGCCTCCCGGTTAGAAGATGTGTATAGCAAGGATCAGATTTTAACCATGTATTTGAATACGGTTCCGTTTGGTGAGGATGTATATGGTATTGAGGCTGCGTCTATGCGATTTTTTAGTAAACACTCATCCGAATTAAAGGCCAATGAGGCAGCTGTGCTTATTGGTATGTTGGCTGCAAATACAGCTTATAATCCTCGTTTACATCCTAAACGTTCTCTCACGCGAAGAAATATTGTGTTGGATAGGATGGCAGATTTTGGTTTTCTGTCGAAGAAGGAACTGACGAGCTATAAAGCCACTGAAATAGGTTTACAATATTATAAGATCGATCACAATTCTGGTATTGCACCCTATTTTCGAGAGGTCATGAGAAAAAAAGTGGAGCAGATACTAGAAGATGAGTATGGTGATCATTATGATTTGTATAAGGATGGCTTAAAAATTTATACCACCATTGACCCTACCTTACAGCGTTATGCAGATGAAGCTGTACAACAACATATGGCCTCCTTGCAGAAAGAGTTTAAATATCATTGGTTAAACCGAGATCCCTGGAAAAATAACCCTGGAGTTTTTGCAAGTGCCTTACATTCCTCAAGTAGGTATAAAGCCCTTAAGGCTGGGGGGAAAACGGAAGATGAGATTTTGGCAGAGATGAATAAAATTAGTAGGATGAGTATTTTTGCCTATCCTGAAGAAAAAGAAGTAAACCTCTCTCCGTTGGATTCTGTCAGGCATTATCTTAAAATTTTGAATACAGGCTTTATGGTCATGGATCCTCATACTGGTCATGTGTTGGCCTGGGTAGGAGGAGTAAATCATAAATATTTCCAGTTCGATCATGTTACCTCACGTCGTCAGGTAGGTTCTACTTTTAAGCCTATTGTGTATACAGCTGCTTTAATAGATGGTATGTCTCCTTGTGATTATATTTCAAATGAACGAAGAATATATAAGGAGTATCAGGATTGGTCGCCAACCAATGCTGATGGGAATCATGAGGGCTACTATTCCATGAAAGGTGGCTTGTCTAATTCTGTGAATACTATTACTGCAGAGGTGATGGTGAGGACAGGTGTAGATAAGGTGTTAAACCTGGCTCAGGATATGGGTGTGAAATCCAATCTGCCTGCCGTTCCGTCTATTAGTCTGGGGACGGGTGAGATTTCTCTGCAGGAAATGCTTACCGTTTATTCGTGTTATGCCAATAATGGTGTTAAAAATGAAGCAGTAGGTTTGCTTCGTATTGAAGATAGAAAAGGAAATATTCTCTATGAGAACAAAACTGCCGGAGACCAAAGTAGAGTGCTCGATGAGGAGGTGGTTGGTTTAATGAATTATATGCTGCAAGGTGTCATTGATAACGGTACGGGAAGGTCTTTACGTAGTCTGTATCGCCTCAATAGTCAAATAGCTGGAAAAACAGGAACTACACAGGATAATGCCGACGGCTGGTTTATTGGTTATACGCCTAATTTGCTGGCAGGTGCATGGGTAGGTGCTGAAAGTCCGCTTGTCCATTTTAGGAGTACAGCACTTGGGCAAGGTGCACATATGGCTCTTCCCATTTATGGATTGTTTATGAAGAAAGTGGAGCGGGATCCAAAATATCGAAAATATACGCGAGCCAACTTTCCTATGTTGGACGATGATTTGCTCGCAATGATTGATTGTGCAGATTTTTCAGAGAATGATACCGATAGATCCTTTTTTGATATCTTCAGGTTGGGAAGGCGTTCTAGAATTGATTCTACTAGCCTAAGACTGGATCCTATAGATCGAAGCGAAGATAAAGAAAGAGATAAGAAAGAGCGTGAGAAAAAAAGGAAAGGACTGCTTAATAGAATGAAAGATTTATTTAAATAGGGAATACTAATTCTACGGACTGAATGTTAAAGAAAAAGGTACAAGGAGAGAAAACCTTTGTTGCGTTTAATCCCTGTACCTTCTGTTTTTATTAAAATCTAACGCTCATAGTATTAAGCAATCGGTCTTGTGACCTAATTTTTGCGTCAATAATGAATTGCCTCTACTATTAGTAATCGAGTATAGCTATTTGCCTTTCACTGTGGCTTCCACATCTGCAATTTCTATTGGAATTCTATCTCCTAAAATTCGACTTCCGGTTTGTGTGATTAATATATCATCTTCCAATCTGATACCACCAAAATCTTTATAGCGTTCTAGTTTATCATAATTAATGAAGTTTGTGAGCTGTTTTTCGGCCTTCCATTTATCTATCAGCGCAGGAATGAAATAAATGCCGGGTTCATTAGTGACTACAAAGTTGGGTTGGAGTCTGCGACCCATTCTCAATGAGGCTAATCCAAACTGAGAGCTAGGTTGTACCTCGTGATCGTACCCCACTAGTTTTTGATCATAATCTTCCATATCATGCACATCCAGCCCAAGCATATGTCCCAATCCGTGGGGCATAAATAAGGCATGTGCTCCTGCAGCAACGGCTTCATCCACATCGCCTTTCATTAAGCCTAGGTCTTTGAGGCCGGTGACTATTGTTTTAGCTGCCAGTAAATGTACATCCTTGTAAGTGACATCGGGTTTGGTAGCTGCTAAGGCATTGTTATTTGTGTCTAATACAATCTGGTATATTTCACGTTGTTTTTGGGTAAATGTTCCACCCACAGGTGATGTTCTGGTATTGTCTGTGGCATAATGAAGTGGTGACTCGCTACCAGCATCTACCAATAATAAATCACCTGCTTTTAAGGTATTGCCATGAAAATGATTATGAAGTGTTTCGCCATGGACAGAGCAGATTACCGGAAAAGAAACAATGCCGCCACCCGACATAGAGATGCCTTCGATAGCTCCTGTTATTTCCTGTTCAGTAGTGCCCGGTTGAGCCATTTTCATGGCTGTGGTATGCATTTTATAAGCAATACTCATATGACGCTCCATTTCTTCTATTTCGCAAGCTTCTTTGGTCGATCGTAAATCAATACAAGCCTTGATAAATGGTATAGATGTCATTTGAGATATTTTTCCAGGATGAACATCCAGGATATCGCCCATCATCATTATGTTTTTACCTCGATAAGGCGGAGTGAAATGAATGGTTCGGCCTTGTTTTTGAGCATTAATAATTATCTCTTTAAGTTTAGCTAAAGGGTATGTTTGAGTAATTCCTGTTTTTTGCGCATTTTCGGCTAGCTTAGCCTGAGGCCCCATCCAGATGATATCATCTACCGTAAAGTCATTTCCAAAAAGTATCTCTTCACCGCTCTCAAAATCAATCAGACCTGCCAATCCAGGGTAATCTAAGCCAAAGAAATACAGAAAAGTACTGTCTTGTCTGAAATGATAGGTGTTGTCAGGATAGTTCATGCTTGCATCCTCATTGCCCATAATTAAAGCAATACCTTTGTTAAGCTTCTCTTTTAACTGCGATCTTCTATTTATGTATATTTCTTTATTAAACATGCTATATTTTTTTTTGACAAGATAAAAAATAAAGAGCAATGAAAGTATGTGATTGGTCAGGATTCAACCAGGTGTTTTATGTGGTCTGGTTAAAGTGTTTTGCTGCAGGATTTTTTAATAAGAGTGAGTTGCTGTGTTAATTCTAAATAGCAGATTAATGATGCTATTTGTTGATGTATTCCATTTTATTAAAATGAGGTCGTTAGGTATTAGATTAAGAGGTAAAAGACTCTATGGAATAAGCTCAAGAAGTTATTGCTTAAATAAGCTAGTTGAGGATAGGCCATTGATTAAAAAAAATCACCTCTTAATCTAAAGTGTTTATAACGATAAACAAGTAATGCTAAATGAATAGTTTAATGATCTTTATAATACTTGCTGCTCTATTAGTTTTATTAGGTTCTGAGCGTCGTTCTCGCGGAATCCTTGTTTCTGGTAGATGATTTTTCCTTCCTTGTTAATCAATACATTACGGGGAATGTACTTTTTGAAAAATTGGCTGTAGATCTTACGTTCCGGATCTGGTCCTAACTTAAATGTAAAACCTTTCTTTGTGTTAAATGTTGTCATCTCTTCCATAGAATGCTCTCTGCCTAAGGCTACAACCATAAAATCATCCGATTTGTATTTTTCCCAAATTTTGCTTTCAATCTGGGGTAGTTCTTTCATGCATGGAGCACACCAAGTTGCAAAGAAAACAAGCAATACTGTTTTTCCTTTTAATTCAGACATGGTATAGCTTTTGCCATCGATGGTTTTAAAAGCAAAATCCGGCACTTGATCGCCCACTTTAGTAATGTCGTAAGCCTCAAAATTAATAGCTGTATTTTCTTGGGAAAATGCAGTTGTGCTTAATAGCGCAAAGAATAAAATGAATAATGTTTTAAACATAATAGGTCTCTTTTTGAATGTATAATGTGAATTTATTGTTTTTTTTAAGGGATATTTAAATAAAACAGGTATACTTTTAAAAAGAACTACTTTTGAACTATTTTGTTTTGCTATCCCCTGTTTTTTTGAGGTAGGAGAAAAAAATGAGTATATTTCCTCCCTATTTTATTTGAATGAAGGAGTTTGATGCCATATTACGTCTAAAAAATGGGGATAGGGATGCTTTTAAATATGTTTTTGATGCGTATTATAAAAGTATATGCTTGTTTGTTGGAAAGTATATTTCTGATCCTGACCAGGTAGAAGATATTGCACAGGATACCTTTGTGAGTATCTGGGAAAAAAAGATTCTGTTCAACAATCTACAGGCATTTAAATCCTACTTGTATCGAACGGCTAAAAATAAAGCTCTTAATATGCTTGAGCATGAGGCTGTTAAAAAAGGTTATCAGGAAAAGGTTATTTTAACTCAGAAAGCAAGTGATGATTTTTTTGAATTAAATTACATTCAAAATGAGACGCAAAGACTTATTCATAAATCACTGGAAAATCTTCCCCCACGAGCCCGTGAAATTATTCTCATGCAATTGGATGGTTTAAAGAATGATGAAATTGCTGAAAAATTAAATATTTCCGTTTATACCGTAAAAAACCACAAGGCTACTGCTTATAGGTTCCTGAAGGAAAATTTAAAAATATCAGACTTTATGCCTATAATTATAGGGTATATGTGTTGTTTTATGTAAAAAAAATTAAAATACCCCCAAATTATATAGTTCTATTTTCTTTTTTACCTGTTTATAAATAATGAACATGAGAGTAAAGCAAGAAAATATGACACAAATACCTGAGATCATATTAAAAAAGATAAGCCAGAAAGTTACAGAAGAAGAGTTGCAGCTTCTGGAAGAATGGTTGTCTCAATCTGAGCAAAACAGAGTGCTGTACCAGAAGGTCATGCACAGGAACAATCTTGCTTTTATTGAAAAGGAATGTCAAAATATTGATAACGAGATAGCTTGGGGGAAAGTACTGCGAAAAATTAAAATGCAGAAGAGGATGCCTGTAAAGTCACTTTTTATGAAGGTGTTAAGGTATGCAGCATTACTAATGTTACCACTTTTGGTTGCTTCGTATTTGTTGTTTTTGCATTCTTCACAAAAGGATTCGTCTGACACTTTTGCTCAAATGGAAAAACAAATTTTGGAGCTTAAAGAATCCTCGCTAATTACTGATGATGGTGAGGTTGTTTACTTGGAATCAAAAAGTAATGAAACGCTTGTTGAAATAGACGGTACTCAAATACAGCAAAAAGATTCAACGCTTTTATATCATAAAGAAGCGAAAGATAATGAAGATGTAAAATACAATAGCTTGGTTACACCTCGCGGAAAAGTGTATAATTTGGTCTTAGCTGATGGAACAAAAGTTTGGTTAAATGCCTCCTCTGCAATAAAATATCCCGTTTCTTTTTCATCCGATATACGGAAGGTGTACTTGACTGGAGAGGCTTATTTTGAGGTGGCCCGCGATACCCTAAAACCATTTATTGTTTCTACAAGCGAAATGGATATTGAAGTATTGGGCACTATTTTTAATGTGATGGCATATCCTGACGATAAGGTGATGGAGACCACATTAGTAAGTGGGCAAGTAAAAGTTAAAGCCTATAAAAACAATATGATATTAACTCCGGGGATGCAAGCCCATATTGACAAGGAAAATAAGATAGTCAATCAAACAAAAACGGATACTGATATGTTTACATCATGGCGATTTGGTAGGTATATTTTCGAATACGAAAATCTTGAAGGTGTAATGGGCAAACTTTCAAGGTGGTATGATGTTCAGGTGTCGTTTGCTGATACAGAAAAGAAAAACCTCCATTTTTCAGGTAGTTTATTTAAATACAAGGAAATAGATGAAACCTTACATATTATTGAGTTGGCAACAAATGTAAGATTCGATAGGTCAGAAAACTTTATTATTGTTCGTTAAGTAACCCAGGCATGTAAAATTTAAGTATTTAATTTTTCACAGAGTGAAATGAGTGATGAGGTATACACGCCTATGTTTATTGACGAAACTTGAGTGAATTAAAGAATATATTAAGATATGAAACTGGCATGGTCAGAGCAAATAATTGGGCTCACAACCTGTCCCGCTTAAGCGGGAGCTGAATGATTGAAATTTGCACTAGTTAGTGAAGTTTCGCTAATGTTTTAAATATATCAAACACGCATGTAAAAGGCCTTATACAAATGAATATGATTGCAATTTGAATGTTACATATGGCAAATAAAAATCAAATTAGAGTATCTGAAAATGAGGAATGGGGCCAATTTCTCCTTATCGTAAATAGTGCAGCCCAATAGAATTATAGTAGATATTGAAATTAAATTAAACACACTGATAGTATGAAAAAATTTTGTTCTAAGCATGTCCCTTACAGGAGGAACTCTGTTTTGTTATTGAGAATGAAACTCATTCTGGTTCTATGTATTGCATTTAAATTCTCACTTTCGGCAGAATCTCAGTCAGGATTTAGCCTGGCCGTAAACGATGCAAGTCTGGAAGAAGTTCTTGAAATGATTAAGGCACAAAGTGATTATGATTTCTTTTATGCCCATGAAGAAGTGCAGGATGTGCAACGTATTAGCATTAATTTGGAAGATGCCTCTATTGAAGAGGTTATGGCAACTTGTCTAAAGGATTTTGGATCGGATTTTGAGCTTGTTGATAATATCATTGTCATCAAGCCCAGTCATGTGCAGGGGGGTGAAAAAATGAATCGAGAATCGGTACCTCAAAAATTAATGATAACAGGTACGGTGAGAAGTGGTGAAGACGGGCTTACCTTGCCAGGGGTTACCGTTAGCATTAAAGGTACTACTATTGGCGTTATTACGGATGTAGATGGAAAATATTCCATTGAAGTACCCAATAAGGAGACTATATTGGTTTACTCTTCAATAGGCTTTGAGTCACAAGAAATTATTGTTGGTAAACAGTCTGCAATTGATATTCGACTCAGGTCATCGTTTACCGAGATAGACGAAGTCGTGGTTACTGCGCTGGGAACTACTGTAAGAATTGACCAAACGGCTACTACCAACTCAGTTGTTAAAGCCAGGGATATGGATAAATCAGGTGAGACGGGTGTAATTAATGCACTCTCAGGAAAAGCATCTGGTGTTCAAATACGCAGAACAAATGGCGATCCTGGTGCAGGATCTTCTATTCAAATTCGTGGAGCAAATACTATTTACGGTGATAGTCAACCTTTGGTTATTATTGATGGTGTTCCTGTGAGCAACGATAATATATCATATGGTGCCGAGCTGAGTCAGCAGTCCCGTTTAGATGATATCAACCCTAATGATATTGCATCGGTACAAATATTAAAGGGTGCTTCAGCTGCATCTGTTTGGGGATCGAGGGCTGCCAATGGTGTGATTGTTATTACGACTAAAGGAGGTAGGCTTGGAAGAAAACCCAGCGTACAGTATTCATATACTAAATCATTTGATATGATTAGTGTAAAAATGCCTTTGCAAAGTGGTTATGGACAAGGAAGAAGTGGCGTATGGTCAACTTCCTATGGCGAATCGTGGGGTGATAAGATTTCTGACCGTTCAGGTGAGGCCGACGTGGTTGATACTAGTGGAGAATACTTTGTGGGTGATATTACTGGAACAACATATTATCCTGTAACCACAAAAAATTCAACAGCAACATATACCGATAGTAATTATGACCAGGTTTTTCAAACCGGAGGTTACGATCAACATAATTTATCGGTTAGTGGAGGTGGAGAAAAAACCTCCTATTACTTTGGTTTTGAAAGAATGGACCAGGAGGGTATTGTTAAAAAGTATACCTATGAGCGTACCAATATTAGGGCAAATACCGAGACTAAGCTTTATGACTGGATGAGTTTGAAGTCTAAATTTGCCTATTCGGTGGTTCAATCGAATAAAATACAGCAAGCAGGTGATAATACGAATGGGGTTATATTAGGGTTATACAGAGCTTCCCCAGATTTCGACAACACAGATTATAAAGGCCAATATGTAGATGATAGTGGAGAGGTATATGATCGTCAAAGATCTTACCGTAGGCATCTTGGAGAAACTACAAACCCAGTATATAACAATCCTTTGTGGACAATTTACGAGCAGAAAATGCCTAACGAGGTTAATCACTTTACTTTTGCTCCTGAATTTGATATAAATCCAAATAGTTGGATTAAAATTATTTTAAGGGGTGGTTTGGATTATTACAAGGATAATCGCGTAGAATTTTTCCCAATAGGTTCTGCTGGAGGAACTTACTCTGAAGGTTATATGGAAGAGCAGGATATTGTTAGTAATGAGACAAACTTTGATGCTATTGCAGTGATTGATCGTAGCTTAACAGAAGATATAGGCTTAACGGCAACATTTGGGGTAAATTATAACGATAAATATCGTACCATAAATGTGATGACAGTCTCGCCATTTGCTGTCGATTCCGATCTGCAAACAACGGCTCTCTCGGGTGGAGATGCAGGTGCTACAACTTGGGATAAAACAATTACACAAGTACGTTCAAACAGAGGTTACGGTGTTTTAGCTTTTAATTTATTTGATCAACTTTTTGTAACTGCTTCCGGAACTTTAGAGGCAGCATCCAGCATTAAAGGAAACTTTTTTTATCCGTCGGCCGATGTAGCATGGCAATTTAAAGATAAAATAGACTGGGATTTTCTTACTTTTGGTAAAGTGAGAGCTTCTTGGGGACAAGTGGGTATCAGGCCTGAACCATACAAATATCAAACTTTAACAACAACAGGACTAACAGAATTTGGTGGTGCCTATTTATTTGATGATGAAAAAGGAAGTGATGATTTATCTCCTGAGATAAAAACAGAATGGGAAGTAGGAACAAACCTGCGTTTCCTGGAAGATAGGTTGTCTCTAGATTTTACTTATTATGAAAATAAAACGGAAGGCATTCTTTTTGCCGTTAAAACCAATCCTAGCTCAGGATATACTTATGAATATAAAAACGCTGCAACTATTTCGAATAAAGGTATTGAGGTTGATTTGCGAGGTCTGATTGTTGATCAAAGGGACTTTAGAGTTTCTTTGACCACAAACTTTAACCAGAACAAAAATAATGTGGACGATATATCAGGTGCTGAAACTGTTGATATAGGAAGTACTTCAAAAATTGTGGAAGGATATCCTGTGAGTTCATTTTATTTACCGGGAACGCTTCAGGATGATAATGGTGAAATGATTTTAGATGAAAATGGATTCCCTCAATTAGATACTAACTACAGAGTTTTAGGAGATCCAAACCCTGACTGGAGAGGAGGACTGGGATTTGAGATAAATTATAAGAAATTTGACTTTAGTATGTTGTTTGAGCATTCGCATGGTGGCGAATATATAAATAGAACTAATATTGTATTGTATGGTTTTGGTAAACATAAGGATGTGTCGAATGAAGTGACTCTTACAGAAGATCTAATAAACCATGATGGTGATATCATTCAGGCGGGAACAACCGTAAGAGGTAATGTAGTTGATTTTGGTGCTGGAGATGTATTGTGCGATGAAACCTGGTATCGTTCTTCATATGGCGGTGGATTAGGCTTTAGCAAAGCGAATGACTTATTTGTAGATGACGCTACCTGGACAAAGCTTCGTAATGTAACTATCGGTTATACATTCGATAGAATTAATCTGACAAGGAAATTTGCCATTAAATCATTAAATGTTTCGTTAACAGGAAGAGATCTGTTACTCTGGACAAAAGTACGAGATGTAGATCCTGAAACCAATAACTATGGTGTAAGTATTGTTTCAGGAATGAACTATTTCAATTCTCCGGGAACACGTTCAGTTTTGTTTAGCCTTAAAATGAACATTTAATAATAGTGTGGTGCAGGACTGATTATATTTTTAACCCAAGTCAGGTTTAATAATCATACTTGTTATCCTTAATATATAGATATAAATTTAGAAGTGTGAAATAACCATGATTAAAGATTAAGTGCAAGATGGATTAAAAAGAAACCCTTGTTTTACGTCTTTATTCTTACATCTTGGTTCAAAATTATACATAATGAAAAAGATATATTTTAAATACTTAACACTAATTACACTTATTTTTTCCTCAATAAGTTGTCAGGATTTGGTTGATGGGATTAATGATAACCCAAATGAACTTACCGTGGATGATGTTGACGCTGGTCTGTTTTTATACGGAGCAGAAATTGAAAATATGCTGATTCAATTAGGGTTGTTCAATAGAACGGCCAGTTTTTGGTCAGGGCAATTAATTGGATATGAGTCAGTAGAACAAGAACGATATAGTTATATATTTACCGATGGAACTTTCGATTGGGATGGTTATCAAAGTGTTTTAACACCACTTCGTTACATTCGTGAAGAAAAGCCCGACAATAACTTGTATCAGGGAATAGCAAAAGTAGTTGAAGCACATCTTGTTGGAACGTATGCCTCTTTATTTGGTGATATTCCATATTCTGAGGCTCTTTCGTCGGAAGAGAACCCTGTTTTCGATAGTCAGACGGAGGTGTTTGAGTCCTTGCAGGAGCTTCTTTCAAGTGCCATCGTTGATTCAGAGAATGTTACAGCTTCTGATATTGTTACCGAAGATTACATCTTTGATGGGGACGAAACAAAATGGTTAGAGTCAGCTTATACGCTTAAGGCTCGTTATTATATGCATACAAAAGAATATGAAAATGCGTATGACGCTGCATTAAACGGAATCTCTGCCATTTCAAATAGTATGATGTTTGTGCCTTATGAAGATTCGGATGATGCAGATTCCAAAAATAGAATTTACGAAAGGATACAGCAGGGAGGTGTTAGTATAGGTGTGATACCTGATGATACACACCCTAGTTATTTGTTGGAACTATTGGATTCGCGTGCTAATTCAAAAACAAACGAAGAAGCGCGCTATCAATATTATACCATCGATAGCGAAGATGCTGATGCCAATACAGGTATTGCCGCAGAGTTTGAATCGGAAGCTCTTGTTAGTTACCAGGAAAATCTATTGATTCTTGCCGAAGCTGGTGCACGAACTCAAAGTTTTGATGTTGGCCTATCGTATCTGAATGAAGTTAGAACAGCATTAAGTTCTGGTGAATTATTTAATTCGAGCGTTGCAAGTTTAACGATGCAGTACGATGTGTATGAAAGTGAGGACTTTGATGCTGGCGGAATTGAAAACGAAAGTGGAGAGCTTACCGCAGAGAGGGCTTTGTTGCGAGAGATTATAGAGGAAAGGTATTTGACCGGTTTTTTTACTTTTATGCCATTTGACGATAGCAGAAGATTGCAAAAAAGTGATTCGGATATTGATGTGCCATTTGATTTAAATACTACTACACAAACGGTAAATGTTGAGCGTTTCTTGTATCCAAGTGACGAGTTAGAGTCAAATACATCGGCTCCTGAGGATCCGGGGGCTTATACTGCTACAGAAGTGAATCAATAATCCATATTTATTATTCAGGAGGGACCTATAATCTCTCCTGTATTTTTGTAATATTATAACATGATGTCGATGCGAAAAAGCTGGCGATTATATTTTCTAATTCTTTTATTTACTGCGTTTTATGTTGTTGGCTGTACTACAAAGGGTAAACAAAAAACTCATTTACGTGCAGGTAAGGGGATAATAGCTACCAAAGGAATGGTGACTTCAGCTCATCCTTTGGCTTCTAAGGTTGGAGCGCAAATTTTGAATGAGGGGGGTAATGCCTTTGATGCCGCTATTGCTGTACATTTTGCACTGGCGGTAGTTTATCCGGGTGCCGGAAATATTGGGGGTGGAGGATTTGCTGTTTATCGTAAGGCAGATGGAGAATATGGCAGCCTTGATTTTAGGGAAAAGGCACCTAAGTCAGCCACTAAAAATATGTATCTGAATCAGGATGGTAAAGTAATTCCGCAGCTTTCTTCGTTTGGTTCATTAGCTGTTGGGGTGCCAGGATCTGTGGATGGAATGGTAAAATTGTATGAAAAACTGGGATCGATGCCTTTTGAGGAGTTGGTTCAACCTGCAATTAATCTGGCAGAGAACGGATTTCTGTTAACAGAAAAGGAAGCATGGAAATATAACCGTAGCCAGGAGGCCATTTTACAGGCCAACGATAGTTCCTCGTACTTTTACCGTGCAGAAAAATGGAAAGCTGGTGATTTAATTGTTCTACCCGAATTGGCAGCAACATTAAAATTAATACGTGATCAGGGACGTGAAGGGTTTTACAAAGGTATAACGGCACAATATTTAATTGAGGAGTTGACGCAAACCGGTGGAATGATAACGCAGGAAGACCTTGATGATTATCAATCGGTTTGGAGAAAACCAGTGGAAGGTACTTTTAAACAATATAAAGTGATTTCAATGCCTCCGCCATCAAGCGGAGGGGTAGCTCTGCTTCAATTGCTACATGGAAGCGAGTCTTTTAATTTTAGGGAATTTGGACACAATTCAGCAAAGAGTATTCATGTGATGACTGAACTGGAAAGACGGGTTTATGCCGATCGGGCAACCTATCTGGGCGATCCTGATTTTTACAATGTGCCTGTGGATATGTTGCTTGAAAATAATTATTTGACAAGTAGATTTGAAGATATTCGTTTGGGTGAAAAAACAGATTCCCGGGAAATAAAAGAAGGTAATGTAGAAGTGATAGAAAGCATTGAGACAACTCATTTCTCTATTGTGGATAAGAATAAAAATGCCGTTGCGATAACTACTACTTTAAACGGCATTTTTGGCTCGAAGGTGTTTGTGGAACAATCGGGTTTCTTTTTAAATAATGAAATGGACGATTTTAGCATGAAGCCCGGAGTACCCAATCAATTTGGCCTTGTTGGAGGTGAAGCCAATGCAATTGAGCCTGAAAAAAGGATGCTTAGTTCGATGACTCCCACTATTCTGGAAAAAGATGGTGAACTATTTATGGTTGTAGGAACTCCTGGGGGATCAACTATTATCACCTCAGTTTATCAAACTATTATGAATATAACAGAATTTGAGTTGGATATTCAGGAGGCAATAAATGCGAAGAAAACTCATCATCAGTGGTTGCCTGACCTTATTCTGTATGAAAAAGATGGTCTTGATTCGTTGGTGATATCACAGCTCGAAGATGTTGGACATACCTTACAGGAACGTGGCTCCATAGGTAGGTTAAATGCCGTTATAGTATTACCTAATGGTAGCTTGCAAGGTGGTTCTGATCCTAGAGGAGATGATACTGCCGTTGGTGTGGATTAGATATAGATTATTATACTCGGATTATGTATTAGAAATGCGCCATATTCGCGGTTTTATGACAATATTACTATTCGTCAGCTGCCGGATTAGACCTGTTTTTTAAAAAGAAAAAATAAGAAATATGAAAAAGTTTATTCAATTAATGGTTTTGGTTTTATTGCTTATTATTGGCGATCAGGCAATTGCATGTACCACCTTTATTGTTTCCGGAAAATATACTGTCGATGGTCAACCTATCTTGTTTAAAAACCGCGATACCTATGAGATGAATAATGCACTCCAACTTTTTGAAGATGGTAAATACAAATACATGGGTTTGGTTGATGCAAGTGAAGAAAAATGGGACCGATCCGTTTGGGGTGGTTATAATGAAAAAGGTTTTGCAATTATTAATTCGGCAGCATATACTAACAATGTTGGAGACACCGCAAAGTTTAAAGATCAGGATGGTGTTGTTATGAAAAAAGCGCTGATGTTCTGTGCTTCAGTAGAGGATTTTCAGCATTTATTGGATACGCTACCAAGGCCAATGGGCGTAAATTCAAATTTTGGTGTGATTGATGCTTATGGTGGTGCCGCTTATTTTGAGACAGGGAATTATTCATATGTAAAAGTTGATGTGAATGATCCTATCGTTGCACCGCGTGGTATTGTTGTTCGTACAAACCATTCAATGAGTGGCGACCTGAGTGTAGGTTATGGTTATAACCGTTACGATAATGCCATTCGTTTACTGAATGAGGCCTGGGTTGAGAATAAACTCAGCGCTCAGTATCTGTTGCAGGCTATTCCGCGTAGTTTATATCACCCACGAACTCAAACTGATTTAACAAAAGATATTCCAGCAAAAAAAGAGCTTGCAGATTTTAGATTCTTTATCGATTACATACCCAGAGCTTCAACCACCTCTTCATTTATGATCGTAGGAGCAAAAGATGAGGAGCATGTTGATCATGCCATGATGTGGACCATTCTTGGTTTTCCCTTAACCTCGGTTGCTATTCCGGCCTGGTTGTCGTGTGGTGAACTCCCACAAGCAGTGGAGCTAGGCAAGGATGAATACAGAGCTCCAATATGTAATATAGCTCTGGAATTTAAAGCTGAATGTTTCCCAATAACCATTGATAAAGGAAGTAATTATATTAACCTTTCTCCGGTCATTAATAAAGAAGGAACAGGTTATTGGCAAATACTTAAACCTATTGAAAATGAGATTTTTGATAAAGCAGGAGAGTTGATGCTTAGTCTGAATAAGAAGTATGCCAAAAAAGAAATCATCAAATTTAATGCATGGCTTGATGCTTATCTGGAGGATGCGTATAAAGTGCAATTCGGAGTGAGTATGTTTGGTAAGTAAGAGTTATTAGTATAGATATTTAGTTATACAAGCTGAAATAAAGTTATATTCTGATGAATAAAGAAGAGACAGAAGTTATTCTTCATCTTATGAAGCGTGAAGTAGTGCCTGCTATTGGTTGTACAGAACCTGTTGCTGTGGCATTAGCTGTGTCAAAAGCACGGGAGGTTTTGGGTGAGAAAGTGGTTCGTACCGAGCTGTACCTAAGTAGTAATATTATAAAAAATTCAATGGGCGTTGGTATTCCGGGTACCGGTATGATTGGACTTCCCATTGCCGTTGCGTTAGGAATTGTGATTGGAAGATCAGAATATGGGCTGGAAGTGTTGAGAGATATAGATCCGCAGAAGCTGAAAGAGGCTAAGCATATTGTTGAGGAGAAGCAAATATTTGTACATCTAAAGGAAGATGCTCCCGATAAATTGTACATCGAGGTACGTTGCTTGGGAGAAAAGTCACATTCCAAAACTATTATTAGTGGTACACACACTCATATTGTTTATGTAGAGTTAAATGATGAAGTGATTCTTGATGAATTATCTGGTGAAGGTAAACAGCAATTAGATACTGAGCAGATAGAGCTGAATTTCAATAAGATTTATGATTTTGCCACAGAAACGCCATTGGAAGAACTGGATTTTATGCAACAAGCAGCCATTTTGAATAAGTTGGCAGCTGAGGAATCCACTCACGGAACTTTTGGACATTCCGTTGCTCGCGTTATACAAAGTGAGTCTTACCAGAATATTATGGGAAATAGTGTGTATAATAAGTTGGTTGCAGTAACTGCTGCTGCCTGCGATGTTAGGATGGCTGGTGCAATGATTCCTGTTATGAGCAATTCAGGAAGTGGAAACCAAGGTATTACAGCAACCTTGCCAGTGGTTGTGTTTGCCGAAGAAATGAATAAAACAAAAGAGCAAATGATTAGAGCGCTGGCCTTGAGTCATCTGATGGTTATTTATATTAAGCGGGGATTAGGTCGTTTATCGGGCTTATGTGGTGTTACCGTGGCAGGAATTGGGGCATCGTGTGGTATTACCTATTTAATGGGTGGCAATCGTGATCAGGTAGCCTTTTCGGTAAAAAATATGATTGGAAATATTGCCGGGATTATATGTGATGGGGCAAAACCGAGTTGTGCACTTAAAGTTTCAAACGCTGCATCCACGGCAACTTTTTCTGCTATGCTGGCTATGGATAATAAAGTAGTCTCTTCTCTTGAAGGAATAGCTGACAACGATGTAGATAAGACTATCAGGAATCTTACTGATATTGGGTCGCAAGGAATGACGCAAACAGATAAGATGGTGATAGACATCATGACAAAAAAATAACTGTAGGTGATTCTCCTGCGGCACTAGCTTTGGGGTTTTCTTATCATCATTTCCTGATATTTAGTGCCGCTAATAGGTATGCTTTAAAATGCCAAATGTACCTTTCGGGTTTAAATAAGAATAAATACGAGTCTTAGATCATCAGTAGTAAAAAATGTACGCTATACAATAGCATGAAATATATAAATCACTATTAAATTTGCGGCTTAAAATAAAGGCAATAATTTATGGAAGATGATGATAAATCACAGTCATGTCTGTCAGTAGTTGAGGTAGATAAGGCTATATCGGTTTTGGAGCATTTGCTTAAAAACGGAGAACAGTTTGTTCATTTAAGCGAGGAACAACGTATAAAATTAATGCAGGCTGCCGGACAAATTAGCCGACCAGACAGAGCCGAACGCAAGAAGAGGAATAAGGGAGTTAAACTGGTAAAAAAACAAGAGAAATCAGAAATCAACCGTAAGGCTCGTGCTGCTTCCAGCATTCGAAGTGCGCGTTTGGCCAATGTGTTTGAGGCTCCTGATCAAATCTCTTTGGCAGAAGCCGCTGAAACAAAAGGGAAGCATTATTTGACTTCGCCACAGAACTGCTATGTTTGTAAGAAGAAGTACACCGAAATACATCATTTTTATGATGCGATGTGCGTTGAGTGTGGCGATTTTAATTATGCAAAACGTTTTCAAACCTGTGATTTAAGTGGCCAGATTGTGCTGATCACTGGTTCGCGTTTAAAGATTGGCTACCATGCCACTCTGATGATGTTGCGTTCCGGGGCTACCGTGATTGCCACTACCCGTTTTCCTGCTGATTCGGCGATTCGCTATGCCAAAGAAAAGGATTTTGCTATTTGGGGGCATAGGCTACATATTTATGGCCTCGATCTTCGTCATATTCCAAGTGTTGAATTATTTGCCAGCTATGTAGAGCAAAAATATGAAAGATTGGATATTCTTATTAACAATGCAGCCCAAACTGTGCGTCGTCCAGCTACCTTTTATACGCATTTAATGGCCAACGAAAATTTAAGGATAGAAGAGCATTCATCTAATGTTCAAATGTTACTCTCGCATCATCAGGAATGTTTAAAGGAAATCGATATTTTTAACCGTCCTGCAACAGATCATGAGAAAGCTCTTGCTGTAAACTGGAATGTGAAGACTCCGGGTATAGGAATAAAGGCTTCGGCTCAGCTTTCTCAAATACCTTATCGTTTTGACAATTCAGACGATGCTAAAGAAATTTTTCCTGAAGGAAAGTTAGATGCCGATTTGCAACAGGTTGATTTGCGTAAAACAAATAGCTGGAGACTTAAATTGGGTCAGGTAGAACCTGTTGAGATGATGGAGGTGCAACTGGTAAATTCCATAGCTCCTTTTGTGCTGTGCAATCGCTTAATTGCTCTTATGCGCAAGGACTATACGGGGAAAAAACATATTGTTAACGTTTCGGCTATGGAAGGTAAATTTTATACTTTTACTAAGGAAGACCGTCATCCGCATACCAATATGGCAAAAGCGGCATTAAATATGCTTACGCATACCTCAGCAAGCGATTTGGCAAAAGATGGAATTTTTATGAATGCAGTGGATACAGGTTGGGTTACCGATGAAGATCCTGCTGAATTAGCCAAGCATAAACAAAGGGTTCACGATTTTCAACCTCCTCTGGATATTGTTGATGGAGCTGCTCGTGTTTGTGATCCTTTTATCGATGGAATAAATACAGGCAAACATTGGTGTGGAAAATTTCTTAAGGATTATTTTCCCATTAGTTGGTAGTGGTTTTTAAAAGGAGTGTCTAAATAATTATTTTTAATTCTTTTGGCATTGAGTAGTTATTCAATGCTATGAGAATGTAAATGTTTTATCAATGATGTCTTTGGCCTGGGTAAATTTCTGATCCCAATTGCCAAGGATCATGATAAAAGAAATTTTGGATTGTTTAAATGCTTGCATATGCGATTGATGAAGCTTATTTCGTTCCGTTTCGTGCAAGCGTGTACCATCCTGAATAAAGGGTACATCGTTGTTTAAAAATAAATAGAGATCGCAGGCATTGGCCGCAATAATCCATGGGCTGACATTTAACTCCTGCTTAAATAAAAAGCGGGAATAGGATTGAGTAATGGTAATGTCGGTATCTATAAATAACAGCCTGTTTAATTTTTGTTGTTGACGAAGAATGTTTTCTGCATGCGCTTGTGCGATAGAGCTTAAGTCTTTATGAGAACATTCTTTTGAGTCTTCAACAATGTCACGTCCTGCCTCAGCAACAAAATCCCCTTTGTAGTAAGCGGCAAGTTTTTTGACTAGTGTACTTTTTCCGGTTGACTCTGTTCCTACAATACAAACTTTTCGATGATAAAATGTTTTTACTTGCGATGGAATGAAATCCCAATTCAGGTAAGGGTTGTTTCGGATATCTGATGCTGAAATATACTTGTCAAAAGTGTAGTGTTTATGTTCAATCCCCAGGTATTCTGCTACATAATCGCCATATTTCTCTGAAGAAAAGAGGAGGTCAATTTTAGGCAAATGATTTTTAATAGCTTCTGACCAGATTAAGGAAACTTCTCTTGAGCTTTCTGATGTGTTTGGTAAAATAGATTCGTTGTATTGAAAAAGTATGGGTTGAACTTTTTTATTCTCCTTGAAAATATCGTTAACCCATTTCATCCTCAGCTCTGCCGGCATGGTCTCCTGATGGGACACGCAAACCCATAGCAATAAGGTGTCGCAATGCTTGCATGCAAACTCTATTAATTGAATATGCCCAGTATGAATGGGCATAAACTTACCCAATACTAAGCCTCTTTGCATAAGTAATTGATTTTTGCCATTGAATAAAACCCCAACTGGCCATTATAAAAAAGATAGCGTATTCCAGTGCTATTACTACAATGCCTTTTTGAATGTAGAGACCAATGCAAATCAGATCTGTTAAAATCCATAGAGCCCAGCATTCAATGCGTTTATAGGCCATCATAAAAGTGGCAAACACACTCAAAATAGTAGTTAGTGCATCTAAATATGGATAGGCA
>JBFHKL010000024.1:0-24851 GCA_041595375.1 Saccharicrinis sp.
AATCGGGACACCTAAGTGCCCCGATTAAAACTTAAACCCTAACCTAATCTATGAAAAACTCTTTTGCTCTTCGTAGAATTACTTAACAAAGTGCATGCCACTTTTTAGTAAATCCAATACTAAAGACAAAAAAATAAAAACTAAATATTCTTGTCCCTATGCCAATTCCTCGATTATCAAAAACAGCGATGAATCAATATGCTATTTATCAGGAATTTGATTAGACCTATATCCGTCATACGCGCAGTAGAAATGAACGTCCGTGCTTTAGTAAGGTGATATATCGAGCAGCCTGTAAAACAATATTAAAAAAAGGAGTGCATTCTTCGAATACACTCCTTTTTTAAATCTATATATAATGATTATTACTCTTCTTTATTCCTGATCTTTGATTGTTTGTATAAAAATAATCGGGACACCTAAGTGCCCCGATTAAAACTTAAACCCTAACCTAATCTATGAAAAACTCTTTTGCTCTTCGTAGAATAGTATAGCAAAGCACATGCCACTTTTTTCAAATATCCGCCGCTTAACATTTATTAACTCAAGCAAAGAAAAAGTGGCTATTCATTGCATCTTTACTTAATCCATCAAATCATACCTTCTCACAAATTTAATAAGATGCCCATTTAGTAATTGCAGGGTCTGGTCTTTTTATCTATTTTTAGCACTTCAAAAAAAGATAATACTATGATTAACAAACTAAAATCATTGCTTCCATACATCGGAACTCTTATTCTGTTTATCGCACTAAGTTTTACCTATTTTAGCCCGGTACTTAAAAATAAGGAACTCATCCAGATGGATGAAACACATGCTACCGGCATGGCTAAAGAATTAAGGACCTTTGAACAAGAGACAGGAGAAAAGTCCCAGTGGACCAATAGCATGTTTAGCGGCATGCCTGCCTACCAAATAAGAGGAGATGCCTCTAAAAATATATTTTCCTACCTCAATCGCACATTCCGCTTAGGCTTACCTTATAAAACAGTAGCCATTTTATTTCTTTATCTTTTAGGCTTTTATGTTTTCTTACTCAGTTTAAAACTGGATAAATGGATGAGCCTCATCGGCGCCATTGCCTTTGCTTTTGGCTCCTACAACCTTATTATTATTATTGCCGGACATATAACCAAGGCTTATACCATAGCACTAATGGGGCCTGTGATTGCAGGTATACTCTTCACCTACAACCGCAGTATATGGGGCGGAGGGCTTTTTACTACCGTAGCACTTGGTTTGCAAATAGCCTATAATCATGTGCAAATCACCTATTATCTGGCTTTGTTAACCATGGTCATTGTGCTTACTCGATTTATTTATGCACTTATTCACAAAACACTTCCTCAATTTACCAAAGCCACCGTCGTATTAATATTTGCGGCTTTTCTGGCTGTTCTACCCAATATCTCAAACCTTTGGACAACCTATGAGTATGGCAAATACAGTATCAGAGGCAAATCTGATCTTAAAACCGAGCTCGGCGAGAAAACTCATAGTGGTCTGGACAAAGATTATGCCCTATCGTGGAGCCTTGAGCCTAAAGGAACCTGGACTTTGCTGGTACCCAATGCTGTAGGTGGTGCCTCAGAAGCCATAGGTAACAATAATGCCGCTTTAGAAAAGGTAGAAAGCCAATTTAAAGAAAGCATTGCCCAACAGAGTCAATACTGGGGCGGCAGACCCTTTACCTCAGGACCTGTTTATGCCGGAGCCATTGTTTGCTTCTTATTCTTACTGGGTGCATTCTATTACAAAGGACCTGATAAATGGTGGCTTATTGCCGGAACTTTGTTCTCCTTCTTTTTAGCATGGGGAAAACATTTTTCGGGCTTTACGGATCTTATGTTTTATCATTTCCCGCTATACAATAAATTCCGGACAGTAGAAATGTCAATGGTCATAGCCTCACTAACCATCCCTGCATTAGGATTTTTAGGGCTGAGAGAAATATACAACAACCCCAATCTGGTTAAAGAGAACACCTGGAAATTTCTGGCTGCTTTTGGATTAAGCGGAGGAATAAGCTTGTTGTTTTATTTATTCCCCAACACTTTTTTCGAATTTATTAACGATAACGAGCTCAGTAGTATTATTCAGCAAAAGCAACAATATATTCAACAAAATGCAGCTCAAGCAGCTCAAGTTAGCGCTTATTTTGATGGGCTGCTGGTAAACCTGAAAATAGCTCGTGCCAGTTTATTACAGGCCGATGCTTTCCGTAGTTTTGCTTTTATTCTGATTGCTTCAGGATCGATATGGTTTTACACCACCAAGAAACTACCCGGAAAATATTTAATATGGGGTTTGGGCCTATTGATTTTAATTGATTTATGGAGTGTTGACAAACGCTATCTGAATAATGACCATTTTCAGAGCAAAAGAAAAATGAATCAGGAATTTGAGTTAACAAAGTCTGATACGGACATTAACCAAATGAAAGTTGATGGCGACAGAGTTTTTACCATCTACAAAAATCCATTTAACGAGGTAGGCACTTCCTATCATCATCAGTCTATTGGTGGTTTTCACGGAGCAAAACTACGCAGATATCAGGATGTCATTGAACATTACCTTGACAAAGACTGGCAAACACTGATAACTACTCTTCAACAACAAAGTGGGCAGATTTCCATACTGCAACAACTGGCCGATATGCCTGCCTTAAATATGTTGAACGGAAAATTCATCGTATACAATCCAAATGCAGAGCCTATTGTCAATCCATATGCCTTGGGTGAATCCTGGTTTGTTAAAGATGTTTACCCGGTTAATTCACCCGATGGAGCCATTGAGGCCATTGATCATGTTAACCTGAGAGATAAGGCCATTATAAACATCTCGGAATTTAAAGCACTGGATGGCTATCATGTAGATTCTATCGCTGGAGAAATAAAATTAAATGATTACAAACCCAACCACCTTACCTATAATTACACCACTCAACAGGATCAGTTGGCAGTGTTTTCGCAGATCTATTATCCCAAAGGATGGAATGCGTATCTGGACGGCAAGCCTATTGAAATTTACAGGGCTAATTATATTTTAAGAGCAGCTAATTTACCTGCCGGCACTCATCAGCTGGAATTTAAATTTGAACCAAAATCATACCAGGCAGGACAAATTATTGCCTTGATTAGTTCGTTACTGGTTCTGGCCCTTATTTTATTTGCAGCCTTTACTTATTGGAAAAAAAGACAAAAGGCCTGATTTAAGAACCAAGCACCTGAGATAGAAAACAATAAAAAAAGGAGTTAAAAATAACTCCTTTTTTTATGATCATTTAAACTGAATAGCTGCTATGGATATATCGTCAAAAACGGATCCTATCTCGAGCTGTTCATTAATCAGCTCCTTCAATTCCTCCATATTTCGTTCCACATCATGTTTATTGCAGATAATATCTTCAACCGACTTCATTCCCGACTCTATTTCTTCGCCGCTTTCCAACTCAACCAATCCATCGGTAAAGGCTAAAAACTTAGCTTGCCGGGGAATACTTGTCTTGCCTACCTCAACAGCAGGAATCTCATCGAGCATACCCAAGCCAATGCATCCCACATCTAAACTTGATAAAATTCGTTTTTTGGGATCAAATAGCATGGGAGGTAAATGCCCTGCATTAATATAAGTTAGCTTACGGGTTAAGGTATTGTACTTTCCCACAAACATGGTAATAAATTTCTCACTATTAGCACTTTGATTCACCTTTTGGTTGAGCAAATGCACCAGTTTTTTCATATTGATATTCGGAGTAAAAAGAGCTCTGAAGACCGCCTGAAAATTAGACATAAGCATGGCTGCTGAAATTCCTTTTCCTGATACATCAGCAATACAAAAACCCAATACATTCTTTGACAGTCTGATAAAGTCATAATAATCGCCCCCAACTTCAAACTGAGGATGATAAAATGTATGAATAGAATACCTGGTACTAATTGGCAGATTTTTGTCGGCAGGAACCAATTGGGATTGAATCCTCGAAGCCAGCTCCATCTCCTTACGCATAGCCTCCTGCTCGAGAATCTCTTCCTGCATCCTTTTATTCTCAATAAAAACAATGATAAGGTTCGAGATAATCTGAATCAGTTTAAGATGCTTAATGGTTGGACTGATGCCCTGATGCTCCTCTTCCACATCTCCTATTAAAACAAAACCAATGGCCTTAAAACGATGGAATAAAGGAATGACAGCATCGAACCCTTTTAATTGGGGCGGGTGTGAAATAGTAATATTCTCAATATTTTTATACTGAATAAGATCCGTTTCTACATTAATATCTGCCAACTCTGCTTTGGTAACACCTGAGTTTAGCAGGTTTTTCCACCTTCCTTTTATATAAGTAAATACCAATATCTTACCCACTTCTAATTCTTCGCGCAACAAAATTTCAAATTCCGAAAGCAAGTCTTCAATGCTATGATCCTCGTTAATTGTTTGCGCAATATCAAGGAGAATATTCAAGCGATCCTTAAAAAGTCTTAGTCTCTTTTTTTGAAGTTGGGTAACCATCTGTGATTTCTAAAAACTGTTAGAATGGTAAGTTATTAATTTTTTGACCAAAATAAGCCATTTGCCTGAAATAAAAAAAGCCCTGGTAGAACAACAGAGCTTTTTTTATCCTTATAGTCATTTACTTTTTCACTCTTTCAACATACGATCTGTCACGAGTATCTACTTTAATCCAATCTTCAGTATTCACAAATAAAGGTACCATGATCTGAGCTCCTGTATCAATAGTAGCAGGTTTTAAAGAGTTTGTAGAAGAAGTATCCCCTCTTACTCCCGGCTCGGTATAAGTCACCTCAAACTCAATATGCATAGGCAAATCAACCAACAATGGAGTTTCTGTATCGGCATGATAAACAACTTCACAAGCCAAGCCATCCTTTAATAAATCATAATTGTTAATTAATTTTTCATCAATGCTTACCTGTTCAAAGCTTTCGTTATTCATGAAAACATATCCATGTTCTTCTTTATATAAATATTGATACGAACGACGTTCTACGCGCTGTTCCTCAATTTTGTGACCTGCAGAGAAAGTATTATCAATCACTTTTCCACTTGAGATATTTTTCAACTTTGTTCTAACAAAAGCAGGTCCTTTTCCTGGTTTCACATGCTGAAACTGCACAACTGCATATAAATCATTTTTAAATTTAATGCACATCCCGTTTCTAATATCAGCTGTAGTTGCCATAGTGTTATAAATTAAATCTTTGTGTAAATAAATTGCTGCAAAAATATATCAAAAAGTTTAAAATAACTAATATCGTATACAGCTAAAGGGATTGCGCAATCCTTTAAATTCATCCAGCTCGCAGGTAAAGGATCCCACCTTCAGGTTCACCTTGACTTTCACAGGGATACGATTGTCATCCCGTGAAATCCACACCTTCAGATCTTCTTCTGTTTTAAACATTCTCCCTACCTCGGTTACTGGATGAAACAGATAGCATTCCATTTGACCATACTTTGTATCTATCATTTCAACTCCCATATATCTTATTCTCAGGGTAAAAATTTCATCCCCAAAATAACAAACATAACTCAATACCTCCCCTGGTTCCATATCATCGTTAAAATCGAAACGTCGGGCGTAATAAAAGGCCGAAAGAATATCCTGAATATAAACAGGCACCTGAACAACTCCTGATTTTTGACTATGAATTTGAATAGAATCTTCTACCACACTGGCGTAATCGTATGTCACCTCATTGTAATACCGATATCCTCCCTCTCTAATATCCCTGACAGATTTAAGCGGTTGATGAGTAACTGTGTCAATGATACTGGTATAGCGATCACGGAGTTTAAAAACCACATCAACAAAACCCGATGTGCTGGCCTGCAATACCACTTCATGAGCCATTCTACCATTCCAGAGGGTATCGGAGACCGAGAAACTTACATACCCTCCTGTTATAAAACCATATTTGAGTGTATACTTTAAATATTCTCCGCTTTGATATGCCTCTGTATGTAAGGAGGACGTACCCTGAGAAAAAGCCGCATTACAAAGGGCATAAAGCAGCCATATGGTTATCCTCATTATCTTAAAATTCATATACAACTAATTAATGAGCTTACGAAAAAATAAACCTACTGCCCCGTTTCGCTATACGCTTAGAAATGATGACCTTTTGCTATAAAAAAACCTTTTTTACTGAAGAAACAGAATAAAAATTCTTTAAAAAATTTTATTTTTAGGTGGAGTAGCCACAAAATCTTTTAGATAAAAAGGCTCAAAATAAGCTACATCTTCAAAATCATTATTTCTGAACTTTTCCATAGCCACAGAAACCATATTGGAAGCCAAGGGAGCCTTATCATCTAAAAAAATAGCCTTTTCATGCCTGATCATATCTTTACATTTGGCCGCCCCGTCCCCTAAGAAAATAATAGGATGCTTATCCAACTCTTCCTGAAAGCTATTCTCATCAATAATCTCAGCACTGATGTCTTTTTGTATTTTTATTTGGTTATCATATAAAGCAGTGTACACTTCCATCCTACGGGCATCAATCATGGGACATATCAATGTATCTTCCTTTAGCAAGTCGCTATCTGCAGCTGCATATGCCAAAGCTTCCAGAGAGGTAATGGCTATCAAAGGCTTTTTTAAGGCATAACATATACCCTTGGCCACAGAAACCCCTATACGTAATCCGGTATACGATCCGGGTCCGCTACTCACAGCCAATGCATCGATATCTTTCAACGCATAATCATCTAGCTCATTAAACATATCCTGTATAAACACAGTAAGATGAGTAGCATGAGAATTTGCGTCAAAAAGTTCTTTTGTTGCTATAATGTTGTCCTGATTAGATAAACATACAGAACAAACTTTTGTAGATGTTTCAAGCGAAAGTATTAATGCCATGTGTAAAATGATTAAGAGCTACAAAAATAGTTTTTTTTACGAAAAAAAGGGACTCTCTCTCGAATGTCCCCTTTTCTTAACCTAAACCTAATTATTATGAAAAAATCATTCTACTTTTCAATCAGTAGTCATATTTCTTATACACACTATTAATTACGCTTAATCAAAAGAAATGTTGCTTTAATCAAAGAAAAATAATGACTTATCATACAATTTTAACATTTATTAAGGAATTATAGCAGTAAATACAAGGCAAAACGCTATTTGCTAACTTTTTAATTTTATTACATTTGCTACCCTTGTTTAAAATGAGAATAAATACATGAACGAAAAAGATTTACCCACAGAAGAAAAACAGAACCTCTTGGATAGGCGATATCTAAGAATGGCGTATATCTGGGCGGAGAATTCATATTGTAAACGCCGTCAGGTGGGAGCGCTTATCGTTAAGGAGAAAATGATTATCAGCGATGGATACAATGGTACTCCTTCGGGTTTTGAAAATAATTGTGAAGATATAAACAATATAACTAAACCATATGTTTTACATGCCGAAGCCAATGCGATTACCAAGGTAGCACGCTCCAACAATAGCTCAGAGGGAGCTACCTTATATGTAACGGCATCCCCATGTATTGAGTGTGCCAAGCTAATTATTCAGGCAGGCATTCAGCGGGTTGTATATAGTGAAAATTACCGTATTGAGGATGGGATAAATCTTTTAAACCGGGCGAATATAGAGACTATTCATTTGAATATAAAATAATTAAACACTCACAGCATCAAATTAAGGACACAAAAAATGAGTTATAAAAACAGCAAAAGACAAATATTTCAACCTATACTCATAGCACTGATATTGATTTTAGGCATTTACATTGGTTATGGTGTTTTGCCTGCCAAATTGGGCAAAAACAGATCACTGGTGATCTATCCACAAACCAATAAAATAGATGCTATCCTAAACCTGATTGAGGAGGAATATGTTGATACGGTCAACACAACGGAAATGCAAGAAAAGGTAATCCCTGAATTACTTAAAAACCTGGATCCTCATACGATTTATATTCCGGCCAAAGATCTGGAAAATGTGAACGAGGAACTTTCCAGTAATTTTGGAGGCATTGGCGTTCAGTTTAGCATACAGAAGGATACTGTGATGGTGGTAGCCGTAGTTTCAGGCGGGCCTTCAGAGAAAGTTGGAATTTTACCCGGCGATAGAATTGTTGCCGTTAACGATAGTATCATTGCCGGCAATGGCATTCAAAACTCCGTGGTATTACAATTATTACGCGGCGAGATGGGCACTCTGGTAAACGTTGGCATTATAAGAAGAAACCTGACCAAACCTTTAAATTTTGAAATTACACGAGGAAAAATTCCTATGTACAGCGTTGATGTTTCGTATATGGTGGATGATGAGATTGGGTATATTAAGGTAAGTCGCTTTGCTGCCAATACCTACAGTGAGTTTTTAACTGCCTTAGCCAAACTTAAAGCCAACAGCTGTAAAAAAATAATTATCGACTTCAGAGGTAACTCAGGAGGATATCTGGATGTGGCCATTAACCTTTGTAATGAGTTTTTACACGATAAGGATATGATTGTGTACACCGAAGGCAAATCCAATCCGCGACAAGAGGTACATGCCAATGGAAAAGGAACATGTCAGGAAACAGCGGTTGCGGTATTAATAGATGAATTCTCTGCTTCGGCCAGTGAAATTTTTGCCGGTGCTATTCAGGATAATGACCGTGGTATCATCGTGGGACGCAGATCTTTTGGTAAAGGTTTGGTGCAAAATCAAATTCCCCTGCCCGATGGTTCTGCATTACGTTTGACTATCGCAAGGTATTATACTCCTGCCGGAAGATGTATTCAAAAACCATATGACAACGGAAAGGAAGAATATTATAAGGATATCGTTGAACGCTATCAACATGGTGAGTTCTTTAATAAAGACAGTATCAATGTAAATGATTCTTTGGAATATACAACTAAAGAAGGACGTACCGTATATGGCGGCGGAGGTATTATGCCCGATTATTTCGTACCCAGAGACACCTCCAACTTAACAAATTATTATTATAAGGTACGCGAAAATGGATTAATTTATCGCTTTGCCTTGGAGTATACAGATAACAACCGAAGTAAGATTGAAAATATCACTACCGTAGAGCAAATTAATGAATACCTAAACAAGCAACCATTTTTACAGGAATTTGTTAATTACGCCTCAAGCCAAGGAGTTAAAATGAATGCTAAGGAATACGGACAATCAAAATATATTATCGAAACAGAACTTAAAGCATACATCGCCAGAAACATAATTGATAACGATGGCTTTTTCCCTATACTCGGTGAAATTGATGAAGTATTAACAGAAGCAGTCAAAAGACTGAGTGCAGAATAAAAAATATTTCTATAATCATAAAAAGCCTCATCGATAGATTCTTTGAGGCTTTTTATGATTTTTAAGATGAAATATCACCCGGTAAATATAACATACATATCTCCTCCACGATGCCAAAATGGCATAAAGAAATTATTGGCACAAAAAATGCTTAACTTTGTATTATCTGTCCTAATCTTTTATCATTTAAAAGCATTACATCATGTTAATAGGTTTATTTAGAACAATATTTTTTATCATCATCTTTTACTATATCTTTAAATTTATAGCTCGCGTTGTACTTCCTTTGTTTATTGCCAACAAGGTAAATAATATGAGAAACCAGGGAAATAATCTAAATGATTATGCCAACCAAAAGAAAAAAGAAGAAGGAAAGGTGACTATTCAAAAGGGGAAACCTTCGCAAAAAATTACCTCAGAAGATATGGGAGAATATGTCTCATATGAAGAGGTGAAGTAAGGAAGAAAACAAATTACCGCTTTTTCTGTTGGTTGTTAAAAGTTTAATGACTATATTTTAGATCATTTTTGCAAACAACCAATAAATATGGATTTTCCTTTATTTCATCTAGACTTTATGGGCAACCGTATGCTGGTTGCTGTTATTGCTATCATACATGTATTAATTAATCATGCAATAGCTGTTGGTTTTATACCCCTCATCACACTGATGGAATACCTGGGTTATAAAACAGAAAAAATAAATCCTGAGCGTAGCGCTTCCTGGGACAAATTCTCCTATAAACTTTTATTTGTATCGTTTATTATTACCACTACCGTTGGCGCACTTACTGGTGTAGGCATATGGTTCGCTGCAGCATTAGTGAATCCTGCTTCTATTGCCAGTCTTATTCGGGTGTTTTATATGGCTTGGTTTTTCGAATGGATCATTTTCGTTACAGAAGTCAGCCTTATCATGATCTATTACCTCACCTGGAAACGATCAGAGAAAAGCAGACAAGCCAAAAAAAAGCATATCATCTTTGGAGCAGTACTTTCTTTATTTTCATGGTTCACCATGGCTATTATCGTAGCCATCCTTGGCTTTATGATGGATCCGGGTAACTGGTTAAGTGAAAATACTTTTTGGTCGGGCGTATTTAATCCATTATATATGCCACAATTGATATTCCGTACCGGACTGGCCATGATGATGGGAGGAATGTTTGCCTTATTTCTCTCTTCATTCTTTCTTAAAAAAGAAGATCCTATTAAGGTACCCGCAACCCGGGTAATGAGCCTATGGACATTATTCTGGACGCCAATAGCTCTTTTAGGCGCCTATATTTATTATATAAAAATACCTACCTATATGACAGGCAATCTGCCTGTTGCATTAGGAACTCAGGCTTTCCAGAACTGGTATCACTCGCTAATTTATGTTGTGATTGGGGGCGTTGTGCTTGCGGTGCTGGTTAGCGCAGCTTTACTCTGGAAACCACGCAGCTTTCCTAAGGTATGGCTTTGGATTCCATTGGTCTTTTTATTCGGATTTTTAGGCACCTTTGAACGTCTGCGAGAATTCATCAGAAAGCCCTATGTAATTGCAGATTACATGTATGCCAATGGATTGCTTAAACAGGATTACCCCTTGTATAAGCGCGATGGCATTTTGCCTTACTCTTCTTTTACAAGCACCCCTAAGGTGACCGAACGCAATAAACTTGAGGCCGGAGAAAATGTATTTAAGATAGCATGCACACGATGCCATACTACCCAGGGCATTAACTCCATCATCACTAATTTTGAGATCATGTATGGAGCAGATAAGCCCTTTGATGCAGAAGCCATGAAAGCTTATGTGGAAGGTATGCATAATGTAAAAACATACATGCCTCCATTCCCTGGAAATGAAGCAGAACTGGATGCACTGATTGCTTATATCATTGACCTTCGAAAGCATCCTAAAAAACTGGAAGGCGTTCAGACCAATGGCACATCTGTTAATCTTTACGACTTAGACACTTCAAAATAAAACAATCATTTAACTGTAAATACTCATACATATGTTCCTTCAAACCCAATTGGTACCCAAAGATATTCCTCTTGCTTTACCATTACCGGAATGGTTGCTTATTACGTTACTTATACTTTCTTTTCTATTACATATTCTATTTGTTAACCTGATGGTGGGCGGCTCTATACTCACCCTTTGGTACGAAGGAAAAGGATTAAAAGACAAAAGATATGATGCGTTGGCCTACCAGATAGCACAAACCATTACAGTAAATAAAAGTTTGGCAGTTGTATTGGGCGTAGCCCCCCTATTATCTATCAATGTATTATACACAATTTACTTTTACTCGGCCAATGCACTAACAGGAAGTTACTGGATTTTACTGGTACCTTTGGTTGCCTTTGTGTTTTTACTTTTGTATGCCCATAAATATAGCTGGAAAGTATTGCAAGACAATAAAGCTCTCCATATATCCATCATTGCCCTTGCTGTAGCATGCTTTTTATTTATACCCTTTATTTTTCTGGCCAATATTAATCTCATGTTGTTTCCTGAGAAATGGGGCGATGTACACGGTTTCTTTTCTACCTTAGCCTTACCTAATGTACTTCCTCGATATTTTCATTTTATAGTGGCCTCATTGGCCATAACCGGTTTATTCATGTTTTACTATATCAGTCGTAAATCATTTGAATTTAAGGAAAAACTGGTAGGGTTCACTAAATATGAATTGCAACGAAAATTTTATAGTCTGGCTTTTGGGGCTACCGTATCTCAATTCCTATGGGGCTCATTGGTTTTTATAACCTTACCCTCCAAAGGAGTTGACTGGAATTTATTCTGGATTATAAGCTCAGGCGTATGCTTTGCCATACCAGCAATGATTATGATGTGGAAAGAAATTACAGGTCCGCAGGAAAAAATGGGACGCCATTTCTACAAGGTTGTTTCCTTACTAACTATTACCGTACTTTTTATGGGCACCGGACGTCATACCTATCGGGCCAATGCTTTGAAGCCGCATCAAAAACTGATGGCCGAGCGTACTGCCCGCCATATTGAAATGGTTAAGCAAGCTACCCTAGAGGCAGAGATGGGCATTGCAAGTCAGGCCGACCTTCCTCCTGGCGAAAAACTCTTTAAGCAATATTGCGCCGTCTGCCATAAAATTAATGACCGATTGGTGGGCCCTCCTGTTA
Organism: Saccharicrinis sp.; assembly: GCA_041595375.1. Classification (GTDB taxonomy): domain Bacteria; phylum Bacteroidota; class Bacteroidia; order Bacteroidales; family Marinilabiliaceae; genus Saccharicrinis. The sequence continues at coordinate 12,459 of JBFHKL010000024.1, forward strand.
TCGAAATGATTGATGTGTACAAAAATGACTTTGATGGATTTAAAGCATGGGTGAGAGTGCCTGGAAGAAAAAGAATGGATTATCCTGCAATGACCGGTTTCCCTCAACTAACCGATGAAGAATTAAATGATTTGGGAGATTATATATTTGAACAATAACAATATATTAACATTGCTGCATTGAATAAATCAATTGGCCATAGTCAAATGCTGGTTACCGTTGTGTGTACTCACGAAATTAACTTACTTTGCATATGAATTACACACGATAATGTGTATGCTCTGGGTTAATTCAGTATTAAAGTATATGCTCGTCATTGCTAATAAAAAATATACCCCGAGATAATCAACCCGATTATTTAAACTAGCTCATTACACACACTTAGAAGAAATAAAATGATAACTAAAACAAAAAAGACAGCTAAACTAATTCTATTGGTATTTACGCTTCTGTTAATAAACGAGGTATGCGAAGCCAAAAAAACAAGTGGATATATTATCACCAATGACAAGGATACAATCAGAGGCACCATCAGATTATATACTTTCAATCGCAGAGACGGTGGATTTAATCTCCATAACATCAGCCTGGAGATGTGCTTTGTGGAAATTCCCTTTCGTAAATCGGATCAGAAAAAATATACCATCTATAAACCCGATGCTATAAAAGGCTATGGCTTTACCTACAAAGGTGTACCCTATGAGTTTAGTACATTTTTAATTGAGTCCAAAAGCCTTTCTCTGAATGATAAAAAACAAAATCATTTTTTACAATATGTCTACAATCAAAACAACAATAAAGTATACCGTCATCAAACCTATGTAAGCAAGGATGCAGAAGGCAATTTAGAACCTAAATATATTTTTTACATTTATAATGCAGAAAAGGGAATAACAAAAATTAATCAATAAAACAGGTTTTTATAATCTTTGATTGCATGTAATCATGACAACACACACCTCTTTATCTCATACCCGCATAAATAAAAGCATCACTTTATTTATGCTATTGTTTTTTGTTTTTACGCATACTGTTTTTGCAAAAGAAGAAGGAAAGGCATCCTATTATGCTGACAAATTTGAAGGAAGAAAAACAGCCAGTGGGGAGATTTACTCTCACGAGTTAAAAACAGCAGCTCACCGCAGCCTACCCTTTGGAACATTAGTAAAAGTCACTAACCTGAATAACAATAAGAGTGTGATAGTGAAAATCAATGACCGTGGTCCCTTTATTAAAAACCGGGTGATTGATTTATCGAAGAGTGCTGCCGAAGACATCGATGGCGTGGGCGATGGCATTATTGATGTGCTTGTAGAAATAATAGAACAACAGTGACCTGTACTTGAGTAAAACAAAAACATTCTAAACACTAGCACTTTAAATAAACACAGGTATTTTTTTATCTTAAAAAAATAAAAACTGATCTTTACACAAAGAAAACTTATCCTATATTTGACAATGAAACGGCAATAAAATACCCTTTAAAAGTATCATTGCCGTAGATCATTATAGTAGCAAAATCGAAATACTTAATCTTTTTAATCCCGATTAAAAAGTACATTATTTGTTAATGACTTAAAATATTTCGAAATGAATTATATTGAAGATTTTCATAGGCTAAAAAAGCTATTCGCACTAAATGAGCCCGTATGCCCTATTGATAATCTTGAGCTTCACAAACTCAATTTTCATTCAAAGGCACACACTATTCTTCCGGGCTCACATCAATACCAGTGTCTTTTACATCACAAAACGATGCTACAAAATAAAACGTACCATCACGATGTAGGAACCATTAAAGATGATGTACATATCAAAGATATTGAAGTAATTGAAAATACAGATTTTTCCTATCATATCTTAAAACACAAAGACACAAAGACGATAAAAAAAGCTATTTTTCTCTTTCATGGCTTTAATGAGAAGCATTGGGATAAATATTTACCTTGGGCAAAATACCTATGCGAAAACACAGGCCGGGCTGTTATTTTATTTCCTATTGCTTTTCATATGCAACGGGCCCCTCAATACTGGAGCAACAAGAGAGATATGTATTCCCTTTGCGAGAAGAGAAAAAAAAGATATCCCAACGTGATAAACTCCACACTCTCCAACGTGGCGATCAGTATGCGTTTACACGCCTCTCCTCAACGCTTTGTATGGTCGGGACTTCAGACCTATTACGATGTGATACAACTGCTTGAGCAATGCAAAAGAAATGACCATCCGCTTATTGATAAAGATTTCACCTATGACATACTGGCCTACTCCATTGGTGGCTTACTAGCCGAGGTATTAAAAATGTCGAACCACAAGGATTTTTTCAGCCATTCGAAAATATGCCTTTTTTGCGGCGGCGCTGTATTTAATCGCCTATCTCCCGTTTCTAAATACATTTTAGACAGTGATGCAAACCTGTCGCTTTATTCTTTTTGCGTAGAACATTTCGACAGTCATTTAAAATCAGACTCTGTTCTTAACCACTATATAAATGAAGAACATATGGAGGGGAAGGTATTTCATGCCATGTTGGATTATAATAAAAAGCGCGAATTCAGGGAATCTCTTCTACATCAATACCATAAGGATTTTTATGCCATTGCCCTACGAAAAGACACGGTGATTCCTCCTTTCGAGGTAGGTAATACATTGCAGGGAGCCTATCGTGATATTGATATTAAAGTAGAGGAATTGGATTTTGATTTTAACTATTCTCACGAAACGCCATTTCCTCAAGTAAAAACAAATGCCGATGCCATAGACCTTGGCTTTCGTTTAGTTTTTGATAAATTTTGTGCTTTTTTATTACAAGGAGAAGGCTAAAAATAATAGGCAGTATAATACCAGTGTAAACTAATTTATGTTTTTTTGCTTCATATAAACAGATTGTAAAAGACAACAAAAAACTACCAGAGATAATACAATTATGGGTTCCCAATTAAATACCGGCCAGCCTTATAAACCACTATAAACGTAATACATAATTAACAAATCACTACCTTTATTATACAAATCATAATAACTAAATCATGGCAATTAAAATAAACGCTTTACAACACATTGGCATCCCTGTTTCGAACCTTGAAAATTCAATGTTATTTTATCAACGGCTCAATTTTAAACCTGTAATGCGGTCAACTTTTACGCACGAAGATGGCGAGGGAAAAGTAAGCATGATGAAATTGGGAGCGATTATAATTGAGCTGTATCAAATGCCCGAACCTGAGCTAAACCATATCAAACAGAGAAAGGATGGTAAAATTGATCATATAACTTTTGATGTGGATGACATTCAGGAATGTTTTAATACGATGAAAACAGAAGGCTTTCATATTATAGAAGATGAACCACAGTTTTTAAATTTTTGGGAGAAAGGCATTCGTTATTTTAATGTTTTAGGACCGGATAAAGAAAGACTGGAATTTTGCCAGATACTCTAATTCTTTAGCAGGCTTAGCCCATACCATGAAACAAAAAAATATATTTAACCTAATCTTAATCAATTACAACAATGAAAAAAGCACTCGTTTTAATAGCAGCACTTATCATTATTTGCTCATGTTCTGATGAAAAAGGTGTAGATGAACAAATGGTAGATGGAGACTGGGATGACAACATAAAACTATCTACGAAGGATGTAGACCTGGCAAGCCATACAGACTCTGTAATCATAACAACTGAAGGAGATTACTGGTTGATTGGTTATGTTTGTTTTGAAGACAGCATATATGATTACTACCATCAGGAAAGCATAAATCTTGAAGCAGAATCGTATGTGATAACAGAAAATGATTTTTTAATAGAGAGACAAGATAAAAATACGCTATTTGTAAAGCTAAATGAAAACACCTCCGGAAATAAAAGAGTTTTGAATATAACAATTTCATCTGGTGATTATTTCGACAATGTATTTATTAACCAAGCGGCAAATTAAAAGACAGAGAGTTTCCCTTATTCATACAGCAACTCTTATTTAATTCTTTTTCTCTATCTCTATAAGCCTTGTAAGTAAAGTATTTATGAAATAAACCTAGCGCAACTACAAAACTCAATAGCTAATGGACAAAATACCCAAACATCACTATTTAACAGAATGGTATAAGGATATTGAATTTAATATTGAGCCCATTGAAGATGTAATTTCTAAGGTTGGTGACAAAATATTTAAACCTCACATCACCGATTTTTACCAAATAATTATTATTTCAAGTGGTGAAGGTTTTCATGAAGTTGATTTTAATGCCTTAGCGGTAAAGGCCAATACAGTTATCCCAATTGTTAGCGGTCAGGTACATGCCTTTAAAAAAAATCAGTCGTTACAAGGATATGTTATTGTTTTTACACCCAACTTTTTAATTCATGATAAAGCCAATTTAAAATATATTTACAACAGTATTGTATTTCATACCATCATCAAACCTCAACAATTACTATGCAATGATGAATTAATTCTATTGCCTCAACTGCTATACAAAACTTATCTAAAAAAAAATGTGTATGAATACGAGGAACAATTACGTAGCTATTTAAAGCTCATCTTACTACAGCTTGAGCATACCAAACGCAACTTGGTTCAAACCTATAGCGACACCTCCATTATCCTCAGCCAGAGATTTATTCATGAGCTTGAAAAACGAATTAATTATCAGACTAAAATTAGCGGTATATGTAATAAACTGAATACTAATTCTAAAAAAATATCAGCTGCTATAAAAACCACTACCAACAGAACGCCAAAACAGCTGCTGGATGAGAGAATTATTTTAGAGATAAAACGGATGTTAAGTTACACCGATTTGTCCATTAAAGAAATTGCGCATAACATAGGTTTTGAAGAAGCTGCTAACCTCACTAATTATTTTAAAAAACATACACAATTAACGCCTTCTCAGTTTAGAGCAAATATTTAAGCTGCTTCAACGACAAATTATCAGTCATATCTGATTTAATAAATAACCCATTAAAATGAGATGAAATAAATGACAATTCCCTCTCAGGTTTTTTATCAAACAGCAATACTTAATGTATAAAACAACCTAAGGCATAACATAGTAAATACTACATCAAACTACAAACGGCGCTTTTTACATCGATGAAGTCCAAAAAAGAGCCTACCTCAATCTATTTTATAAAAATTAATTTAAAGACAATGCAATTGTATCATCCTTGCACTAACCTATATTTATAAGTCTTAATCAAATATTTATAAGCAATATGCTATTGATTTTCTATTATTTGCGCAGTATATTGAATGGCATTCATTAAAACAAATAAAATACAACATGGAAAATCAGTCTGAAAACGTAAGCAAGTGTCCGGTAACCGGAGCGATAGGCAAACACAGTCATGGTAGTAGTGGGACAAAAAATAGGGACTGGTGGCCAAACCAGTTAAAACTAAATGTACTACGACAGCATTCCTCTAAATCAAACCCAATGGGGGAAGAATTTGATTATGCCGAGGCTTTTAAAAATATTGATTTACAAGCCATCAAGAAGGATCTGCATGCTTTAATGACTGACTCACAAGAATGGTGGCCGGCAGATTTTGGTCATTATGGACCTTTTTTTATCCGTATGGCCTGGCATAGCGCAGGTACCTACCGTACAGGTGATGGTCGTGGTGGAGCAGGAAGAGGCCAACAACGTTTTGCCCCACTAAACAGCTGGCCTGATAATGTAAATTTAGATAAAGCACGTAGATTACTATGGCCTATCAAACAAAAATATGGAAATAAAATATCCTGGGCTGACCTAATGATCCTAACAGGCAATGTAGCGCTGGAATCAATGGGTTTCAAGACCTTTGGATTTGCAGGAGGTAGAGCTGATGTATGGGAACCCGAGGAAGATATATATTGGGGTTCAGAAACAGAATGGCTGGACAACGACGAGCGAAACCTGGATACAACAGAAGTAGACAACCCACTGGCAGCTATACAAATGGGATTGATCTACGTAAACCCAGAAGGACCTGATGGTAATCCTGATCCTCTTTTAGCAGCTAAAGACATCAGAGATACTTTTGCCCGGATGGCCATGAACGATGAAGAAACGGTAGCTCTGATTGCAGGTGGACATACTTTTGGGAAATGTCATGGTGCAGGAGATGCTGCTCATGTAGGGCCGGAACCCGAAGCGGCAGATATTGAGGAACAAGGATTAGGCTGGAAAAGTTCTTTTGGAACAGGTCATGGTGATGATACTATTTCAAGTGGACTTGAAGTAACCTGGACGCAAACACCCGTAAAATGGAGTTATTACTTCTTTAAGAACTTATTTGAGTTTGAATGGGAGTTAACAAAAAGTCCGGCCGGAGCATACCAATGGGTGGCTAAAGATACTGAAGGACAAATGCCTTATGCACAGGATCCTAAGAAAAAGCATCGCCCAACCATGCTAACCACTGACCTTGCCTTGCGTTTTGACCCTGTGTATGAAAAGATAGCCCGTCGCTTTCACGAGCATCCTCTTGAGTTTTCAGATGCTTTTGCCCGCGCCTGGTTTAAACTAACCCATCGTGACATGGGACCCAAAGCATTGTATTTAGGACCTGAAGTACCTGCCGAAGATTTAATTTGGCAAGACATTATACCAACATTAGATCATACCTTAATTGACCAAGAAGATATCGCTGATTTAAAAACTCAAATTTTAAGTACTGGTTTAAGCGTATCTCAATTAGTGGCTACAGCATGGGCCTCAGCTTCTTCTTTTAGGGGATCTGATAAACGAGGAGGAGCCAATGGCGCTCGTATTCGATTAGCTCCACAAAAGGACTGGGCGGTGAATAATCCAAAACAACTAAGTAAAGTATTGGGTGTGCTGGAAGCAATTCAGAATGAGTTCAATTCTTCTCAGAGCGACAATAAGAAAGTTTCTCTAGCTGACTTAATTGTATTAGCTGGTTGTGCGGCTGTTGAAAAAGCAGCCAATGATGCAGGATTTAAGCTTAAGGTTCCGTTTATGCCCGGACGTATGGATGCCACGCAAGAACAAACTGATGTAGAATCATTTAAAGTACTGGAGCCTGTAGCAGATGGATTCAGAAATTACTTAAAAAAGAAATTTAAAGTTTCTACTGAAGAGCTATTAATTGACAAGGCTCAATTGCTTACGTTAACAGCACCGGAAATGACAGTACTCATTGGCGGTATGCGGGCTTTAAATACAAATTTCGATAACACCAGACATGGCATATTCACTAAACAACCCGAAGTGCTTACCAATGATTTCTTTGTCAACACTTTAGACATGAACACAGCATGGATGCCTGCTTCGGAAGATAAAGAAACATTTAATGGTCGCGATCGGAAAACAGGGAAAATTAAATGGACGGCCACCCGTGTCGATTTAATTTTCGGTTCTAATTCTGAACTAAGAGCTTTAGCTGAAGTATACGGAAGTACTGACGCTCATGAAAAATTTGTGAAAGACTTTATTGCGGCATGGAATAAGGTAATGAATCTGGATCGTTTTGACTTAGTTAGTTAAATATAAGACAACAAGGGTCACAGCATGTAAGCTGTGGCCCTTGTTATTAATATCACTTTATACACATAGACAGATATAACCATCAGGTAAAAAAGGGTTACTGTAAAATAACATTAACTCTTCTCTTCTCCCCTAATCTCAACACGTCTGATTTTTCCGCTGATAGTTTTAGGTAGCGCAGTTACAAACTCAACAATACGTGGATATTTATACGGCGCAGTTACTTTTTTAACATGATCCTGTATTTCTTTTTTAAGAGCCTCATTTCCGGGAGAATAATCTGGGGCCAAAACAATGGTAGCTTTCACCACCTGGCCACGAACCTCATCCGGAACACCTGTAATAGCACATTCTACAACCGCAGGATGGGTCATCAATGCACTTTCAACCTCAAAAGGCCCGATACGATAGCCTGAGCTTTTTATTAAATCATCCACACGACCCACAAACCAATAATACCCATCTTCATCCATCCAGGCGATATCACCGGTATGATAAATGCCATTATTCCAAGCTTCGTTGGTACGATCCTCATCGCGATAATAGGATTGAAATAAGCCGATGGGCGGACACTCCTTATCGGCCACAATGATAATCTGGCCCTGTTCTCCTACTTCACAAACAGAACCATCCGATTTGTGTAATTGCACATGATACTGAGGCGAAGGCATTCCCATAGCACCAGGCTTTGGTGTCATCCATGGAAAAGTACCAATCAAAGCCGTTGTTTCTGTTTGACCAAAAGCCTCCATAAGCATAATGCCTGTTCGCTCTTTAAAAATATCAAATACCTTAGGATTTAAGGCTTCTCCGGCAGTAGTACAATAGGCAAGGGCTGAAAGATCATATTTGGAAAAATCCTCCTTAATCATAAAACGATAAACCGTAGGCGGAGCACAAAAGGAAGTAATCTTATATTTACTAATCATTTCAAGCATATCGGCAGGTGTAAATTTCTTATGATCGTAGACAAAAACAGTACATCCAGCCATCATCTGTCCATAAAGCTTACCCCATACTGCTTTTCCCCAACCAGTATCTGCCACCGTTAAATGAATACCATCTTCAACGCAATTATGCCAAAAACAAGAGGTTACAATATGTCCCAATGGATAAGCAAAATCATGAGCTACCATTTTAGGGTTTCCTGTAGTTCCGGAAGTAAAGTAAAGCAGTGATATATCCTTGAGTTGCGACATTTTGTTAGGCCCTTCAAATACTGGAGCCTGGTCAATACCTTCATTAAAATCGCCCCATCCATTGGGGACAAGTGGTCCTGTTGAAACCACTGTTTTTAAAGACGGACATTTAGGTTCTGCTTTCTGAATATGTTTAACCACATTTTCTTCACCAACAGCAATAATCGCTCTTATCTCTGCTGCTTCACAACGATAAACAATATCCTTTTCAGTAAGCAAATGGGTTGCTGGAATAGTTACTGCACCAATCTTATGCAACGCTATAATAGAATACCAAAACTCTATTCTTCGCATAAGAATAAGCATGACTCTATCTCCATGACTTATACCCACTGACTGAAAATAACTTGCTGTTTGGTCAGTCTTTTCTTTCAACTCACGGTAGCTTATTCTTTTTTCTACTCCTTCATCATTTACCCAAAGAATAGCTAATTTATCCGGCTCTATGCGGGCATATTCATCAACTATATCATACGCAAAGTTGAAATTTTCAGGAAGAGCAATTTTAAAGTTATTTTGGAAATCTTCGAGGGAGTTAAATGTTGGTTGTGCTAAATACTTCTTATAAAGTTGCATTCTGTGTGTTTAATAGTGTTATTTATAAAATAAAGGCCAAAAACTTACATTCTTTTTTGTCAAGGGCTCGCATCGCATGCTGCTGTCCCGAATCAAAATAAATAGAATCTCCGGTATCTAAGGTTATTATTTTTGAACCCAAATGCATTTCCAAACGACCTTCAAGTATTAAATTAAATTCCTGTCCTGTATGTGCATTAAAATTCAAGGGCTCATCTATAGGTTTTAAAGGAGCCGTTACAATAAATGGCTCTCCCTTTTTATTCATAAAAGAGGTGGCCAGCGCTTCATAAGAATAGGCTTTTCGTCGTTTGGTAACCACCCCTTTGTCCTTTCGGGTGATTGTGTAGTTATGTACATGTGGATCTTCACCTGTTAACAAGGTTGTTAACTCAATCTTGTAATGATTGGCAATGGAGTGCAATATACTAACCGGAATATCTGAGGATCCACTCTCAAAGGCAAGATACTGCGCTGTAGTCAAGCCACATACCTCGGCAACTTCTTCAATTGAAACTTCGAGAACTTCTCTGAGTCCCCGGAGTCGCATCGCGATTTGTTTTATTTGCTCATTCATTTAAACTTATTTAAATCCAAATTATATATATCAATAGATTGTCAAAAAACTACTAAATAACCCTATTGCATTAGGCTAAAAATAATATTTAGTATTATTTTTATAGGCAATAAGAAGCCAATAATGCACCATATTTTATAACAGTCCATTACTTAACTACATTTTAATACATCTTCTGGATTTTGTATGTGCAAGATATAAAAAGTGCTGAAACTATTACCTATTTCTTAGTAAAGACATTCAAAATAAATCGCTCAAGCTAAGATTGTATAAACCAATCCTCACTTAATTCAATAGCTGATGCCATCTGCTCATCCTTTATACATGGTACTTCGCCCCAAAGCGCATTAGGATAATATTTTTTAAGATGCAATCGTATCACCTGTATAGAATCCTCTGTAATTTCAGATCCTGAAAGTGGATAATGATTAAAAATTACTCCATATACATCAATCCCTCTTTTTTGCATCACTTCAAGAGAGAGGAGGGTATGATTAACTGAGCCCAGACTGGCGGTGGTAACCAAAATAACCTGATATTTATTTTGTTGTATAAAATCAACCTCCAACAACTGGTCATTAATCGGAATCATTAAACCGCCAACCCCTTCTATCAGTACCTGTTCGTATTCCATTTCTTTTTGCTCAATAGCCTGATGGATATAATCCTCATCAATCCTAACGCATTCCATGTCTCCTGCCAAATGCGGTGAAGCCTGAAACTTAAACAAATACGGACAGGTTTCCCCATTCATATCTTCTTTTGACATGGGAATACCCATTATTTTTCGATGCATTTCAATATCTTCTGAATATTCGGAACAACCGGTCTGTGCTATTTTCATAGTGATCACATTTTTACCTTTATTCTTAAGGTACTTACCCAATAAACCAGTTACAATGGTTTTACCTGCATCGACATCTATTGCTGAAATAAAATATGTTGACATAACGGTTCTTTAAAAAGAATTTAAATATAAAAACAAATTGGCACAATTGCTTAAGTACAAAAATCTATAACAGATGGAAGCCAATAAATCAAAGATTGAAATTGCATTAAAGCGGAGGACATTATACTTATTTCAATCGAGACTAAACCCTGCTTTTTTAAATGCTTCTTTATCCTGACTAATATTACTACCATTTGTAGTCAGATAATCACCTACCAGAGCGGCATTTGCTCCGGCAGCCAATACTTCATTTTGCATATGCGCAATAAGATTTCGTCCGGCAGCTAAACGAATTTTTGCAGTAGGATTAATAAAGCGAAACAAGGCAAAAGTAGTTAGAATCTCATCATCATTTAACTTTGCCATTCCTTCAAGCTTAGTGCCCTTAATTGGAGTTAGAAGATTGACAGGAATAGATGTAATATTTAGCTCTTTTAGCTTAAAAGCCATTTCAATACGTTGTTCAGCTGTTTCTCCCATACCAATAATACCTCCTGAGCACACTTCCATGCCTAATTCCTAAGCATATTTTATAGTCTCTATTTTTTCTTCCATAGTATGAGTACTTACCAATTGAGGAAAAAATGAAGGTGCCGTTTCAATATTACAATGGTAATTACTTACACCTGCATCTTTTAACTTAAGCATCTGTTCTCTGCTCAATAAACCCATAGACGCACATGTATGAATAGAAGCTGTTTTTTTGATGTATTTATACACGCCACAAAGCTGATCGAGATTTTTATTAGAAATAGTTCTTCCGCTAGTAACCAAAGAAAAGCGATGAACCCCTTTCCCTGCATTATCCTCAGCCATACGCACTGCATCTTTTACATTAACCAGCTCATATTCCTCCACATTGGTTTTATGAAAGATGGACTGCGAACACCACTTACAATCCTCACTGCACCTGCCTGAACGAGCATTTAAAATACTACACATCTCCAGATGTGCTCCTTTAAAATGCATACGAATATCGTTAGCTGCTTCGTATAACTCCTTTTTGTTGGCATAGCTTAACAACTCAACAGCTTCGTACTCGGTAATATGACCTCCGGCCAACACTCTCTGTTTAATATCCTTTACCATAACGCATAAAAAAACCGCTAAGCGGAGAATATCTCCAATTAACGGCAATTAATATTTTAAAACTATAATATATCCTTATCCCACACTCCTCTTGAGCATTTACAACCGGGATTACCTGCAACATTTCTTGCTCTAATAATTCTTTTACCTCCTCATCAACTTCACAAGCTATACTTATACTCATCTGATCTTCAACATACTCAATAATATTTCCTATCCATTGAGTCAGCGAAACAGCTAGGTTTCCAATATGAACCACTTTACCCATAGAACAAAATACAGCATAGCTTTTATGGCTCCATTGTTTAAAGTGAAGTTTTGGCTGCAAACTAATTCTATTGGTGATTGTATTATGCATAACTGTAAAATTATACAAATTTACGTTCCCTCAATACACTTCAAAAGAAATAGCTTATGTTTTTTGGCATATGAAATACTACTAACAAATTACGATACAAGTAAAGCTGCTCCAATTAAACCTGCAAATCCAACTAAGATAATAATACCTAT
>JBFHKL010000025.1:0-24706 GCA_041595375.1 Saccharicrinis sp.
GATAAAATAGAAAAACCCTTCTCATAAATTTCCGAAACGATATCCAAAGGCAAACCTGCAGATAAAATCTTAGCACGTATAAAAGCCACCAGCACATATAACAAGCCAGCACCTATTCCTGTCACCAGATAATAAAACAGAAATTTTTGGGGACCCCATACTCTTTCCAGTACCCTACCAAAAATAAACACGGCAAACATATTAAACAAAATATGCTCAAAACCACCGTGCATAAACATATAGCTTATGTACTGAAAAAAATGAAACTGATGACTTCCTGGAGTATATAAACCCAATATTGCATTTAAATCAATCCTGGTAAAACCAATACCCGGTATATTTATTCCTTTTGAAAAAAGATAGGTGGCAAAAAACATTAAGCCATTTATAATCAACAGATTCTTTACTACCGGTGGAATATTACTAAAAAATGATTGTCGTTGATACATAGTTTATACTTATTCTCGATCCTTATTAAAAAGGATATTTATATTAGCAATTATTTAACAACTTTCAGACCAAAAAGATTTGCGCCATTTTGTCATTTAAAACGCCCCTCTATTTCATCATTGGATAAAATGGAGATGACCGGCTTTCCTGCGGGAGAGTAGTTAGGCACCTGACAAGCAAATAGCTGTCCAATCAACTCATCCATTTCCGCTATACTTAGTGTCTGGCCCCGACGTACAGCCGACTGCTTAGCCATACTACGCGCTATCCTTTCTTTCAATCCTGTTTCAAGATTGATCTCTCCGCTTTTATAAGCTTCAATAATCTCATCAATAAGTAACTTAGGATTCATCTTTTCCATATTAACAGGCATCCCTCTTACTTCAAAAAGCTGATGATTGATTTCAACCAGATCCAATCCAAATATATGCAAATCTTCCATTAACTCTTTTACAACAACACTATCTTCCGCACTAAATTCAAGTTGCTCGGGAAACAGATTTTGTTGAGTCATACTTTGCTGGGTAGTAATGGACAGCATTAATCGTTCAAACAAAATACGTTCATGCGCTCTCTGCTGATCCACCATCATTAATCCGGATTTACCCGAGGTAAGAATATACCTGTTTTTAAACTGGTAGCAAGATGCTCCAAAGTTCGATTCATCATTCATTCCTGCAGACATAAAGGTTTGCTGAACAGACTCCTGTTCTCTGGGGGTATCGGAAAATTCTTCTCCTGAAGAAAAATCTGTATCAAAGGGGCTTTTATCTTTATCAGCTTCAAAATCGTTATACAATTGTTCCCAATTTTTAGGAGCAGAGCCGGAGAAACGTGATCCTCCTGCACCACCAGATTGGGAATGACCGGGTGTTGTCAAATCACCATCCACATCAAAGCCTGATACATCGGGCATGGGCGTTTCAAAGGGATTAAAATATGGGTTTACCTCAACACGAGGTTCTTCCTTATCTTTATTATGATCGCTAACCGGTATATCCAGCATATCTGATGTATCAAAGTCGATGGTCGGCACCATATTGTGTTTACCCAGACTCTCGCGTATACAGGCGTTGGTAATATGCCAAATTGCTCTTTCGTCCTCAAATTTTATTTCGGTTTTAGTTGGATGAATATTGATATCAATAATTTTTGGATCGACCTCGAAAAATAAAAAATAAGCAGGAATAGTATTGGGTAAAATCAAATTAGAATAGGCTTCCGTAATTGCTTTGTGCAGATAGGGATGACGCATATAGCGTTGATTAACGAAAAGAAACTGATCTCCTGAGGATTTACGTGCCGACTCAGGCTTACCAATAAAACCATATACTTTAACCAATGTAGTTGTAGTATCAACAGGCACCAGTTGAGCATTCATACTTTTGCCTAACATATTAACAATACGCTGTCTCAGATTAGACGACGGCAATTGAAATAAGGTTATATTATTGTGCTCAAGACTGAAATTGATATCCGGATTAGCCAGAGCAATACGCTGAAGTTCATTGATGATATGTCTGAGTTCAGTAGAATCTTTTTTTAGGAATTTACGCCGTGCGGGCACATTATAAAACAAATTACGAATAATAAAGTTACTTCCTGAAGGACAGGAGATCACCTCTTGCTTGTCTACTTTAGAGCCTGAAATAACAATGTGGGTACCTAATTCTTCGCCACACTTCTTTGTTTTTAATTCTGTTTGTGCCACTGCAGCTATAGAAGCGAGGGCTTCCCCCCGGAAACCCATAGTACGGATAGCAAACAAATCATTTACATCCCTTATCTTAGAGGTAGCATGACGTTCAAAAGCCAGTCGGGCATCGGTTGCTGACATTCCACACCCATTATCAATTACCTGAACCAGAGTTCTTCCGGCATCTTTAACAAGCACCTTAACATCAGTACTCCCTGCATCGATAGCATTCTCCACAAGTTCCTTAATCAAAGAAGCTGGACGCTGAATAACTTCACCGGCAGCAATTTGATTAGCGACTGAATCAGGCAATAACTGTATAATATCTGACATAAACGCTTTTTCTGTTATATTATCAAAGATTAAAAATAAGAAAACACCTGATTTACAGATGTTTTAATAATAACATGGTAATGAATTGAATGATTTTACATGTAATTAAAAATCCATTCTTTGCTTGAATCAAGCAAGTAATAAAACAAAATCATTAAACCAATGATGATAAGAATAATTCTTAAATTAGATTTTCTTTTTTCTTTTCTAACAACATCATAGTTCGTTTTAATTTTCCGTCGCATCTTACCCCTCACCCTATCCTCTATAGTACGAGTATCTTCTTCCTGCTCAATCCCAAGCTCATCCTTAATCCTTCTTGCTCTCTCTTCTCGCTCCTCTTTAGCCTCATCATAATATATAGGCGTATGATTAAAAGTGCGGTGCCTGGCTGTTTTAAAAAATGTAATCTTCATATATTCAAACTATTTCCTGAGTTCTTCATTTGTATTAGTTGCCTATAGCTACATTAGAGAATGACTCACTTTTATGATGCAATGCACTAATAAGCAAGCTAATAAAACAGACAACTCTAATTGTAACTGTTTGCTTCATTCATCCCTAAAACACAAAGATACAAATAAAAAACAGGAATCATTAAATGACTATTCTACTAAATCGTAGCCCATATCCTCCCCTTTCTGAAGAGCTGGAATACCATATTCCATCCACACCGGAGCAGGCTTGCCTTTCAAATAATGATCAAAAAATTGCATCATCCGTATACTTAAGTCAACCGAATTGGCCCTTCGCGTAAGATTATGCTCCTCCTCATTGTAAGTAAGCATCCATGCCGGTTTATCAAGGCGACGCATAGCAACAAAAAGCTCTATACCCTGATACCAAGGCACAGCCCCATCGTTATCATTGTGCATAATCAACAAGGGTGTTTCTATCTGAGGAACAAAAAATATGGGTGAATTTTCAACATACTTGGAGAACTTATCCCAAAGTGTGCCACCCATCCTGGATTGAGTGTGCTCATACTGAAACATACGACTCATCCCTGATCCCCATCTGATACCACCATAGGCACTGGTCATATTGCTTACCGGTGCACCTGCCATTGCCGCCTTAAATCGATTGGTACGCGTTACCATATAGGCTGTTTGATATCCACCCCAACTTTGTCCTTGTAATCCAATATTTTCTGAATCAATAAAAGGAAACTGCTGCGTCATTGACATAACACCCCCCATAATTGATTCATAGGCCGATAAGCCAGGATCTCCCTCACGATAAACAATATCAGGAATAAAAATAACATATCCGTTACTGGCATAATTGACCCAATTTACTGTAGATCGACTCGGACGTGGAGAATAATAATAGTGAAGTCTGTTTGAACTGCGTTCGTAGTAATATACAATCATCGGATATTTCTTGTCTTTATCCATATTTTCGGGCGTTACCAACAATCCCTGATGTGATTCGCCATTCAGTGCATTATATCTGACCAACCGAATATTGCCCCAGTTATAGCTTTTTTGTTGAGGATTGGTATTCGATATTACTCGTACATTTGAAAAATCCAGCTCACTAAACGCCAGTTCAGGATAGTTATTAAAATCTCCTTTTTGCCAAATAAGAATATTAGATTCCTGTGCTTTAGATAATGAATAAAATCTCACAGACTCATCGACAAACTCATTCCACTTGCCATTTTTAAGCAAGCCATACCCCTCATTCTTAGTGATCTCATTAAATGTATTCAAGAATAAACCCTTATCTTCACTGATATACTTTTGCTCTTTATCTAATTTTACGTAGCGATATATAGTACTGGCAGATCTCCCGCTTGTTAACTTTACGGGAGCTGACTTCATCTGAGTATCTATTTTCCAAATATCAAAACGATCATAGATATAAACATATTTCGAATCCTTTCCCCATCCGGCAATACCATAGGATTTAGGAGCAACCGGCATATCATTCAATTCATTATAAAATGCCACCTTCAAACCTTTTGTTAAGGCCATTTGCGTTCTTTTAGAAATATTATTGAGATACCAGATACTATCGGAAGGATTAAACCAGCATAAATAGTTACCTTCAGGCGAGAAACCCAAACCATTGGACACCCGCTTTTGTATGAGCTCCATCTCTCCGGTTTTAACATCTAATTTATAGATATCTTTTGCCCAATCGGCACTCCAGGAACTTGCTCTGAGATAGGGTTGATAGTCATTGACTAGGACATAATCCAAATTTCCCTTATCCAACACACTAACCTCATCAAAATCTTCCGTCTCGAGCTGTCGAACAATGCCTTTAAGGGGCAAATAAACCGCTTTATAAGCCCTATCCTTTTCCTTTTGCAGGTTTTTCTTTTGCATCGGTTGCAAACGCTTATCTTTCCAGTTCCACACATCTACAAAAACCTTTTCCTCCTTTAAAAGAGTATCTTCAGGTTCTTCCTGAGGCCGCATTCCTGTACCAAAAAACAATTTATCACCATTTTCTGAAAACCATAGCTCACCTTTTGCATGTGCACACCAGTCCTTGGGGAGCGAGGAATGCATGGTGTCAACCACTAGGCTTAGTTCATTCTTTTTTTGCTGCCAGTAAAACAAACGAAAGGTTTTATATTTTACGGTATCTGGACTAAACAAAAAACCAAGCTGAGTAGCATGTTCATCCGTCACTAAATTTTCAACTTTACCCTGCTGGTCAAATAAGGTATCAATAGCCAGCTGATCTATGTTCAATCTTAGTAAGCTTGAATGTTCGGTGCTATCTCCTGTTGATTCAACCACAAAAAGAGATTCGCCATATCGGGGAACACAGAAATTACTTACCTGACTAAAAGAGACACTATCGCCTGCTGAGGGATTAATATAAACGAGTTGAGTACCTTCCGATTCAAATTTTTTATCTTTAATTTTCCGAGTTGAGTCAGGCTTCGTTTCTATATTCCTTTCCAACTCCTCCTCCAATACCAACTGTGTCGTATCTTTATAAGTCGACTTATTGATATTCTGTTGTTTTTCAAAATAGGCAGCCAGCCACCCACCTTGCTTAAGCGGAACAGAAAAACTTTTAACCCGGGGATACATTTTTCTTTCGCCATCCGAAAGAGTCCAGACACAGAGAGTATCCTTAGGCATCTTTTCCGTTTTGGTCTTTTTTAATTTCAAGGCCCTTATACTATCGGCCTGAGGGACAATTTTAAAAGCCAAAAAGTCATTTTCAGGTGAAAAAACAGCTCCTTTTCCTCGGATTACCGAGTCGAGCCTTTGATTATCAACATCATACAAATACAAATATCCATCTCCTTTTTGAGGGTTTATCTCATAACATATCCATTTGCCATTATTTGAAATAATACTGTTTTGAAGAGATTTCCAATAATCACAATCACTAATACTTAGCACCTTCTTTTCCTGAGCAGAAAGCACAGAAACAAATAAACCAAACAACACTAAAAATATATTTCTGATCCTCATAATATTTTTAAGTTAAATAAGTAGAATATTAAAATAAGATAAACTAACGTTAAACGAGGCAGTTATGTGCTTTACTACTTAACCAACTCAACGCAAAAAAAACCTTCTGCTAATAAAAACAAAAGGTAAAACATAAAAAACAGGCATATGTTTACACTTTCGTTAAGATTAATATATTGTAACGATCACAGATGACTAAACAATGTTTTGGTAAGTAAAGTCGTAACAACTTTTCACTATAGTTCTTAATAAAACCAACACTAATTTCCCAGAACGGAAACATCAAAATAAGCGCCATAAATGGATTTTACCTGCTCCCCTTGTTCATATCGGGCATGACCTTTGATTTGTATAGTCCGGAGCTGATTATACACATCAACAATTCTAACCTGAATAATTCCGGAGGTATCACCATTCAACCACAGACGAAACTGCTGTAGAAAAACAGGTATATCGATTCCTATTATTAAAGATTTAATTGTTGAGAGCGTACACTCCTTATCGTTTATTAAACCCAACAGACGCTTGGTATTGTCAGCAATATTTATGATATCAGACTCAATATCATAAATAAAAAAACCAACAGATCCAGCAAATACAATTGAATTATTTACATCTTTTAGTGGGGACAATCTCTTCATACTTCACATTAACACCGTTGTCAAATATACAACAATTATTTATTAAATAGGAAACTTGCATATACAGTTAAAATAGAGTATTTTAGAATCTCATTTAACAGGTTTATAAATAAGTTAGTCAAATAAATGAATACAAATTTACGCAATAGCTGGGATAAGCAAATAAACCAAATTCAGAGGCTAACAAATTCATCTATTGCACTTCTCCTTGAATTTAAACACGGAAAAAACACAATTGTAGCTTCTACTGCCCATCAGGGAAATAATTATGCCAAGGGACAAACCCTGAATTCCAAGAATCCTTTCATATCAGGTTTTAACAAAAAAAACCGTGAAGCACATTTCCACCTGGGGATAGAATCAAACAAAACTCAAAGCACCTACAATTCTATTTATTATGCTCCAATACACACAGACAACCATCACATTTGGGGAACTATTATCATCGCTTTCGAAAAGAAAAACAAATTCAATGTATCTTCAATAGATGATATTTCTGTCTTTGCCCAATCAATCAGCAATCAGCTAAGACTTGAAGGTATGAGAAAGATGAAAAGGAATCATGAGTCGGAACAAGAAATAGATGGATTAAAAGATATTTTTGAATTTTTCATGCATGCAAGTAATATTGCAGTTATTGAGTACGATCCCCATAAAAACAAAATAAAAACCAATTCGGTATTTGAAGACCTCACAGGATACAATTTTGATGATGAAACTGTTCTAATAGATTGGGTTCTTTCTCGTTTTCACCCAGATGATGCTGAACATATTTTTTCCTCCTTTGCAAATTCGGCAGCTAATGAAAATTTTGATTTTGAATGCAGGTTGCTCAATAAGCAAAACGAATACATCTGGATTAATTTTATGGGTAAGATATTACGACATAAAACAGACAAAAACGATGTAAAAATAACTGGGGTAATAAAAGACATTACCCACGCTAAAAAACTCCTTCACGATTTAACTGTAGAACGAAATAAGAGTTTAAATGCTAATGACGCCAAATCTGTTTTTTTAGCCAATATATCACATGAGATTCGCACACCCATGAATGCCATCATAGGTTTTGCAGAGTTATTAAGCAAACATATTACTCATCCTCCCTATAACGGATATCTAAACTCTATAAAATCCAGTGGAAGGGTTCTCTTATCCTTAATAAACGACATACTTGATTTTGAAAAGATAGTAGCAGGAAAAATGATTCTGTCTCATGAGAATACTGATCTTAAGATTTTGGTAAGTGAAATTGAACAAACATTTTTACTATTATCCAAAGAAAAAAATCTGGAAATCATTGTTGAAAACCCCGATTTTTTCCCAAAAACAGTATTTATTGACGCTATAAAAATAAGACAGATTCTATTAAATTTGATAAACAACGCCATTAAGTTCACCGAAAAAGGGCAGGTAACCATAGCCTATTCTTTTCAAGCGAACAAATCACAAAACAACGGTTCTATTCTATTTTCTATTACAGATACAGGTATTGGCATAGCCAGAGAGAAGCAAGCCTCCATATTTGAGCCTTTCATTCAGGATAAGAATCCCAATGAAAAAAAATACCAGGGCACAGGCCTGGGGCTCTCTATTGTACAAAAGCTAGTAAGCATGATGGATGGCACAATATCACTAAACAGTGAGCTAGGAAAAGGGAGTTGTTTTAGTTTTATCATTCCGAATATAGAGTCATCAATGGAACAGTACGCTGAACTTGCCATTACAAGTAAAACAGTAAGCTTTAACCAAGAATCTATTTTAATTGCCGATCAAACACAATCAAACCTCGATATGTTAAATGCCTTATGTTCTAATTTAAATTTTAATTGTCAGACAGCAACATCAGAAACAGAAATATTTACCCTGAATAACTCACAAAAACCAGATATGATTATTCTGGACATGAGCATTCCTCAGAGTGACCCCTTGCACATCATCCAAAAAATAAGGTCTACTCCACAAAGTAAATCTGTGCCAGTATTAGCGGTATCTGCTTCACATTCTGACGAACAACTTGCTTTAGCAACAGGTTTCGATGGATTTCTATTAAAACCCATCATGGAAACTGATTTAGTACAGGCACTATCAAAATTCTTTCAAGCCAAGCACTTATTTACAGATCATAAGGGATACTCAGAAAATACAACAGCTTCTTTTACGCCGGAAGAATTAAATCAGGTCAATAAAATTCTAAATCTGGAAGTCATTCCCATTTGGGAGGATCTAAAAGAAATATTATCTTCAGAAAATCTAAATTTATTCTTAGTTAAATTACAACATATTTTAACTATCATTCAGTGGCCTGAACTGGAAAAATACGTAGACACATTACATACCGCTATCACTTCTTTTGATTTTGAAACGATTCAGAAGATGATAAATCACTTTAAGCAATACCTAGATAAAGTAACCAATGATTAACAATAGTGCACAAAAAGAAAGGGTTTTAGTTGTGGACGACAACCCTAAAAACCTGCAGGTTTTAGCTGCTTTATTATCAGAAAATAATTATTCTGTTGAAGTGGCTTTAAATGGAAAAACAGCCTTAAAGTGGTTAAATAACACCTCCTTTGATGCTATTTTATTGGATGTAATGATGCCGGAAATGAATGGATTCAAAACCTGCGAATTAATCAAGGAAAATCCCAATCATGCAGATCTACCTATTATCTTTTTAACTGCCAGGCATGATATTGAAGGTATCACCGAAGGATTTACCAAAGGCGGAGTAGATTATATCACAAAACCTTTTAATCAGCAAGAGTTAATGATGCGTTTAAGAACACATATTGAACTCAAAAAATCACGCGAAAAATTGTTGAATGTAAATAACTGGTTACAAACAGAGGTAAAAAGTAAAACAGAAGAACTCATTGAATCCAACAATAACTTGATTGTTGCTTATGAGGAATTAAAACAGTTAGACAGGGCAAAGAATGACTTTTTAAATACCATTAGTCATGAGCTTCGCACCCCATTAAATGGCATTGTTGGTTCCATTAACCTGCTTAATATTTACGACCACGACGAACATATAAAAGAAATAATCACTTTACTTGAGAAATCGGTTCATAACCTGGAAAAATATTCTTATTCTGCTCTTCAAATATCTAACCTACAGCTAAAAGGAGAATCTCAGTTATCCTTGGAGCCTATAGATATTGTTCCATTACTTATCTCTATTATTCAAGGCAAATCACAACAAATTAAGAATAATAAAATAGATACACGCATTAACTGTTCTTGTCAAAATGCATGGATTAACATGGATCAGGCTTATATGCAAGAGGCATTAACAGCCTTAATTGAATGTTCATATACTTTTACCCCCAAAGGAGCAATTGAAATAGACATCAACTCCAAGGAAAACAAACTGGAAATTATTATTAAAGATAAGGGCAGTTTATTTTCAGATACAGAAATCAAGCATTTCTTTAGGTCAGTGAAAAACCAAAATTATCAGTTCGAACGCAGCAACACCATAGAAATATATCTGGCTAAGATTGTTATCTTATTACACAAGGGTAATATAACATTTCATAACCAGGAAGACCAGTCGGGTACCTATACCATTCTTCATTTACCATTAATCGAGAATCCTGTAGTTTAACACTGAACCTTAGCAATCAGCATAGCCAAATAATTATGCTTGCTATACTTTAACCTATAACCTGAACCTAAATAGAAGGATTATTCATGCAAAAAAACACAAAAGGCAAACTTTTTACGGGAATTATGATCCACATTCTCTTGCTTTCGTTTAACAATGTAGTGGCAGAATCAAGCCAAAGGATATTGCTTATCAGTTCTTACAACTCAAGTTTCCCTACTTATTTTCAGCAGGTAAATGGAGTAAAATCCATCCTGGACTCATGCCATATCTCCATTGATTTGGAGACACTGGACAGTAAGAGGTTTAATAAACCTAAAAACTATACCCTATTTACTCAGCTCCTGAAATACAAAATAAAAAATGGCACCAAGTACACAGCCATTATTACCTGCGACGATAACGCATTAAACTATGCACTCTCACAGCAGGATAGTCTATTCGAGAAAACACCTATTATTTTTTGTGGAGTAAATAATACTCAAACAGCTTTGATACAAAATAATAATGATTGGGTGACTGGTGTTATTGAAAAAATTTCAATAATAGAGACAATAAATATTATGCTTCAATTGTTTCCGGAGGCAAAAACTATATATACCATATCTGACAATACAAACACAGGTAAAACCGATTTATTACATGCAAACAAAGTACTAGATTCCTATAAAAATATAAAGACTTCAAATATTTCTTTATCCAATCAAACCTTTAAGCAATTTCCTCAACAACTTAAACAGATTGAAAAAGATAATCCTGTTTTATTGCTCTCTGCTTTAGTAGATAAAAACGGAAGAAGTTTAGATTTTAGCGAAAGTCTACACATAATAAAAGAAAATCTTAAGGCTCCTCTATTTCATTTGTATACTCATGGCTTAGGAGAAGGAGTTTTGGGAGGTAAATTAGTAGACCATTTTAGCCAAGGTCAATATGCTGCAAATATAGTGAAGCAGGTTATACAAGGAGCAGATATCAAAAAAATTAAAGTGGAGAACAATAGCCCAAATCAATTTTATTTTGATTTCAACGAATTAAAAAGATATCACATTAGCACCAACGAATTACCAACAAACAGCCAAATCATCAATGCACCTACAACCCTAGTAGCCAGATATAAATTTGAAATATATTTTGTTTTAGCCTTTATGCTTTTGCAATCATTATTACTGATCTATCTTTCATTAATGATGAAACAAAGAAAAAAAACGCAGGTTCAATTGGCATTGAAGATAAACGATTATATTTCACTAAACAAAAAGCATGTGGTATTAAATAAACAATATCAACGCATAAACGAAGAGCTCAGAACCAAAAACAATGAATTATTAGCTGCAGAAGAAGAATTATTGGCAAATAATGAGGAACTTCATATCAAAAACCAACAGCTAAGCGAGAGCGAAGAACGATACAGATTATTGTTTAATAATTTAAAGGTTGGCTTTGCTTTATGTGAAATAATATGGGATGAAAATGACCAGGCGGTTGACTACATTTATATTGATGCTAATCCTGAGTTATTAAAGCGGGTTCAATTAAAATATGATGAAATAGTAGGCAAAACAGCCAAGGAGTTATTTCCTCATACGGAGCAATCGTGGATTAATAAATTTGCACAAGTGGCTTCTACGGGAATTCCCTCTCGCTTTACCGATGCATTTTCGGCAAAAGGTAAATTTTATGATACTCATATTTTTTCTCCTAAAAAAGGTTTATGCGGCGCCCTTTTTGATGATATAACAGATAAAAAGCATTTTGAGATCGCTTTAAAGGAAAGTGAAAAACGATTTAAGAATATCTTTAACAAGAGTAAAACCGTTATGCTTATTATAGATCCAAAATCACTAAACATTATTGATGCCAACAGCACTGCATGCTTGTTCTATGGTTATTCAAAAGACGAAATTATTGCGTTAAACGTGAATGCCATTAATCAAACTAATTCAAATAATTTTACAGAAAAATACTGGCAAGTTGATTCTAGCAAAAACAATTACTTTAAAGACATCCACACCTTAAAATCAGGACAAAAACGCAATGTGGATATATTCACCAGTTCCTTTATGGTAAATAAAAAAAGAATGGTGCATGTGATCGTAATTGATACAACACAAACCGTACAAGCGAAATACCAGATTCAACAGGTGAATAAACGATTTCAGGGTCTTGAAAATATTATTCACTATAAAGCCAGCACCATTAATGATTTACTGGATTTTACCTTACAACAAATCATAGAATACACTCAAAGCCAGACAGGAGCGGTATATCATTACGATGATACAAAAAAGATATTTCTGCTTAACAATTATTCCAAAGACTTTTCCTTAACATATAAAGCACAAAACAGTACCGATGAGATAAAAAATATTGATTGCTTAAACCAGGCTGTTAATTCGAATCAGTCTGTTATCATTAACAATTCGCACAGTAACTATCCCTTTCAAAAACACAATAAGCACTACAACTCCATTACTATTCCGGTGAAGGTAAACGGGAAGATTGAGGCTTTATTCTGGTTAGCAAGCAAAACAAATCCCTACTCTAATTTTCATGCAGAACAGATTAGTTTATTACTTGAAACAGCGTGGATATTGGTAGAAAAACAACGATTACAAGATAGCTTACATACCAAGTACCTGCTTACCCAGGGCATAAAAAACTAATGAGCAGTTTTAGTGGAATCTGAAACTAATTGGTTAATATCCTTGAGTTCCTTTTTAGTTAGGCTTCGCCATTTACCAACGGGTACATCTAGGTGAATATTCATTATTCGCACCCGTTTCAGCTTTTTAACTTCATATCCCAAATATTCACTCATACGACGTATCTGACGATTGAGTCCCTGTTTAAGGATAATTCTGAATTCAAACTTACCGGTTTGTTCCACGAAACATTTCTTTGTTATAGTATCTAGAATAGGTACCCCATTACTCATCTGCTGAATAAATTTGGCTGTAACGGGCTTATTCACCTTAACAATATATTCCTTTTCATGGTTATTTTTCGCCCGAAGAATTTTATTAACAATATCCCCGTCATTTGTCAAAAGAATTAGTCCCTCACTGGGTTTATCTAATCTCCCAACGGGAAAAATACGCTTAGGATAGTTGATATAATCAATAATATTATCCTTTTCAACCCGGGTATCTGTGGTACAGACTATACCAATAGGTTTGTTAAATGCAATATATACAAACGATTCTGAAGATTCGGAGATAAGTTTCCCTTTCACACGAACTTCATCGCCAGTAATAACCTTTGTTCCCATATCAGGAACTTTACCATTAATAGTCACCTTACCCGCGTCTATTAATTTATCAGCTTCCCTGCGGGAGCAATAACCCACTTCACTTAAATATTTATTTATTCTAATCGATATGTTTTTCTGCATGACAAACCCTTAATAAATCGCAAAAGTAATAAAAACAAATTAGTTGATTATCGACGACTGAGTTTTAGAAACGGCACTTTATGAATCATCATCAGGCTTTATTGTCAAGGTATGTTGTAGAATACATTATTTCGGACTACAGTTTTAATCAATTTGTTATACTTTTGCAACTCGATAAAGGAATTAAAGAAAATTTTCTATAAATACAAAACAATGCAGTATAAAACTATTAGTGCAGAAGAAGCTGTTAAGGTAATAAAAACCGGAGACAGAGTTCATTTGAGTAGTGTGGCTGTTACTCCGCACAAATTAATCAAAGCAATGGTTGAACGTGGTCGTAACAAGGAATTTTACGATGTAAAAGTTCAACATATTCACATTGAAAACAAAGTTGATTTTGCAGATCCTGAATTTGAGGGTGTTTTTGTTTCAGAACAGTTCTTTGTTGGTGCTAACCTGCGCAAGCAAACACAAGCCGGCTACGCTGATTATATCCCTGCTTTCCTGAGCGAAACACAAAAGTTAATCCGCGAAGGTTATTTAAAAGTTAATGTAGCTATGGTGATGGTTTCCATGCCAGACAAACATGGCTATGTTTCATTAGGAACATCTGTTGATGCCACATTAGCTGCCATTGAAGGTGCTGATGTTGTAATAGCTGCTGTTAACCCTAACGTACCACGCGCCTGGGGTGACGCCATTATTCCTATGAGCGAAATTGATTATTTCGTTGAGGATGATAGCCCTCTTTATACGCACGATATGGGTGAGCTAACCGATATAGATATTGCAATAGGTAAAAACGTAGCTCAGTTAATTGAAGATGGTGCTTGTTTACAAATGGGTATTGGCGGTATTCCTAATGCTGTATTGGCCCAATTAGGTAATCACAAAGACCTTGGAGTACATACCGAAATGTTTGCCGATGGAATTCTTCCTTTAGTTGAAAAAGGAGTAGTTAACGGTAGACGTAAGCAAATCGATAAAGGTAAAATGGTAGCATCATTCCTGATGGGGTCTAAGAAACTTTACGATTTCATTGATGATAACCCAATGGTGGCTATGATGGATGTGAAACACACCAACAGTGTAGATATTATTCGTAAAAACCATAAAGTAACGGCTATCAACTCTGCTTTAGCCATCGATATTACTGGTCAGGTATGTGCCGACTCAATTGGAACAACTCACTATTCAGGTGTGGGTGGTCAAATTGACTTTATACGTGGTGCTGGACATTCAGAAGGTGGTTTACCTATTATTGCCATGCCATCGGTTACCGCTAAAGGGTTATCAAAAATTTCACCTATTCTTTTACCTGGTTCAGGAGTAGTTACCACACGTGCTAACATGCACTGGTTTGCAACTGAGTTTGGTGCAGTTAACCTATATGGTAAAACCATGCAGGAAAGAGCTAAATTAATTATATCTATTGCTCACCCTGACCACCAACAAGAACTTGACAAAGCTGCATTCGATCGTTTTGGCTCGCACTATCACTTTGTGAATAAGAATATTTAAGATATCTTATATTTCTATATATAATCCTGAGGTTGTCATATCATTTGACAACCTCTTTTTTTATCCTGAATTACCGTACAAACAAGACCTAATGACACTTATGGAGCTAAACGATCCTTATGCCAGCTTTCATTTCTTAAGGTAAACCTTATTCTATCGTGCAGCCTACCCGAACGACCTTGCCAAAACTCTATTTCATCGGGAATGAGCGAATAGCCCCCCCAGTTTTCAGGACGATTAATGCTTGTAGTACTGATTTTAGCTTCGTGAAACCACCTCATCAATAATTCTCTGTTTGCTATCACCTCACTTTGTGGAGAAACCAATGCACTAAGCTGACTGTCTATAGGGCGGGATAAAAAATATTTATCACTTTGCTGCGCAGTGAGTTTATGAACTTTTCCTTCAATACGTATTTGTCTTTCTAAAGACGGCCAAAAAAAACTTAAGGAAGCAAAGGAGTTAGCTATGAGGTGCCTACCTTTTTTACTTTGGTAATTGGTAAAAAACCAAAACCCTTCATTTTCGCACACATGTTTGAGTAAAACAATTCTTCCCGATGGTCTTCCTTGTGGAGAAACGGTGGATAAAGTCATGGCAGTTGGCTCTGGGACCTGTGCATCAATAGCTTCATCGAGCCATTGTTTAAAATGAATAACCGGATGATCCTTAAAAGAATCTATTTCTAAACTACTCTTTTTAAAATCCTTACGAATATTTGATAAGTCCCTGTTCATAACCTGCTTTTAATACCAAACAGAAGACCTGACAAATGGTTTAAAACATCAGTTACATTCAAGAGGCAAACTGAAGTACACTACTGTTCCCGAACCTAATTGCGAGTTTAACCAAATATCGCCACCCAATAAATTAACCAAACCTTTACAAATAGCCAAACCTAAACCTGCTCCTTTTTCTTTCTGTTTCACAGTTCCAGCCTGCATAAATCGATCAAAAATAGCATCTTGCGACTCGTCATCAATCCCAAACCCAGTATCTTCCACAAAAAACTGAATCATATGATCAACAATGACATAACCTATATGAATACAACCTTTAGGAGTAAATTTTATGGCATTCGATATTAAATTGCATAAAACCTGAGTTAATTTTCCCTCATGCCCAACAATATAGCAATTATCATTATTTAAGCCTTTGGTTATTTTTAATGTTACCGGCTTTGATCTTAATTCAGCACTATAAATCTTATACAATCTATCCAGGATGGAGTTAATATGTATTGGTTCCTTTTTAATTTCAAGTTGCCCTGATTCTATCTGGGAAATATCCAATATATCATTCACCAGATGAAGCAGTTGATCTCCACTTGAAAGAATCAATTTCAGATATTGTTCATGATCTTGTTTATCTAGTTGACCAGCAAATAACAACTCAGAGAATCCCAGAAGTGAATTTAATGGAGTTCGTATCTCATGACTCATATTGGCTAAAAATAAAGACTTTAAATTGGCTGCTTCTTCAGCCTTTATTTTAGCCTTCAATAATTCAACTTCTGTTTGTTTTCGAAGGGTAATATCATGAATAATAATTTGTTGATACTGTTTCCCTTTTATTTTAATAGAAGAAGAGGAAACACTGCCATGAAAAAAAGATTTATCGGACTTTTTAAAGTCCAAATCAAAGTGTCGCATTTTTTCCTTAGGCATGGATCCTAAATATTCAATCAAATGATCCTCTGACTGTGTAACGCTTTCTGTGTTTACCAAGGAAGTGAAATCCCTTCCTATTAAATCATCTTTTCCGTTAACAATAAATGTTTTACATGCTGTAATATTACAGTCGGCTATTACGCCGTTTGATACCAAAAAGATACTATCATTTGAGTATTCAAAAATATTTTTAAACTTATTTTCACTTTCAATTAAATACGCTTCTTTTTCCTTAACATCAGTAATATCTTCAAAAAACTCAATGATACTACTAACTTCATTATCCATATTGAGTACAGGAACCGAATTAATCAAGTAACTTCTTCCATTTCCCGGCTCCTGAATATGCTCTTGCGGCGACTTTGTATCAATAGAGAGTAAAACAGGGCAATTTGGACAAGGATCATCATTACCTACATGCACATAACATTTCGAGCCTATCAAACTATTGATATCACTGCTCATGGCTTTACATGCCATTCTATTAGCATTTAAAATGTCTAATTCTGGCGTCATTTGTTTAATCCCAAACCTTGTATTCTCCAAAATCACTTTTAACTCCTGCTCGGCCTTTAGTGCTCGATTAGTGGCATTTAATAATAAGGTAGTATCGGATATATAGGCAATTGGATATACATTTTTACAAACATTTAAAAGTCCAAATTTAATTTCAATTTGTTTCTTAACCCCATTTACATACAGACTAATGTTTAATGTTTCGCCATTAACAAAACTACCTTCATTAACCTGTTCCTGTTTAAGATGAAAACATTGCACAAAAGATCTTCCAGCTTGAATACCCAACTCAACAAAAGAACTTTGCTTTAACTTCTCATTACTATGCAATATACAATATTCGTTTTGCAAACCTATTCCCAGCAGCATCGCTCCCCATGGCAGATTATCTATAATAGATACCACTTCTCTTGTCGACCTTGATTCCAAATAACTCAATTCAAACATACCTTCCCTTTTAATCCTCCGACCTCACATGCCTAAAATACATAACAGACATATGAATCCCCTAAAGAAACATTTGTACTAATTTCAATTTCTCAAAAAACTCATGCTGAACAACTTGGTATGGATATGCCAAGTAAAATCAGAAATGAATGAATGGTAGTTATGGATAAAATATTCATTTAATACGGGCTTTAACAACTTTAAGTTACACCTGTATCAATGTATTTTAAAAAGGAAATCCTACTGAAAAATAATACCTGTTTTTGCTATGCATGGATGTGCGGCCGTAACCCAATTGTAAGGGTCCTAATATAGATTGATAGGAAAATAAGATTCCTCCACCATAAACAGTCTTATCTGAACCAAATACATTTAGAGTATCAAAACTCAGGTTATTATATTCGGTATCGTAATCGAGGAAGGTACCTGTAAGCCCAATAAAGAAATTATTCATCGCTTCGTATCTTAGATTTACATTACCCATTATATATTGCTGAGCAGATATTTCCTTGGTTGTTAATCCCACAAAAGGAATATCATTATATCTTTTGGTAGCCTCAATACCTCCAAATTGAAAATACTGCAAACTTCCCATCTTCTCTGAAGCCCCCCCCATAGATAGTAAGTACGATACATTAAAATGTTTACTTACAGGGATATAATGATTAAAAACCACTGAAGCCTTAAAATAGTTTTCATTAGGGATTTCAATCAAATCATTTAATACGGTACGAGCACTATCTGAACCATCATAAATGGTATTAAAGCTGATCGGATATTCCATATCAATATTTAACAAGGAACCTTTAATAGGGAAAAACGGCCTATCTAATGAGTTTTTATTGTACTTTAAATTAAATCCCCAGTAACTATTCCCAATTATATTGACATCTTTAATCATTAAATCTATGATCCCACTTCCCGATTTACTTACTTGCCTCTTAAAAAATGCCCCTACCCGTATAATTCTTTCTATATTAGGAACAAACAAAAATCCTCCCTCCAACAACAACAACTGTTCATAAAAAGAGCCCACTTCTTCCCCTTCCTCATCAATATAAGGTACAGAACTTTTTTCCCAATGACCTTTTATATAATCACCCGTTTTTTGTTTACTTCCCAGGTAATCAATATACTCAGTATTCAACTGAGGATATTCTGATAATTCAAAAGTTAGTTTAAAACTTGAACCTCTGATAAGATAATTTCGCAGAGCTACATTAAAAATTGCACTGGCATTATACTCATTATCATAATGAATAGAAAAATTGTATTTACTCGGAAAAGACTCGGTGGGCAAAAGTGTAAGTATATAACCATGTTCTCCCGGTTCAAGCCTATAATCCACATTTTGAATATACCGTGTCCCCATTAAAAGGTGCATTCCTTCATTAATATCTTTGGTTGTATAGGTCTGCTTTTTCTCCAAGCCAAATTTACCCAAAACAAATTGTTTATTCAATCGAGTGAGCCCTTCCACCTTAATATCCTCAATATATAACTCCTGCCAGTTGGTGCTAATCTGTGGCTTTTCTTTTTGAGGGTATTGATTTAAGAAATCGGCCAGGCTGGCCAGCTCAATATAATGTTCACGTGCTGCTATCTCGCCCAACTCAATAATCTCTTCCCCATTAGAAAAGCTCCCCGCATTATAAGCTTCCAAGTCCGGTTCAATTAAAATATCAACCTTTTCCTTAGCCTCTTTAGCAATGTAATTACTCCTGATCATTGCCGCCCCCATTAAAACATCTGTTATACTCTTAAAATCCTCCACTTTAGGTTTGCCCTTTAGTCCAACGTTCACAGCAATAATAATATCGGCTCCCATATCAAGACATGCTTTTACCGGCATATTATCCAACACACCGCCATCAACTAATAACATACTATCTAATAAAACAGGCGAAAAAACAGAAGGAATAGCCATACTTGCTCTCATAGCTAAAGGCAGACTACCTGAGTCGAAGGTATAAGCTTCCCCAGAAATTAAATCAGCTGCAATGCAGCGAAAAGGAATAGGGAAATCATCAAAATGATCTATCCCCGTCATATGCCAGGCCAAATAATTCATTTCCTCACTAATACCCTGTCCAACAACTACCCCACTTGGCAGAACAGGCCCTTTTTTAGTAATATCAAACTGAAATAAAAATCGTTTGTAATCATTTTTTTCTTCGGGTACAACCTTCGAGAGCGGTATATTGTCACTAAGCAGATTATTCCAATTAATTGCTTTGATAATAGAATCAAGCTCGTTGGCTTTATATCCTGCAGCATATAATCCGCCCATAATACTACCCATACTGGTACCTGAAATATAATCAGGCCGAATACCAAGCTCCTCCAACACCTTCAGCACCCCAATATGAGCAATCCCTTTAGCTCCACCACCACTTAACACCAGACCAATTTTTGGTCTATCATTTTCGCTAACAGAAATGGTATCCTGAGCAATCACAGAAAAATTAATTATACACACCAAAAGACAAAAATGGATCAATCTAAGCATTCTACAGTAATTTTACCTTTTTATTTTTAACAAGTAACACCGAACCATACATATCCATCAAAGGGACAAAATATTCCGGTATCGTTTTTTCAAATTCATCAACAGCTTTTTTTACGCCGTCCCAATTGTGGTTATAATCATGCACAATAATAGAACCTCCTGCACTTAAACGCGGGTAAAAAAAACACAAACCATCCAATGTTGATTGATAAAGATCAGCATCCAGATGTACAAATGCAAAGATCTGCGTACTTAAATCCATGGCCGTTTCAGGAAAAACACCTTCCCGTATGTCAACCATGTCATTTCCTTTTATATATTTCTCAACCTCATCCTTACTTGTTGCTTCAAAGTTAACCGTTTGTGGTCTTATCGTTCCATCACAATCTTCCCGGATAATTTGTTTAGGTAAACCGGAAAAGCTATCGAAAAGATAAAGTTTACGTGCAGGCATTAAATAATGTATGACCTTTGCTGTTTCTCCTTTAAAAACACCCACTTCGGCTAAATCACCTTTTATATCATGTTTTTTGATACGTTCCAATTCAAACCAAAGGGCATAAAAGCGATTTCTATCTTTAAAAACTCTTTCCTCTTTTATAATTTTGTCAGGAATTTCTTTTCTCTTCTTTGCTTCCAGCCAATTGTAGGGTTTAAATAATTTAAAATTCCAAAAGCTCCAAAAATAACTTAAGGCTAACCAAACAACAATATTTATTATAAGTAAGTTAATGTATAAAAGTACAGACATACCTCCAGGATATAAATTCGTAGTCAAACAATCTGTTCAAATATAATATTACTTGCTGGTTTTACATTTTTAAATGTGTATAAAACCACGACTTTTGACAATAGAGTGCATATTGATACAAGTAAAAAGCAATTTTTAGCGCAATAAAACATAATTTCGGGCTAGTCTTCTCTGGTATTTTAATAAATAACTGAGAACTATGCATAAGTTTGCATGCTTAGTTTTATACGTCTATTTTAATAAGTACTTTTAAACCACAAAATATATGTAAAGAGAATCATATGCTAAATATACTTATTGTTTATGCAGTAGAGGAAGAGCGTGTTTATGTTAATATGCCCGACTGTAAGTTTCATTACTGCAGAACCGGCGTTGGCAAAGTTGCAGCCGCCCTTGCCGTTGAACATGCTATAAGCCTACATCATCCTGATGTGGTAATAAATATAGGAACTGCTGGGACACTTGATTATGAACTGGGATCTATTCATTTGTGTAGACGTTTTATTGACCGGGACATGGAGAAACTTCAAAATTTCGGCGTATCGTATGAAGAAGATTTTTCAGCTGAAATAGAAGCATGTGGATTTTTTAAACATTGGCAATTCGATAGCATATGTAATACCGGAGATACTTTTTTGACCTCTGCTGATGGAACAGGTGATGTATTTGACATGGAGTCATTTGCTGTTGCCAGAGTATGCCGAAATCATGATATCCCTTTTGTAGGTGTAAAATGCGTTACCGATAAAATAGGGCAAAATTCTATTAAACACTGGGAAGACAAACTTGCCGAGGCACAGTTAAGTCTACAACATTTTATTGATACAAATCCCTTATTTGTACCGAAAAACCATATTGGCAGATCAGCAAGCCATATCATTAGCCAATTACAATTAAAGGCGCACCCCGAAGGTGGTTGGTATAAAGAATGCTACCGATCAGCACTAAGCATAAAAAAAGAAGGCCTACCGGATACATTTGATGGCAACCGAGATGCATTGACTTCAATTTACTACCTACTTAGTAGCCAAGAGACATCTGCTTTTCATCGCATCCAATCTCCTGAGACCTGGTATTTTCATCAAGGAATAAACCTGATCATTCATATTATTCATCCATCAGGCCAATACAAAAGAGTGATACTGTCTGGTAAACAAAATAATGTATGGCAGTACACCGTTGAACCGCATTGCTGGTTCGCTGCCGAAATAGAAGGAGCATACGGCTATTCTCTGGTAAGTTGTGCTGTGGCACCGGGCTTTGACTTTAGCGACTTTGAAATGGGATCAGCAGTAGATTTATTACAAAAATTTCCACAGCATAAGGATTTGGTAAGCCGCTTGTGTAAACAATAAAAGCAGTAAAAAAAGGCTTATTAAACGAAGGATTCAAAGAGAGTAATGAAGGAATTTCTGAACAATTTATAATCCTTTGATATTAGATTTAAATAATGAAATGAAGAAGACCCTAAAAACCTAATATAATAATTTATGAGCCTCGATTCTTTATGGATGGGTATAGCCTTTACCCTTGGTTACTTTATTAGAAGAATAGGATTACCTCCTATGCTTGGCTTTCTGCTTGCAGGGTTTTTATTACACAGCATAAATGCCGAGCACGGTCAGTTATTGGAAGGAATTGCCGATATCGGCGTCATGCTATTATTGTATACCATTGGTCTTAAGCTAAACATCAAATCCTTAACACAAAAATCGATACTGGGAGGCAGCCTGCTGTCTACCTTGATCTCTGTAACAACTTCGGCCATCATTGTTGGTGTACTTACGCTAACACCGCTACCTCATTTTGCAGGTTTAACCATCCAGCAAATACTAATCATTTCTTTCATACTGAGTTTTTCAAGCACCGTATTTGTTATTAAAATTCTTGAAGAAAGAGGAAACCTAAATACAACTGAAGGAAAAGCAGCCATCAGCATATTGATTATTCAGGATATCCTGGCAGTGTTATTCCTGACCTTTTCCAAAGAAACATGGCCTTCAGTATATGCCTTATTTTTATTACTAAGCCCCTTTCTTCGTCCTTTACTTTTATATATTCTCAAACGAACCGGTCACGGAGAAATGCTTACCTTGTTTGGGTTTTTTATGGCTTTGCTGGGTGCTGAGTTATTTGGTATTGTAGGCTTAAAACCAGACTTAGGCGCCCTTGTTTTTGGTATAATCATATCTAACCATGAAAAATCAGATGAATTGTCTAAGAACCTATTACACTTTAAAGATTTCTTTCTGATCGCCTTTTTTCTTAGCATAGGCTTTAGCGGCACGCCTGATTACGATACCTTTATAGGCGCTATATTACTAACCTTTATTCTTTTACTAAAACCATTTATTTACCATTTATCATTAAGCCGCTTTCATTTTCCAGTTCACTCCTCCTATTTTGCCTCTATTTCTTTAACCAACTTCTCCGAATTCGGACTTATCGTTGGAGCTTTATCCGTGAATATGGGCTGGATATCCACCGATTGGCTAATCATTATAGCCTTAGCCATATCCCTCTCTTTTATTATCTCTTCCATACTCAATAGCAGAGCACATATCATTTTCAAAAAGCGAAAAAATTACATTTACTCTTTCAGTAAAGATTTAGAAAAGGACAATATTCGCATAAACTTTAACAATGCCGAAATAATAATCATTGGGATGGGCACCGTAGGAACCAATATTTACGATACGCTTGCTGCAAGCTATAAAGATCAGCTCATTGGCCTAGACTCTGACGAAAACAGAATTATCAAACATTTGAAAAGAAAAAGAAAAGTAGTTCTCCACGATGCTACAAATACCGATTTTTGGGATAATGTATCGCCAGAAGAACTAAAAACCGTTATTCTGACTCTCCCTGATTTTCAAAACAATATTTTTGTGATTAAACGATTAGCGGCATTAAACAGACCAATTGAGATATTTGCTACAGCAAAGTACAATGATCAGATTGAACTACTGAAGGAAGCAGGCGCCACATATGTTTTTAATTTATACGAAGAAGTCGGAAAAGGCATGGCAAATGAAATTATTCAGTCAAAGCAAAATTTAGAAACAATAAGAGAATAAAAGCAATGATTTATGACATTACTTTTCAAATCATAAACTACACAAAAATCCCATAGCACCAATCGCTGCATACTAATAGCCGACAAATTGGACTGAACAAAGATTTGCTGTTGATAACGTTATTTTAAGATATAGTTAAACGCAACAGATCAACGATACCTATTCAACTCTCTGTCACTTTAATTTCGGTTGTAACAGGAATGGCCATCTTATACAAAGCAGATACACCACAATATTGCTCTTCCGATAGTTGTACAGCTCTTTCCAGCTTCTTCATAGGCAAATTTTTCCCCACAAAATGATAGATAACTTTCATCTCATCATAATATTTAGGTTGTTCGTCTCTTAAATTAGCTTCAACAGAGATGGTTAACCCATCGTATTCCACGCGCATTTTTTTAAGTATCGATACAACATCCATGCCCGTACACCCTGCCAGAGCGACCAACATTAAGGGTTTTGGACTAGGTCCACTATCATTGCCACCAAAATCCTTACCCGCATCAACCTTAATTTTATGACCATTTAACTCTGTTTCAAAAGCCATTTTCTCTAACCATTTAAGATCTACTGTAGTCTTCATATACATATATATTTAGGTTTAACATAGCATACCAAATATACGGCTTTATTTATATCTTTGTA
>JBFHKL010000026.1:0-24603 GCA_041595375.1 Saccharicrinis sp.
CCCTCTTTTTGCATGGCTTTTAGGGTCTCAAATGCAAAAATCATTTCCTTGCCAATGGCGGGATATTTATGCTCTACAATGGTTCCGTCAAAATCAACAGCTATTATCATTTTTACACTATTTAAAAAACTCTTCTTCTTCAGTTTCGACTAAATTTAAATCATTTATCAGCTTATTACGGGTAGGAGCATGTACCAGAAAAAGTATGAATACCACTCCAAACATATATAAAAATGATTTATCGGCAGTAACCAGATAACCAATCAAGACCAGTAAGCCAATAGCCTCTAACATGGCTATGCGAACCATAAATGCTAATCGGTACATCTTCATTTTAGCAACAATACTCAGTGAGGGCTTGATGTGTTTGATTTTTTTATAGAAGAAAACATGACTCACAGGAATACCTAACAAAAGAGAGATGATGATAATTGTTTTAATAGCGGCTTGATTGTCTGCATCAAATACGGGTAAGACACCTGCCTTAAAGATAAACACCACCGAAAAAATGGCAGCTAGGGATAGGGTTCCCAGTATAGTGGCATAAATCAGGTTTAAAATTTTAAATTGTCGTTTAATATCGGCTTGCATATGTTTTTATAGATATATATGATTATAAAGTAGATTCAAAAGGTAAACGATTAACTAAGGAACGGCCCAGGGTTACTTCGTCGGTATATTCAAGTTCGTCGCCAATAGAAAGCCCTCGTGCCAAGGTGGTAATCTTTACTGATACATTGTTGAATTTGCGGTAAAGGTAAAAGTTGGTTGTATCTCCTTCCATAGTGGTTGGCAAAGCAAAAATCAACTCTTTCACTTTCCCTTGTTTTACTTTTTCTTCCAGGGGTTTTACCGTTAAATCATCCGGTCCGATGCCATCCATTGGAGATATGACTCCATTTAGCACATGGTAAACACCAAAATACTGTTGTGTATTTTCAATAGCCATCACATCTTTTATGTTTTCAACTACGCATACTATTGAGTGGTCGCGTTTATGGCTTGCGCAGATGTTGCATATGGGAGTGTCTGAGATGTTAAAACACTCCTGGCAATACACTATTTCTTCTCTTAACTGACGTAAAGTGTCTGCAAATTGTATCACATCATTTTTTTCCTGCTTAAGCAAGTACAAAACCAAACGCAGCGCTGTTTTTTTTCCTATTCCGGGGAGCTTGGAAAATTCGCGTACTGCATTTTCAAGTATTTGTGATGGATAACTTTCAGTATTCATATTACGATTTTTTTTGAATCGTCCAAAGTTAAAAAAATTATCAAGGTATCACTTGGAATAGATGGTATACTCTCTTATTTTTACCCGTTGATTATCAATTGATCGATTATGTTTTTTATGTTAGGAATTAAAGAATAATACGTAATATTGAAATCAAGCTACTAATAACGAAAGTTTTACTTTAAAAATATGACACCTCTATACACCGGACTGCTTGTAGCACTTTATTTTATCATCCTAATGGTTATTTCCATTGTGACGGGGAAAAAATCGGATAATGAAAGTTTTTTTCTGGGTAACAGGCAATCGCCATGGTATATTGTTTCCATTGGTATGATTGGAGCCAGCCTTTCGGGAGTAACCTTTATTTCTGTTCCGGGATGGGTTAAATCAACTAACTTTTCCTATCTGCAAATGGTAGGGGGGTATTTTTTAGGTTATCTCGCCATCGCCCATGTATTATTACCTGTTTATTATAAGTTAAATCTGACTTCTATTTATACCTACCTGGAGCAACGCTTCGGAAAGTTTGGTTATAAAACCGGCGCATGGCTCTTTTTAGTGTCAAGAACCATTGGGGCATCTGCTCGTTTGTATCTGATGGCTAATGTTTTACAGATAAGTCTTTTTAATGCGCTGGGCATACCCTTTGCTGTGACAGTTTTTATTACCATTGCCCTAATTTGGTTATACACTTTTCGTGGAGGTATTAAAACCATTATATGGACCGATACTCTGCAAACTGTTTTTATGCTTGCCTCGGTTGTAATTACCATTGTTTATATGGCTAAATCAATGGGATTATCGGCTGGTGGCGTATTAGAGATGCTTAACCAGAGCGAACTCACTAAGGTATTTGTGTTTGACGATTGGCATTCGAAACAGCATTTTGTTAAGCAGTTCTTGTCGGGAGCTTTCATCACTATTGTGATGACCGGTTTAGATCAGGATATGATGCAAAAGAATCTATCCTGTAAAAATTTGAAAGAAGCACAAAAAAACATGCACTGGTATGGCTTTGCTTTTATTCCAACTAACCTTTTGTTTCTTTCTTTGGGGGCGCTGCTTTATACTTTTGCTAACCAGCAAGGTATTGCTTTGCCGGAACGCTCTGATGATTTATTTCCTATGATAGTAAATAGCGGCTCTTTACCAGCTGTGGTTGGTGTTTTTTTTATTATAGGTTTGGTTGCCGCAGCCTACAGTAGTGCCGATTCCGCGCTTACCTCACTGACTACTTCTTTTACCGTGGATATTTTGGGTTCTTCACATCATGATGAGTCGCTAAATAAAAAATCACGCATAAAGGTTCATCTTGCCTTTTCCCTCATTCTCATGTGTGTGATCATTCTGTTTCGTGTTTTTAAAGCCGATAGTATTATTAGTACCATATTTATGTTGGCAGGGTATACCTATGGACCTTTGTTGGGGATGTATGCCTTTGGATTATTTACCAAATTACAGGTAAACGATAAATGGATTCCATTGGTGGCTATTCTGTCTCCTGTAATAACAGGTATTCTCGATTTTAATTCTTTAAATTGGTTTGGATTTTCTTTAGGGTTTGAAAAATTGATGCTGAATGGATTTTTAACTTTTGTTGGTTTGTTGCTAATATTCACCAGAAAGGTACGTTAAGTAAGGTTCAAATTTGAATCTTTATGTAAGGTTTAGTTTATGAGTACTTTCTATTAGTATTATTTTGTTTATTATAGTGCTTATGTTCGAAAACTTTTGAGCCTGTTGTGAATTCATATTCATCAAGATATACCATACTAAGCTATTCTTTATTTGCTATCGTGGCTAAATTCATTGATAAGATATTTGGCTGATAATTATTAAAAAGAAGTAATGGGTTAACTAATTCAAGTGTTTTTTTTAAGTTTTTTAAATCTCCATTTTCTACTACTGTTTTATACTTTTTGTATTTTATAAATGCTCGTAACTGTTTATGGGTTAATGTTTGTGGTTAAAATATATTTAAGTGAGTAATCATAAGTATTTTAAATGCCTACTATTGTATACTGAGTGTTAGTATGGAATGTGTGTATTTTTTCGGAAAATGGAGCAACATTTATAAACTATTTACGTAACTCTGAATTCAGTAAATCATGAAATCATATGTCTACAAATCTACAACGAATGGTATTTATTGTACTGTTCATTCATCAAAGTCTGTTCACCTTTGTTTTTGGAAGTTCGAATCAATTGCAATTTGAACATTTATCAGTTAAAGAGGGTCTTTCGCAAAGTACTGTGTTTGCTATCATGCAAGATAGCAGAGGGTTTATGTGGTTTGGAACACGCACAGGAGGTCTTAATAAGTATGACGGTCATTCTTTTAAAGTATATAAAAATGATACTGATGATTCGTATAGCATCAGTGGAAATGAAATACTAAGTATCTTTGAGGATAGCAAGGGACGTATGTGGATTGGTACACGTAATTTTGGTATCAATAGATTCGATTTTAATACAGAGCGTTTTTATCACTATTTGAATACTGAAGTAGCTGATAAAAATCGTGAGTTTAGGACCGTTTATAATGTGGTAGAAGATTATAAAGGTAGAATATGGATCTCTACCCTTGGTGGCTTGTGTTTATATGATGAGGATAACGATTCTTTTGTTCGTTATAATAATATAAAAGGACAAGAAATTACTGGTGTTGCTGCCCTTTGTTTAGTCAAGGATAGTCTTCTTTGTATTGGGAATAAGTCAGGGGTCTATCTGTTTGATACCGATAAAAGGGAGATTATTAGGCATTTTGAACATGAT
Organism: Saccharicrinis sp.; assembly: GCA_041595375.1. Taxonomy (GTDB): domain Bacteria; phylum Bacteroidota; class Bacteroidia; order Bacteroidales; family Marinilabiliaceae; genus Saccharicrinis. The sequence goes on from JBFHKL010000026.1 coordinate 4,013, forward strand.
GCAGAGAACCCTAATAGCCTTAGTAGTAATGTCATTATTTCATTATTGTACGATAGTAAAGGCGTTTTATGGGTGGGTACCCGAAAGCATGGGCTTAATCGTTTAATGGATTTGTCGGAAAGTAACTTCACGAGGTTGGTGCATGATGAATTAGATAGTACCAGTATAAGTGATGATGTTATCAGAGTGATTTATGAGGATAAAAAAGGTTCAATATGGGTATGTACTTCATCTGGATTAAACTTCCTTTCGCAGGAGGAATCGACAAAAATAAATCCATATTTTATATATTATAAAAACAATATGGCCATTGAAAATAGTCTGGCTCAGGATATTATGTTCTCTTTTTGTGAGGATATATGGGGTAACTATTGGATTGGTACCTGGAGTTGCGGAGTGGAGTATTTAAATATGAATAACAAAGCATTTAGCCATTTTAAATTTAATAAAAACAGATCTTACGGATTACGCAATGATAATGCCAGTTGTTTTACGGAAAATAAGTTAGGGATTTGGATAGGCACAGATGGGGGAGGTGTAAGTTTATTTGACAAAAAGAGTAAACGGTTTTTAAAGCATATTTCAACCGAGGATGGATCAAATATTATATTAAATGATGATATAAGGACTTTATATACTGATGCTAAAGATAATTTATGGATAGGAGGATTTGAAGGGCTCACTTATTATGATTGTGAGAAAGAAACATCAAGTATTTTCTTTGAAGATTTTCTTGTTAATTATATCACACCAGGTATTGATAATGAACTGTGGGTTGGGACTTCTAAGGGTTTAATAAAGTTTAATACGAATGATAAAACGAGTACAAAGTATCTTAGAAACGATAAAATACCTAATGGTTTAGCCGATAATAATATTAATGTGCTTTTTACAGATGTGGATAACAATATATGGTTCGGAACTAAAAGAGGGCTACATTTATATAATAGGGAAGAGGATAATTTTAAAGTGTATCAATATTCCGCAAGCGATTTAAATAGCCTGAGTGATGATAATGTTATTGCTATAAACCAGGATAATGAAGGTAAGTTATGGGTGGGTACTTATAATGGCTTAAATAAATTTGATAAAGATAGCCAGTCGTTTAACCGCTATAATGAGAAAGATGGCTTACCCGATAATGTCATTAATGGGATTTTATTTGATGCAGGTGGGCATATATGGATTTCTACCAATAAGGGATTGGCAAAAATAGCTATTGAAAATAAGGACCTAAAAGAAGAGATTTCTGTTCATCACTATACCGAATCGGATGGTTTGCAGGGTGATGAATTTATTCGTCACTCGACATACCAAACAAAGGACGGAGAGTTGTTATTTGGTGGAATAAACGGTTTTAATATTTTTCTACCCGAAGAAATAAAAGATAACCCTACTATTCCTAAGGTCGTTATAACGGGTTTAAAGCTTTTTAATAAACCGGTTTATGTGAATGACCATAACAATATTCTAAGTTCTAATATATCTTTAACTAAAGAAATGGTACTAACTCATAAGCAATCAGTGATCTCATTTAGTTTTGCCGGGATTAGTTATACTTCGCCTGAAAAGAACCAATATGAATATATGATGGAAGGCTTTGATGAGGATTGGATTAATATTGGAAATAAAAATGAAGCCTTTTATACGAATTTACCGGCAGGAGATTATACTTTTAGGGTGAGAGCATCGAATAATGATGGGGTTTGGAATGAGCAAGGGGTGGCTCTTGGGGTAACCGTTCTGCCTCCTTGGTGGGCAAAATGGTGGTTTAGGATGATAATATTTTTAATCATTGTTGCTTCGGTTTATGGTTTTGTGAACTGGCGAATGAAAAAGTTTAAGGAAAATAAAAGATTACTGGAACAAAAAGTTGCTGAAGCTACCGAAGAAGTGAAGCACAGAAATGAAAAATTAGAAGAAGCCAAAGTGAAGCTGGCTAATATTATGGATGATGTGAGAAATGAACTGGGTAATACTTCAAAGAAGCTACTTGATTCAGCCAATGGACAGGCCTCTACCATTGAAGAGATATCCTCTTCTATAGAACAAATGTCGCGGGATATAGATGAAAATGCCCAGGGAGCTTCTCAAATGTATGAGAGTGCAAAAAGAGTAGAAACAGACACGGAGGATAGCGTTCAGATTGTTTCTGAAACTGTAAAATCAATTGAAGACATTACACAAGGAATTGGATTTATCTCAGAATTTGCCCGAACGACCAATCTGTTGGCTTTAAATGCTGCTATTGAGGCTGCCCGTGCAGGATCTCATGGAAGAAGCTTTGCAGTGGTGGCCAATGAGGTTAAAAAATTGGCCGATAGTTCACAGGATGTAGCGGTTCATATTAAAAGCATGTCTGAATCCGGCATGGATTTATCGCAAAGGGCAAGTGAAAAAATTACTGAATTGCAGCAATATATCTCGGGTATTGTGAATTTAATTTCACAAATTCAGGTGTCAAGTCAAAATCAGTCATACGAAGCTAAAAATGTGAATTTAGCTATCCAACAAATATCAAGCTATATCAACGAAACGGCTCAGTTAGCGGAAAGCCTCGATAGCGCCATAAAATCCTTATCCATAGAAGATCATTAGAAGGGTAAAGTGAAATTTGAATCTCAGGAATCTAATTTAGTAGCTCTTTGCTAATAAGCAATAGCTACTAAATTACTTTGGACTTTATTTAATTGATACATCTTTAGGCAACTACACATCAACGGAGAGTGAATTAATGGCCGTATCGAGTTTTTCTGCCAGTTGTGCTGTTCTATTTACATATGATAAAATTTGCTGAACAGCCTCATTGATATTGGAGGCTTCATTCGATTGATTTTCACTGGATTCACGTATTTGTGCAATTAGTCCTACTATCCCAGAGATATATTCTTGTAGCTCATGAATTTTTAGTTTAGCTTCATGCGATAAGGTCAGCCCAGATTCGGAAAGGTTTTTAATATTTATGGCCATCTCTTGGGACTGATCAGCCAGTTTCTTTACTTCATTGGCGACTACCGAAAATGCCCGGCCATGAACACCTGCCTTTGCCGCTTCAATAGCTGCGTTTAAAGAAAGTAGATTCGTAGTACGTGCAAACTCAGAGATGTACCCAATTCCTTGTGTAATGTCTTCAATAGAAGTCACGGTTTCTGTCACTATCCCAACACTATCTTCAGTATCTTTTTCAATATTTTGGGCATTGTTAAACATTTGTACGGCATTGGTGGCATTGTCGTTAATTTCTCGTGTCATTTGCTCTATTGAAGTGGAGATCTGTTGTATTGTGGAAGCCTGACTATTGGTGGCATCTAAAAGTTCAACAGACGCTTTGCCGAGTTCTTTTTTTACATCGGTCATTATGCTCGATAGTTTCACTTGCGCTTCTTCAAGTTTAGCATTTTTGTTTTTTACTTCCTCTGTTGCTATTTTCACCTCCTGTTCCAGTTTCTTTTGGTTCTCTTTTAGTTTTTTTGTCCGATATCTTGAATAGCCAATAATAATGGTTGCTACGAAAGTAATGCAAAGAGTTCTGAACCACCATGCTTCCCACCATGGTGGAAGTATAGTGATGTTGATATATGTTCCTTCTTCATTCCATATGCCGTCGTTATTGGATGCTTTTACCCTAAATACATAATCATCTGCAGGCAGGTTGGTATAGGATGCCTCTCTTTTGGTTCCGGCTTCAATCCAGTTTTTATCAAAGCCTTCCATGTAATAAGCATAGCGGTTTTTTTCTGAAGATTTAAAGTTTAACGCAACAAAGCCAAAGGTGATAACCGATTGTTTGTGGGTTAAGGTTAGATTTTTTGTTTGCGTAATATTCTTGGTTAAGGGAGAATTCGGTATTCCAATTTTTACCTGCTTGTTAAATAATTGAAAGTCGGTAATTATTACTTTAGGGATGTTTGTATTTTCTTTCATCTTTTCAGGATGAAAACTATTAAAACCATTAACGCCACCAAAATATAGCCTACCATCGCGGCTCTTATAACAAGCATTAGTAATAAATTCGTTCCCTTGCAGGCCATCGCCAATATCAAAGTTTCTGATTTTATTCAAATTTTGGTTGTGGGCTTTTTCTTGAGCAAGTTTAATATTAAATCGTGATAACCCTCTGTTGGTTGTTAACCAAAGGTTTCCGAGATCGTCTGTTAATATGTTGTTTATGAGGTTGTCAGGAAGTCCGTCCTTTTCGCCGAAGAGCGTAAAGGTTTTGGTTTTCGGATTGTACTTATTTAAGCCATCCTGAGTTCCTATCCATATATTACCTTCCTGATCTTCTCTAATGGAGGTGATGTGATTGTTACTCAGTGTGTTTTTATCTGTTTGCGAATGAGTGAATTGCAGTATGCTTTGATCGGAATAGTTAAAGTAATTAAGTCCTTTTTTTGTCCCAATCCAGATGTTTCCTTTACTATCTTTTAGCAGCGTGTTTATTGAACTGTTTGTGATGCCTTGTTTGCCAACTTTAATGGTGGTAAATTGATAATTATCCTTATCTAATAAATATAAATTTTTTGACGTGCCAATCCAAAGGTCGTTTTTAGCACCTCCTTCCATACAATAAATACTTGCTCCTTTTAAAAAATATTTAAAGGAATCACTTCCGTCTTTGAGCATGTGTAATCCATTAAAAGTACCCACCCAAAGGTTCTCTTCTTCATCGGCATATAATGATTTTATATGGTTGCTTTGGAGGCTTGTTGCTTTGTTTATGTCGGCCCTAATGTTTTTAAAGGTATTGTTGTTGATGTCGTAAAGATTTAGACCGCCTGTTTCTTCTGTGCCAATCCATAATCCTCGTTTTGTAATAGCAAAAGAACTAACGATGTTATGACTGAGACCGTTTTTTTTGTTTGCCTGGTATTTAAAATATACAAATTTCTGATTGTTTATGCTTAAATGATTAACGCCTCCACTCCAAGTGCCTATCCAAAAGTCACCTACATTATCTTCCAGAAATGAATAGATAGAGTTTTGATTCAGACTGTTTTTATCTAATTGGTTATTTTGATAATGGATGAACTCAGGATTGTCTTTTTTCTGTTGGGAAGGGAGCAACTGTTCCAGTCCATTTTTTGTTCCAATCCATATATTTCCTTGTTTATCCTGGTTGAGAGTGCGTATGATATCACTTGCTAAACTATTTTCGTTGTTTTTGTCATTCGCTATGCGGGTAACGATATCTGTATTTACCTGGTTAATCCTATTTAGACCATGATCTCTGGTGCCTGCCCATATTTCCCCATCCTTATCGTATATCAGAGCAGTTATGTAATTGCTGCTAATACTCTGATCATTATCTTCTTCGTGACGATAGTTTTTAAGTATTTTTTTTGATTTTGTACTTATAAGATATATTCCATAATTTTTTGTTCCTATAAGAAGTGTGTTGTTTTTTGCCACGCAAATTTGTTGAATCGTATTGAATGACTTTCCTTCGTTGTCTTTTATTTCGGCAAAGGTGTTTTCTTCTCTGTTATATAATAATAAGCCGCTGTTGGTGCCTATCCATAATTGCTTTAAATCATCCTCTTTAATGTCATTTATTACTGTGTTTTCGGTTGAATTAGCCTGATTTTCTCCGCTAAAATAATGGGTAAAGGTTTCTGTTTCGGTCGTAAAAAGGTTTAATCCGTTATTTCGGGTGCCTATCCAAATGTTATTGTTACTATCTTCTAATAAACAAAGTATTTCATTTCCACTAATGGTGTTACTATCATCTCTGTCGTGTTTATAATGAGTAAATGTATAGCCATCATATTTATTTAAACCACCCGTGCGTGTGCCAAACCATAAAAATCCTTTGCTGTCCTGTAAACTGCAAAACACTGTGCTTTGCGAAAGTCCCTCACTTAAGGATATCTCTTTAAAGTTGACCTGACTATGTTGTGCCGGTGTGTTGAATATTATAGTTAATAAGAGTAGGGTTGTGGATAATAAATAACGAATAGAAACTGATTTCATATACAATTATATAACGAAAATTAACAAAGATTATTAAAAATTAAACAAACTTACGAAAATTTAACGTTAAGGTTATGTTTTTGAAAAAATATCATTATTACTATAAAAAGAATTATACATATAACGTATAGTGGGTGAGTGTTTTTGACATAAAAAATATTTATGAACGATATGTGATTTATTTTTTGGATAACAAATTATTCAGTTAATTTTAAGGATTGATAACTATGGGTTTAAATACTATTAAAAATGAGTGTACTGGATAAATTTAGTCTAAAAGGGAACGTTGCGCTAGTAACAGGTTGTAAAAGAGGTATTGGTATGGCTATGGCTGTTGCTCTTGCAGAAGCAGGGGCGGACATCATAGGAGTAAGTGCTTCGTTGGAAAAGACGGGTAGTAAGGTGGAAGCAGCAGTAAAAAGTTTGGGTCGTAATTTTAAAGCTTATACCTGCGACTTTAGCAATCGGGAATCATTATATGCATTTATCAAGGAAGTAAAGGCAGATTACCCTGTTATTGATATTTTGGTTAATAATGCAGGAACTATCCTTAGGGCTCCAATAGCAGAACATCCTGATGAGATGTGGGATAAGGTGATTGAGGTTAATCAAAATGCTCAATTCATTCTCACCCGTGAGATAGGAAAAGAAATGATAGTCAGGGGGGCTGGTAAAATAGTATTTACTGCTTCGCTTCTTACTTTCCAAGGAGGAGTAACCGTTCCTGGTTATGCTGCCAGTAAGGGTGCTGTAGGACAGTTGACTATGGCTTTTGCTAATGAGTGGGCTTCAAAGGGCGTGAATGTAAATGCTATTGCTCCCGGATATATTGATACTGATAATACTGAGGCCTTGCGAGAGGATCAGGAACGGTCGAAGCAAATTTTATCGCGTATACCTGCAGGGAGATGGGGTAAGCCTGAAGACTTTGCAGGACCAATTGTTTTCCTTTGTTCCGAAGCCGGTGCCTATATGCATGGTACTGTGATGCTTGTTGACGGGGGGTGGATGGGAAGATAATTGTGAAAGGGAAAGTATATTATTCCGATGTAAAATATATTATGTTAATAATATTAGCTGAATATTCACCAGGCGTACATTAGCTCTTTTGCAATTATTCACCTGATGGGTCTATTTATTAAGCAGGTATTCTTTTGTGTAACCACTTTCTATTTTTTGAGGTAAGTCAAAAGTTATTGATGTTTCCTGTTTGCTGTAGTTGTATTGTGCAGTACCATTAATACAAGTGTAATTTCCCTGAATTGTCAGGTTGATAGTCTTGTGTTTTTGCGATGGGTCAGCTATTGTAACCACTGTCTTGTTATTGTTGATTTGAAGCGATAAGAGGCAAGCTTTGTCTACGGATAGTTTACCTATTATAGGAATTAGGATAGACCCACTTTTAAAAAAAGTAAATACATACAAGTTTTCCTGTTTCATATGTAGTGCATGTATATCTTTAGTTAAAGACAAGAGTGAAATGTTCTTATTGCTGGCTTCTTTCTTAATGTTTTTATAATCAACATTAGGAATAGTAACATAAGCATATTTTTCATCTACCGGGTGAGTGCCATGTAAAATAGATGCCGTAAAAATTGTTGCTGAAACTGTGGTGTCGGGGAGCCAGGAGACCACATCTTTCCATTTGCCTTTTTTGTTTTCCAGACTACTTTTTATTGGCTGATCAGTTAAACTGACATAGGCTATGCTGTCGTGCCATATGGTTTTTCCGTTATCTTTTTTAACTGTTTTAAATTTCTTGTCAAAAGTAAATACATCATTCTTTAAGTAACATTGATTAAGGGTTGTTTCTACCGGAAAAGTTTCTTCACAATTAATATCAGACCCCATCGCGATTACCTTACCTTTAAAAAAATACCACGATTTGTTGGCTTGCAATCCATCTCTACGGTATTTCATAGCAATAATGCCTATTTTATCAGTTGTTAATCCGCCAGCAAAATCCGCCAGGTTGTGGTAGCCTTTCCAGTCTAAAGCTGGGAGCTTCACTGTGTCTTGAGCTAGTGTTGTTCCGGGAAGTTTTCTCCAATCCCAAAGGGGGTATATATCGTGATATTCATCTCCCCGGCGATAGATGAGGTTGGTGCCATCACCTAGGTGATAACCCAGCTGGTTTTCTCCATTCCCGGCCTCTGCTCCTATTGTTCTGGTTGAAGACATACGAACAGATGTGTAAAAATTAGTTGTCCTGTAAACTCCAAAATCAGAATGAGGATAAAACTTAAACCCATGAAGCAGTGTGCCTGAGGTGTCGGTAAAGCTTGCAGGTAGAGGATCGCTGAATATTTCTGCAAACAATTTAGTGTTGATTTTGTGTTTGGCAGCTTTCTTGATGATAGAGTGAAAATATATTTCCCCATCAACTATGTGCGGGAAGAGTTGACGTCCTGCGGCCAAGATGTCGTAGCGGTTTTTGTAAACAACCCAGTTTTGTCCTTCTTTAAGTACATTTTTCATTAGTTCCATTTGTTCAGGGGAAAAAGCCAGTGGCGTGTTGTTTAAAATGTATATCCACATCACTAAATCTTCCGAAAAATGCAAGCCGTAATTACCAAATTGTAATTGGGCACCGTGTTGATGAAACGAGAAGTCAGGTTGTATCCCTTCGCTATTTCCATCGGTCATTACCAGTATTTGTTTTATTTCATTGGCTGCTTCAAGGTAAACCTTCGTATTTTCGCGCATCAATTCGCGCATCAATACATTTCCGCTTAACCATATCCTGTTTTGTCCAGTCATGCCAATTTGTGAGGCATCCATTATTTCGAGAGCTTTTGTTTTAGTCTCATCGGAAATTTCTTTGTCCATTAAAATAAGTATAGGACCTATGTTTTGAGGAACACCAATTTGTCCCAGCCACCAATTGTCGCTTTTAAAATCGTTATTACACCAATAATTAAAACCGGAAACGATGGCGTTTTTTAGTTCTTTATTTTGATAGAATGCTGAAGAATGATTGGCGTAAGCAATGGACATTGTTTTCAATCTTTTTAGATGGGATAGTGGTTGCCAGTTGCTCCTTCGGGTGCTTTTGTAATCCAAATCAGGCCACGATTCTCCTTGAATCATAGTACTTAATAGGTTAATTACTTCAGTGGAATCAATAGGCTGGTGGGCGTAAAATTCATGAAAATTGGCTTTGATATTTTCGGTAGTATTTTGTGCCTGTAGGCTAATGGTGAAAATTAGGCATGCAAGAATATATAGTTTTTTATGACTCATGTTAAATGATCTTTATTCTGCCAAATGTATTGATTATTATAGACTTTGAGTAGGTTTATATAACTTAAAATAAACTAACGTGAGTAATATGCAGCTTATTGCAACTCCTATCCATATTTGCATCACTTTTATCATCCCAAAAGAATCAATAATAAAAGCGATTAATAAACTGCCAATAGTTTGTCCTAACCCGGTAAAGCTACCCCAAATGATGGATTGTCCGGTGGCATACTGTTCTGCAGGGATTAGATGTTTCATATAGTCAACTGTGCCTACTAAAAAGAAAGCCAGAGAAACACCTTGTAATAGACCGGTGGAGAGTGCAATAATTACATCAGGAAAGGATCCGTACAAAAGGTAACGTAATGCCATTGAGCTCATCGCCATTAATATAACTGTACGTGCTCCAAATTTTTTAAGTAGTCGATTGCCTATGATAAATAGGGGGAGTTCGCTAAAAGCCATAATGGCATATGCTAATCCAACTATATTGTTATCAGATTTTAATTCGGTAAAATATAAATTGAGAAATGAGAATATCGGAGAACAAACAATGCCATACAAACTGATGACTAAAATAAAAAGTAAAAGAGGCTTATTTTTTAAAAGCTCTTTTAAGGTGATCATTTTAAATTTTGCTTTATAGGTATGTTTCTTTTTGCGTGTGGAGAGTAATGGGATGAGCATTAAAAACAATAGGGTTGATATGGGGAAAATATATTTTATTGGAAAATGTGAGAATAGGTAGCCTCCTATTATGGCTGCAATAGCCCACCCTAAGGATCCCCATAGTCTGAAAGTACCAAAGGAGTGTTTTTGCTCTATGCTTGAGAACTGTGTGGCCAAAGCGTCATTCAAAGCTCCCAAAGGATGATAAAAAAACGTAAGAATGGGAATGTAAAAAACTAGTAGCCAAAAGTTATTTATGTAAGCCAATAAAAACATAAATAAGGCAGTAATGCAAACACCAATTCTTAGTGTTGGTCGTATGCCACGCTTATCTGCGTAGGTTCCCCATATTACTACGGTAATAAAAATGGTGGCTTGAAAGATAGTGTTGATGGTGCCAATTTCAGATCCTTTTAACCCTATATCTTCAAGGTAAATATTGTAAAATACGCGCCAAAAAGCAAAAGCCATATACATGATAAGATATATGCTGCGAATCTTAACTGCTGTCATCATAATAAAATAGCTTTAATTTTTTGGCAAAGGTACTATTCTGTATCCATTAATTTTTACATAAAATACTTGCAATAGGCAAATTATAACTGTGTTATTAGAAAGAATAAGAAACAAGGTGCAATTCTTAAATAGTAGCATATAACGGTGCAGGCACAAAGCAACTGAGAAAGGGTATCTCTCGGACAAAAAAAAGAAGTTAGGATAGCTCGCCGGCCAATGCATAATGGTTTAAACGTATTGCGAAATAGCACAAAAGCGAAATAGTTTGTTCTATCGTTGGTAACCATTTGCTTTTTTAATTAAATCACTTATAATAAATCGAAATTCGATGGTGTTAAATGAGATGATTAAAGTAAGAATATCTCGTTTTTTAAGAGAGTAATTTTAATGTTGTTGTTATTATTTTCGTAGGTGTACAATCTTAATTAAACGAGGGCTTAAATTTTTACTTTCTATGAAATGGAGCAAAAATATCTTTTATTGTATCATGGAGATAAAATAAAGAAGCAGCTTATACGTTTTCATTCCAGATTATTTTAAACTATTTTTACAGATAATTTTCTATTGAAGGCATGAAGTTACTCGTATATAGTCTATATTTTTCATTGTTAATTCTTTTGTTTTCCGCTTGTGCCGGAGGAAAGAGGGTGTCGCAGGCTCAAACGGCATTTGAGATAGGTGAATATGCCAGATCTGCAGCATTGTATAAGAAAGCCTATTCACGTGAGAAAAATCGTTATCTTAAAGGTGAATACTCTTATTTTATGGGAGAGTGCTATCGTATCATTAACATGCCAACCAAAGCTGCTTCGGCTTATTCAAAGGCGGTGAGGTATAAATATCCCGAACGTCAGGCCCGGTTTTATTTGGCTGAGAATTATCGAAAGTCGGGCAAAATAGAAAAGGCGCTCACCGAATACGAAAGCTATTTAGAAGAGGTTCCCACCGATGTGCGCGCCCAGCGTGGGTTGGCTTCGTGCATGATGTTGCAAAAAGAACCTAAACCCAATAGATATCAGACGGGCAAGTTAAAGAAACTCAATAGCAAGTTTAGCGATTTTTCTCCTGCTTATGTGGGAGAGTCGTACGATTATGTGGTGTTTTCGTCGATGCGTACCGAGAGTAAAGTCAAACGCAGAAACAGAATTACAGGACAGGGAACTTCGTTGCTTTATTATTCCAAGTTAGATGCCAAAGGAAATTGGTCAGAACCAGAAGCTTTTGAAGATCCTATTAATGTCGAAGGCGTGGATAATGGCGTCCCATCAATAAGTATGGATGGAAAATCTCTTTTTTATACTCGTTGTATGTATAATGATTCCATTTCTATGGGAGCTGAGATATTGAGCTGTACACGTACAGGAGGAAAATGGAGTGAGCCTGCTGCTATTCAAATAGGAATTGATAGTGTAGTGGTTGCGCATCCTGCCATAGCTCCGGATGGGACAACCTTGTATTTTGTGAGTGATCGCGAAGGAGGTTTTGGCGGTAAAGATATATGGCAAACAACAAAACGGGGTGATGCCTGGGGGGAGCCTGTTAATCTGGGTTCTGCTATTAATACCCCGGGTGATGAAATGTTTCCATATGTGCGTATGGATGGCACATTGTATTTTAGCTCTAATACGCATGTTGGTTTTGGAGGCCTTGATGTTTTTAAGGCTACGCAGGATGAGGAGGGTTTATGGCATATTAAAAATATGGGTGAACCCATTAATAGTGAGGGAGATGATTTTGGAATCACATTTAAAGGCAAGACCGAAGAGGGTATGTTTTCTTCTTCACGCGGAAGCACTAAGGGGATTGATAATCTGTATAGTTTTATTTTACCCATTCTTAAATTTACGCTTCATGGCACTATTATGAATAAAAACGAAGAACAGGTGCAGGGAGCTTATCTTCGTTTAATAGGTAGCGATGGAACTACTTTAAAAATGAATGCTGCTGAAGATGGGGGATTCAAGGTTAAATTAAAACCCGATACAGATTATGTGTTTATGGTAGCAGCCAAAGGATATTTGAATAACAAGGTGAAATTTACTACTTCAGGAGAAGATGATGATAGAGATTTTGAGTTTAATGTTGTAATGGAAAAACCAATGCAGAAGGTCAATGAGCAGTGATCATAAATCTATGCAAGATTGTTTTTGGGGTAGAAAATAGTAATTGCTAGTAACATTTAATATTTCCTTCAAGTAAGCAATTGAGATGCTTTGTAATGAAATGAACAAATTGAGAAATAGGTTTGGTTTTTATATCTGATGCTAAGCCACAATAGACCAAAGTTACCTGAAAACTAAAAGCTAACAGCTATAGTATACTGTCCGTATTGATAAGGCCTATTTAATTGCAGGTAAATGACTTCTGACAAATAGCTGTAATTTGCTAAAATTATACTACTTTTGTTTCCCGAAAATTCTAAATCATTTTTTCCAGTGGATTCAGCATCAAGGTACAATCAAAGAGGGGTTTCTGCATCTAAAGAAGATGTACATAACGCCATAAAAAATATTGATAAGGGTTTATATCCAAAGGCTTTTTGTAAAATTATTCCTGACATATTATGTGGAGATGACGCTTTTTGCAATATCATGCATGCCGATGGTGCTGGTACAAAGTCATCACTGGCTTATTTGTACTGGAAAGAGACGGGAGACCTGTCTGTTTGGAAGGGTATTGCTCAGGATGCGCTGATCATGAACCTAGATGATTTGCTTTGTGTGGGGGCTACCGATAATATTTTGGTGTCATCGACTATAGGACGAAATAAAAATCTGGTACCCGGAGAAGTGATTTCTGCTATTATTAACGGTACAGAAGAGTTGTTGGCGGAGTTAAGGGAGATGGGGGTTTCTATCTATTCTACCGGTGGAGAAACTGCAGATGTGGGAGATGTTGTGCGTACCATTATTGTAGATTCTACGGTGACATGCCGTATGAAACGCGAGGATGTGATTGATAATAAAAATATACAGGCTGGGGATGTGATTGTAGGGCTTTCTTCTTCGGGAAAAGCGACCTATGAAAAAGAATATAATGGTGGCATGGGGAGTAACGGATTAACTTCGGCACGCCATGACGTTTTTGCCAATTATCTGGCACAAAAATATCCTGAGAGTTTTGATCCTGGTGTTCCTGCTGATTTAGTGTACTCCGGGGGCCTAAAATTAACCGATAAAGTTGAAGGTGTTGATATAGATGCCGGTAAATTGGTGTTGTCGGCAACCCGAACTTATGCGCCTGTGATTAAAAAGATGTTAGATAATTATCGTGCTCAAATTCACGGGATGGTGCATTGCTCAGGTGGAGCACAAACTAAAGTGCTTCATTTTGTTGATCAGCTCCATGTGATTAAAGATAACTTATTTCCAGTGCCTCCTTTGTTTAAAACAATTCAGGAACAATCGGGGACAGCCTGGGACGAAATGTACAAGGTGTTTAATATGGGGCACCGTATGGAGCTTTATGTTTCTGAAGAGATAGCGGCGAGTTTAATCGAGATCAGTAAGTCCTTTGGTATTGAAGCTCAAATAGTGGGTCGCTGTGAGGCAAGTGATAAAAAAGAACTGACTATAAAAGGTGAGTTTGGAACGTTTAAATACTAATTTTTAATTCTGAAAATGCTATTATCCGGTTTTATATAAGGTTGAAGAATATTATCGCAAAGGAGTACTTTGTGGTCTTCATATATCTATTGATATAAAAGAAATAAACCATATAATAGGAGCATAAAAATTATATAATGAGCGAGAATAGATTGTTAGAAATGTTGGGTGGAGTAGTCATCCGGTTTCAGGAGGTAACAGAGCAAATTACCGATCCGGGAGTGATTGCAGATACAAAAAGATATATTAAGCTGAATAAAGAGTATAGAGAACTTGAAAAGGTTGTGGGTGCTCATGATAAATATAAATCAGCTTTGGAAACCATCAAAGAGGCTAAAACCATCCTCAAAGAAGAGGAAGATGCGGAGATGAGAGAGATGGCTAAGATGGAGTTGGAAGAACTGGAAGAAAAACTGCCAGATATGGAAGAGGAAATTAAATTGCTTTTAATTCCTGCAGATCCTGAAGATGGTAAAAACTGCGTGGTAGAGTTACGCGCAGGTTCGGGTGGAGATGAAGCAAGTATCTTTGCCGGAGATTTATTTCGTATGTACAATAAGTTTTGTGAGAAAAAAGGTTGGAAGGTCGAAGTAACTCACCAGAGTGAAGGTACATCCGGAGGGTTTAAAGAAATTGTATTTAACGTGACGGGTGAAGGAGTTTATGGAATATTAAAATATGAATCTGGGGTTCATCGTGTGCAACGTGTGCCTCAGACAGAAACACAGGGTAGGGTTCATACATCTGCTGCTTCAGTAGCTGTTTTACCAGAGGCTGAGGAGTTTGATATTGAGTTGCGTACCGAAGATATACGTAAGGATACTTACTGTTCATCAGGTCCCGGAGGACAGTCTGTAAATACTACCTATTCAGCTATCCGATTAACGCATATTCCATCTGGTATTGTGGTGACTTGTCAGGATCAAAAATCGCAGTTGAAAAACCTCGATAAGGCCATGATTGAATTACGTACTCGTTTGTATAATCTGGAGTACCAAAAATATCTGGATGTAATATCATCTAAACGAAAAACCTTAGTTTCAACGGGCGACCGTTCTGCAAAAATCAGAACTTATAATTATCCGCAAGGAAGAGTAACGGACCATCGTGTTAACTTTACTCTGTATAACTTGCCTGCAGTAATGGATGGCGATATCCAGGGTGTTATTGATCGCTTAATCGTTGAAGAAAATGCAGAACGTTTAAAAGCCAGTGAGCTATAATTAAGTCGACAATTGAATGTGTAATGTCGAAAGCCGAATGTTGAAAATTGAATAGTGATGAATATCAATAGGTTCGAAGATGTTATGGCATGGCAAAAAGCAAAAGAACTGGCGATTGGGATACATGGAGTATTGGGCGATAGTACAGACTATTCATTTAAAGGTCAAATTTGGAGAGCATCTATTTCTGTAATAATAGCATCGCAGAAGGATTTGAACGAAAATAGGATAAGGAGTTTAAATATTTCTTTCTAAAGGTTCTTTGGGTGAAGTAAGATCTATGCGAATTTTAGCATTCGACTTTAAATATTCAACTTTGAACCACTGATTTTACAAACTTTATAAACTAAATGGAATGACATCTCAGGAACTATTTGAAAATATTAAGAAAAAAGGGAGTTTTTTATGCGTGGGTTTAGATACCGATATCAATAAGATTCCTCATTTTTTACTTGAAACAACAGATCCTATTTTTGCATTTAATAAAGAAATTATTGATGCAACCCAAGAGTTTACTGTGGCTTATAAGCCTAATTTGGCTTTTTATGAAAGCATGGGCGTTTCAGGTTGGAACAGTTTGGAGAAAACGGTGAACTACATCCGTTATAACTATCCTGATATTTTTATTATTGCCGATGCCAAGCGTGGAGATATTGGCAATACCTCTAATATGTATGCGAAGGCATTTTTTGATACCATGAATTTTGATTCGGTTACTGTAGCTCCTTATATGGGAGAGGATTCGGTTAAACCTTTTATGACTTATGTGGATAAATGGGTGATTTTGCTCGCTTTAACCTCTAATAAAGGGGCTGCTGATTTTCAGTATATGACAGAAAATGATGAGAAGCTTTTTGAAAAGGTGATCAAAACATCAAAACAATGGGGTACTGAAGAAAATCTGATGTATGTGGTTGGTGCTACTAAGGCTGAGAAACTAAAAGAGATCAGAAATATTATTCCAAATCATTTCTTATTGGTTCCTGGAGTGGGTGCTCAAGGCGGTAGTTTGAAGGAAGTGGCTGAAAATGGATTAAATGATAAGTGCGGTTTGTTGGTGAATTCATCCCGTGGAATTATTTACGCTAGCGCAGAGAAAAACTTCGCAGAGAAAGCCGGATTGGCAGCCAAAGAAGTGCAACAGGAAATGGCTGTATTGCTAAAAGAAAAAGGATTGATATAATCAATTGAAGTTATACTATTGCTTAAAAGCCTCCAATAATTTTGGGGGCTTTTTTTATATAGCCACTTTCGTTATTCAACTCCTTAGGTCAAAAATAATAGGCTGTTACAGTTTAAATATAAGCCAAAAATCGTAAATTAAGGTGTTAAATATGCAAAGCGATAACACCATGACTGAAGAGTTTCTTCAATACGTATGGCAGTACAGAATGTATAGTCCCATAAATCTATCTACACAATGTAATCAAGCTGTTGAGGTGATTCATCCCGGAGAGATCAACCATGATGCAGGACCCGATTTTTTCAATGCCAAAATTATGATTGATGGTACTCTTTGGGTGGGTAATGTAGAAGTGCATATGAATTCCTCCGAATGGAATGTGCATGGTCATCAGACCGATAAAGCCTATGATAATGTTATCTTGCATGTGGTAGAGAATGATGATGCGCTCACTTATAGGAGCAATGGAGAACTAATTCCCATATTAAAATTGTTCTGCCCCGATTATTTATATACGCGTTATTGTCAACTGAAAAATAGTAATCAATGGTTGGCCTGTGCTGATAAGCTTCATTTGATTAGTTACTTAGATATTTCTCTTTGGCTACAAAGAGTTTTAGTGGAGCGTCTGGAACAAAAGGCAGCGGTTATTCGGCAGATGTTAGAGATGACTACTTCAGATTGGGATGAGACCTTTTATCGTTTATTGTTTCGGAGCTTTGGCTTTGGGGTGAATGGAGAGCCTTTTGAAAGACTGGCTCGATCTATTCCCCTAAATGTGATGTTGAAATATAGCGATGATATTCAATTGACAGAGGCCCTTTTGTTTGGGCAAGCAGGTTTTTTAAAAGAAAGTCATCAGGATTCCTATTTGAGAAATTTATATCGTGATTATTGCTTTTTACAGCAAAAGCATCAGTTAAAGGGTGTTGATAATCATTTGTGGAAGTTTTTACGCTTACGGCCGTCTAATTTCCCTACTGTTCGGCTATCGCAGCTGGCTAATTTGCTGCTTAAGTTAAAAGGGGTGTTTGGTAAAATCGTTAATGAGCCTGATGTTCAGTCGATACGGGCGTATTTGTCGGTTCAGGTTAGTGAGTATTGGCAAACGCATTATCTACCAGGTAAAAAGTCAGAAAAAAAATTGAAGAAGCTAGGAGAAAGTTCAAAAAATCTAATTATCATTAATACGGTAATTCCTATGGTGTTTGCATATGGTAAGTCAATTGCTAATCAGCAACTTCAGGATAGAGTGCTTGATTGGTTAGCAAAGCTTAAGCCAGAGAAAAATAGCCTGTTGAACGAATGGGAAGCGCACAAAATATTTATTAATAATGCCGGAGATTCACAGGCTTTAATATATTTGTCGAAGAATTACTGTAAACAAAAAAAATGCCTGTGCTGTCGCATAGGGCATCAAGTACTGACTATAAATAACAAGTGAGTGAATAAAAGGTTGCCATATCTTCAAAATTTTAGAATCATATTGTATGGGGTGGCAGCTTTGTTCTTTATTATTCTGCTTGGAGGCATCGGTTATGGGATCATTGAAGGGTATTCTTTTATTGATGCGCTTTATATGACCACTATTACTGTATCTACAGTAGGTTTTCGTGAGGTGTATCCTTTGTCCGAAGGAGGTAAGATTTTTACAGTATTTCTTATTATATTTAGCTTCGGAATTTTTGGTTATGTTATTACTTCTATTACTCGTTTGGTAGTGGAAGGTGCATTACAGCAATCCTATAAACTGTATCAAGTGAAAAAAAAGATTGTAAAACTGGAAGATCATATTATTGTTTGTGGATATGGTAGGAACGGTTATCAGGCTTGCGAGGAGCTGAAGGAGTATGGCGAAAAATTTGTTATTCTCGAAAAACGCGACAATGTAGTAGCCCGAATATTGGAAGATCCTGCTTTGTTATATGTTCAGGGTGATGCCAGCTCAGAGGAAGTGTTAGATGTGGCCCAGATACGTAAGGCAAAAGCTTTAATTACGGCTTTGCCTAATGATGCAGATAATGTTTTCGTGGTGCTTACAGCCAGGGAAATGAATCCTAAGTTGAAAATTATTAGCCGGGCAAGTGATTTTAGATCTGATGTGAAGCTTAGGCATGCAGGGGCTACCAATGTGATTATGCCCGATAGGATTGGAGGACAAAGAATGGCTAAATTGGTTGTGCAGCCCGATGTTGTTGAGTTTGTTGAGAATATCTTATTGCAAAAAAGCAGAGAAGTTAAATTAACAGAAGTGGGATGTAGTGGTATTACCGACGAAAATACAACCAAAACAATTCAGGAGCTTAACTTGCGTAAGAAAACAGGTGCCAATTTAATGGGACTAAAAACAGCTCAGGGTACTTATATTTTTAATCCTTCTCCCCAGATAAAAATATCTCGTGATGACAAACTTTTTGTATTAGGAACTGATGAACAGATAAAACAATTTAAGGAAATATTAAAGGAATAATTATCATATTTTAATTTTGGCTTGTTTTTTGGACAAGTTTTATAATTGTGTTTTACTAACCAAATATATTCATTATGAATTTGAAACAAACATTAGGACTTGGCGCTATTGCTCTTTGCCTTGTTTTTGGCGCTTATAGTTGTAAATCGAAAGAAAAAGTTGCTACAAACACAGAGGTAGGTCAAATATTGGAAGATATGCCTTGCGAGAAAGATGGAAAGTCTGATAAAAACTATTTCAGGGCTTTTTCAATGGCTACTAGTAGTGATTTGAGTTTATCTAAAGAAAAGGCTTTATTGTTGGCTAAGCAAAGATTGGTAACACTCATTCAATCAAATACAAAATCCGTGACTGATCGTTATGTAAACGAGCGCGAAGTAGGTTCTGCTTCAGAATTTGAACAAAAATTTGAGAATCTTACTCGTGAAGTTGCCGATGAAACAATTAGTAATATTGTTGTAGCTTGTGAAAAATCAAGTGTAATGCCCGATAAAACATATCGTTCATTTATTGCTATTGAAGTAAGCAAAGAGGATCTTTTAAATGGTATGAATGACCGTATTTCTGCAGATGCTAAATTGCAGGTTGACTACGATAAAAAGAAATACGAAGAGATTTTTAATCAGGAAATGGATAAAATGGCCGAAGAAAGAGGCTATTAATTGATTTTTTGTACAAAATAGTAAACCCTGCCTGTGGCGGGGTTTTTTATTTTATATATGCTTATGGGGCAATTTTTTTATTCTCTGTTTGCGGCAGTACCCTCCTTTTGCTTTGATATAGGTCTTACTTGTTTCATTACATGGTGTAAATTTTTGGTGCTTATGCCGGTTATAAAGCACAATAATTGATTAAAATTAATCTATAGCGTTATTAACCAACTGTAATAATCAAAATGTTTTACCCATCATCTTTGATAGGCATTGGATGTAATTAGATTTAGTCTATTTTTACTTTATTGCCAAAGTGGCATTATATTCAGATTAACAATCATCATCGGTCTAAAGCTATTTATACTCTCTGCTTTCATCGTTTTAACGGATTCAATCGAGCTATCGTACTTTTTTGTTATTACGAAATTAAAAATAATACAATTTTGTAGGAGGTCGTGATTTTATAATGTTGATATACAGTTGTTTGAAACTATGGTATTTAATTTGCTTGTACTGATTTGTTTGCTTTATATCCTGATCGTATGGATATTTAACAGCCAGGCGAGAAGAGTTGGGAATATGTGACAGTGTTTCTATTTTTGAAAATGGAAAAGGGGCGGGGGAATATGCAGATTATCACATTGATTAGCTAAGTTGCATTCAAACAATAAGTAACCAAGAAAATAGTATGCTTTATGAACACCGAAGAGATTAAAGAATTAGAAAAACAAGTGAATAAATTAAAGTTTATTGCCTCGCAAAGAGGAGGTGAGCTTCATGATTTAGTGGAAGATCGTTTGTTAATAGAATTTGAAGATTTAGTGCCTTATGCCGAAAAAACTTTTGAAGCCTGCAAGGCATGGAGTGATTTAAATAAAAAATTACAGGAAGTAAAAAAGTAGCTATTTTAAAAACTTAAGTGCGATGTGTTGTATAGTGTAAATTATTGATTATCTTTGCACCGCAATTTTTAATATATACTTTTATGTACTTGACAGCAGAAAAGAAACAAGAAATCTTCGAGAAGTACGGAAAGTCGAATACTGATACTGGTTCAGC
>JBFHKL010000027.1:0-24403 GCA_041595375.1 Saccharicrinis sp.
ACCAGATGGTGCAGGCTTGTTTGAATCGGGAGTGGTTTTACAACTACCTAGGATAAACGATATAAGTAAGACAAATAAAATATTGTGTTTCATGATTTATTTTTTTTGTATTAATAAGTGAATCACAGCATCAATTTTCTTGCAAAGCTGTAGTTTTGTTGTGTAATATTTGATGAATTTATTTTCAAATTGCCTACAAATGTACAAAAAGGAACAAAATATTAATGTCTTGCCATGAGATATTGTATAGGGCAATTGGTATGCTATCAAATAATTATTGGGAATACAGAAGGAAGGCTAGTCGTTTTATTAAACCTTAATTCTTAGCTATCTCATCAGTATGCATAACTTCTTGTTGAATAAAAAAGAACTGTTTGGATTCTATAGGTTTCCATACGGTTAGAATTTGTCCGGGATAAAGATCCTTAGTTTTCAGTTTATTCCATCTCATAATATCTTCTACAGTGCATTGATACTGGATGGCTATTTTATGAAAGTATTCTCCTTTTGCAACAATGTGGTTCGTTTTTTCCCTATCGGATAAGTTGATGTTGTTTTTCTCGGGAAGGGTTTTTCCATAAAGCAAGTTTTCTTTTTTGACGAAATCATCGATATATTTTTTCGGCAAGAAAATGTTTACAGGCTTATTGTTAACAGGAATGGTTTCTTTACTATAGGTTGGGTTTAAAAAGCTAAGGTCATCAACCGGTATACCAATAATATCTGCAATTTGTTTAAAGGAAGTGGTACGTTGAATGTAAACGGTATCAATGTCGTTGAAGGAATAGGGGGCGGGTAAAGCTTCTATGTCGTAATTTTCATGAAAGACCATGGAGTAATAGGCGGCAATAAATGCGGGAACATATCCTCGTACCTGCTCAGGCAAATAGGGACGTAATTCCCAATAATTTGTTTTGCCGCCTGAGCGTTCAATGGCATTTTTTACAACACCTACACCACCATTGTAGGCAGCTAAGGCTAGTTGCCAGTCATTAAAATTGCGATAAAGATATTCAAGATATTTACAGGCTGCTTCAGTAGCTAATATGGGGTCGTTTCGTTCATCAATATAGGTCGAAACATTTAAATCGAACATAGTACCTGCATGATATAAAAACTGCCAAAGGCCTTTAGCGCCTGACTTTGATTTTGCCCTGGGATCAAGAGCCGACTCGATAACTGCCAAATATTTTAGCTCGAGAGGCAAGTTATACTTATCCAGGTATTCTTCAAAAAGAGGGAAGTATAGTTTTGATCGGCTGATAATAGTAGCCAGATGCTCTCTGCGTTTAATAGTGTAAACATCAATATAAGCCTGAACGGATTGATTGTAATCCAGTTGAATAGGGGTTTGATAGTTGAGCGCATCCAGACGCTTTTGTATCATCCATTCAGGAAACTGAGGAATATCCTTATCCTGCGCCAAACAGTGGCAGGAAATAGAAATAAGTACGAAAACAAGCAGTTTCTTAGTTATAATGAACTTCATTATTTTAGGTTAAAGGTCATGTTACCTATATGGTAACCATCGGCAAAAAAGTCGGCATTATATTCACCTGCTGTTAATTCACCTGCATCAACATTGTAATAGATGCAAACATCGAGTTCATCGCCTCCGTATTCAACCATTCTCTTCGATGAGAAATTAATCTCCTTATTTTCATGTTTAAACAGATCTTCTTTGGAGTGATATAATAAAGCACCATCAGGGCGCAGTAATCTTAAATAAATTATTTTCTCACCAATCTCAGCGGTAATATTTTTTTGAATAGTGAAACAGATTCTGATTTTAGAAGTACGCGATGAACGTGAGGTAGTCTTGTCTTTTGAGTTTAAACCTGAGGCCTCAAAATTATAGGTCTCCAGCTTGGAGGCTATCTCAACCTTTTCTTTCAGATTCTCTTTTTCCTTCTCCAGTTTTTGGTAGGTATGTTTCATGGAAGAAACAGTACTTTTATATTTAAGGTTTTCTTCCTGAAGTGCTTTGTTTGACTGGTTCAGTGAATCGATTTGTAAAACATAGTTTTTTAGCACTTTGCGCAACGAACCAAGTTCTTTTTTATATTCCCTTATTTTTGAGGCATTGGTTGCTTTAATGGTTTGGATTTCCTCAATCAGTTGGGAGATCTTTTCACGTTCTTTATCCAGCATCAAATTAAGCGTGTCGCTACTGGTCTGAAGAGAGTCGTAATCCAGTGCCAGGGTTTCGAATTCGTAGGTTAGCATTTCTTTTTCCTGCACCATTTCGTTTACTAAAGCCTTCATTTCACTTCGGTTTTGAAAATAGAAGTAGCCCAATGTGATTAATAATACGGCCGAAATAGAGGCAATAATAATAGCTGTTTTATGAGATTTTATTGTGTTCTGTTCTGTCATTTTCTTCATTGTTGTGTTAAGCAATTGACGACAAATTTAGAATTTTTTATGTTCTTCGTATAATATAAGGGCCTAGTTTTTGATAATGAACTTAAATTTTATCTCGCAAAAAGAGGTAGAATGTATATTTGGGTTAAATTTGCCAAAAAAAATCATTAGATAATTGTATTGATGCGTAATTATATTTTCGGACTGTTCTTTTTGCTCTTATTTGTTTATTCATGCGCTAATATTGGTGTTCCTTCGGGTGGTCCCTCAGATGTGGATCCTCCGGTGGTTAAAAAATCAGTGCCTGTTAATGGAGCCATGAATTTTAAAAAAGATGAAGTAATTATTGAATTTGATGAAATCATTGTTCTTAATGAGGTAAGTCAAAAACTAGTTGTTTCTCCACCAATGCGGGTTAAGCCTAAGGTTGAATCACGATCCAATAAACTGTTTATTAGGTTTGAAGAAGAACTGCAGGATAATACAACGTATACACTTGATTTTTCCAATTCGATTGAGGATAATAACGAGGGGAATCCTATCCCTTCTTTTGTTTTTTCTTTTTCAACAGGAGAAGTTGTTGATTCTTTTGCCATCATGGGTAATTTATGGGACAGCTTTGATTTGTCGCCCATACAATCTGCTTTGGTATTGGCCCATAAAAATCTCAATGATACAGCTTTTGTTAAAGATGTACCCGTGAGAATTGGAAAGACCAACGAAGAAGGCCATTTTGCGATTCATAATCTAAGTCCGGGTAAGTATCGTATTTATGCGATTAAAGATGCTAATAGTAACTATATGTATGACCAACCAGGTGAGGATATTGCCTGGTTTGATACGATAGTTTCCCCAGCTATGAGTTATGTGGCTATGCCTGATACCCTTGAAAATGATTCTGTAGTTTTTCATGATGAGCTGGTATATACTCCCAATGATATTAGATTGTTTATGTTTGAGGAAGAGTCGACACAGCAGTATTTTATGGGTGAAGAGCGTGCTGATTCAAATATAGTATCCTTCATGTTTAATTTACCTGCAGAAGAATTTTCTATAAAACCGTTGGATATTGATTTTGATGAGGATTGGGCTGTTTATGAGCCTTCTGCGAATAACGATACCATTAAAGTATGGCTGACCGACAGTGCGATGTATAAAAAAGACACCCTGGATTTTGCAATTACCTTTATGGGGCTGGATACTTTGCAGCAGCCTGTTTTGGTAAACGATACTTTAAAAATGTATTATTTCCAGATGCCTAAAAAACAAAGTCGCAGGAGTAAGAAAAAGGAAGGGCCAGAACCGGTAAAAACTTTGGAGATAGCGCAGGCTTCCCCTGCCGTGGATGTGAATAAGAGTTTTGAGTTTGTGATGCCTACACCTGTAAAAAGAATAGATAGAAATAAACTTGCATTGTACGAATTTGAAGACACTCTGATGCATAAGGTAGACTTCTCTTTTACTCAGGATACCTTATTGAAACGTAAATATAGTATTGAACCTAAACGATGGACTCCGGGAGGAAAATATCTGTTTGTAGCCGATTCGACAGCTATTGAAGATGTCTATGGTTTGCAATGTGATTCCATTGGTAAACAGTTTTCTGTAAAAGCGCTTGATTCCTATGGAACCTTATTAATTAAATTGATGAACCCTCAGGGAAATTGGTTAGTTCAACTTTTGGGAAGCAAAGACCAGATTATTGATCAAAAGCACGTTCCTGCTTCAGGTAAGTTTGGTTTTCAGTATATAAGACCCGGAAAATACACCTTAAAATTGATTCTGGATAATAATATGAATGGGAAATGGGATACAGGGGAATATGCCAATAAACGACAACCGGAACAGGTTTTCTTTTATCCCGATAATGTTGAGGTGAAAGCAAACTGGCAAATTGCTGTTCCGTGGGATCTGCAGGAGTTTGATATTTATGATTTTGTTTCAAAAAACAGAAAGGCTAAAACAGATGATGAGTAAAATGCCGGTTCAAAGGGTTTTCTATGTTTCTTTGTTGTAGGCTTGTTTTTATGATCAATCTTTAGTCTTTAATGTTGGCCTTTTATGTAATAAAATAAAACTTAAAATGATATGCAGTTATTAAGGTATATGCAAATACAAAATGTTGGTATGTTAGTTACCTAAATACTATAATATAATAAATTACGGCTAAAAGACCAATATCTATAGAAACACTTTTAACCTGATACTGTTTAATATAAATAAGAAACTAAAAACGATTAATTATGTCCGTACTTGTAAATTTTGCCATGTTCCCTACCGATAAAGGAACGAGTAAGAGTGAATCAGTAAGTAAAGTGCTTGAGTTTATTAGAGAATCAGGAGTTAGCTATAAGTTAAACCCTATGGCAACCACTATTGAAACAGCAACTATGGAAGAGGCTCTTGATGTGATTAACGGTGCCTATAAGGTGTTGGAGCCAGATCATGAACGTGTGTATACAACCATAACTATTGATGCCCGTAAAGGACCGATGGGTAAAATGACCAGTAAAATTGAATCGGTTGAAAATAAGATAGGTAAGGTAAATCATTAGTGGATGGTTGTCAGTAGGTATTCATGGGTTTGTAGCATATGTAAACTAACTATGCTAACTTCCCTTTTTGTTGTTTTTTCGCTACAAACCAGTGCGCAATGCAATGTGACAAACTTTTGTTTTGAGCCGGGTGAAGTAGTCACCTATCAGGCCTATTATAATTGGCATTTTATTTGGTTGAATGCCGGTATTGTGCATTTTTCTGTTGAAGATAGGACTTTTGGGCAGCAGGAAGCCTGGTTTTTATCGGCCTATGGGAGAACTTATAATGGTTACGATAAGCTGATGCAGGTGCGCGATACCTTTGAGACTTTTGTGGATAAACACGATTTTAAACCTCTTTATTTTAATCGTGTCACTAAAGAAGGGAGCACCGAATCGCATCATCAATATCATTTCAATTATGAGAATAAGAGTATTCGTACGCAAATAAAAAAGGGCGAACAAAAAGAATTTAGCGATACCACCATTGCACTTAAGGCTTGCACCAATGATTTACTTACCATGGTGTATAAAGCGCGTAATCTTGATTTTTCTAAATATAAACCCAATGATAAGATTCCGATTAGTATGATTGTAGATGGTAAGATTTATGATTTGTATATTCGTTATTTGGGTAAGGAAGATATTAGTAATCGCGATGGGCGCAAATTTCGTTGTCTGAAATTCTCTCCATTGTTGGTTCCGGGTACTATTTTTGAATCAGGAGAGGATATGACCGTCTGGGTAACTGATGATAAAAACCGTATTCCAATCATCGTTGAGGCTAAAGTTTTGATAGGTTCGGTAAAAGCCATATTTGTTGATGCTAAAGGTCTGCGTAATCCTATGACCGCAGAAGTTATAGAGGATTAATTATTGAAAACAGGTCTTTCCTTCCCAATATTCACCCCCACTTTTCTGATTGCTTTCAGCAATAGTCATTTCTTTATCAAATATATTTGCATAGAGCGTATCACCTGCTTAACTTAGATGAAATAAGAAGAAATATTTTTATGAAGTTACGTACCTATGTAAATAAACGCTTGAATGAATTTCAAACAAATCTGGATGAGGTAGTTCTGAGTCTGGATAAGGAGGCTATTCATGATTTGCGGGTAGCTTTAAAAAGGATATTCGCACTTCGCAAAATACTCAAATCGTGTGTACGCGATTACAATGAATCCTATGCCTTTTATTTTCTCGAAGTAAAGACTATTTTTAAGTATACGGGTATTATTCGTGATAATCAGTTAATGATAGAAAATGCGATAAAATGCCTTAATGAAGAAGAATATATGGAGTTCAGTAGTGTGCGTAATGAGCAATTACAGACTGCTAAAAAAGGCCTTTATACTTATTTAAATAGCATTGATTTAAAAAGAGTGAGGAAGGATTTATTAAAGGTTTTTGGAGTACTCGATGTGGTCAGAGCTGAATATATGATTAAAGTTACTCAACAATATACCGGTAAAAATGAAGGTAGAATTGTATTGCAATTTAATACCACTAATTGCAATTATCACTTGATAAGAAAGTGGGTCAAAGAGCAGTTTTATTTATTGCAG
Source organism: Saccharicrinis sp. (assembly GCA_041595375.1). Lineage (GTDB taxonomy): Bacteria > Bacteroidota > Bacteroidia > Bacteroidales > Marinilabiliaceae > Saccharicrinis. Next base: position 6,467 of record JBFHKL010000027.1, read on the forward strand.
GTTTTAAATGATGTGTTTAAAATCAATGGTAGTTATAAACTGATAAATCGTAAAAAAGAATTAGGTAAGGTGCTTGGTGATTGGCATGATATTAGAGTGCTTGAAAGGCATTTAAAGGATGCTGCCTTAGGCGTAAGCAATCATGCGGTTGCAAAATTAGATAGGGATGCACGTAATATGCTTAAGTGTATTTTGAGGGATTGATATAGAGTGTAAAATTGATTTGGAGACACAATGTTGTTGGTTAGGTGAAGTAAAACATTGAGTTATTAACTTTTTAGTACAATATTTTTATTTTAATTGCTTTTTGTATCTTTAAAATTGTTAATATGATTTACCGTGCACAATATGCCCTGAGTTGTGTATTAGAAGATGATTTATGGTTTCCTATAACCAAGGTCTTTATTATTTACCCTTAAATTACAATTAATCTTATTATGAAAAATTTTCTACATTTTATTATGTTGGTTCTATTATTGGCTAGCATTGAGTGCATATGTGCGCAAACAGTTATTCAAACATCGTTTGAATCTTCTGACTTACCTGCTTATGATGCGGGTAGTATTAATGGGCAAAACGATTGGACTATTGAAAGTGGTACAGCAACAATTTTAAGTGGGGCTGACTATATTTATTCGGGTGTACAGGGTGTGCAGTTTTATAGCACAGGTACAAGTGAGTTCCAAACGGATTATGTTCCATACTCCGATGAAGAAACAGGCTTATCTGACCTTGTGTATGTTGATATGTGGTTAAAAATAAATACGGCCTTATCGGATGAAGCGTTTTATATTGGAGGATATGACCTTACGCCCGATGGAAGTTCAAAGCGGACCTTCTTTTTGCAGTTCGATCCAATAGCCTCTGGTTCAACAGGAGATATTCAAATTTACTCGAGCTGGGAAAAAAATGAGCAATCAGATGCCTTGGCTCTAGGAAGCTGGCTGAGACTCTCGATATGTGCCGATTATTCAGCTCAGACATATGAAGTTGCCATGAATGGTAGTGTTGTGGATGGTTCTTTTTCGTTTAGGGAAGCTTATGATCCGGCAGATAAAGGAAGATCAAGTGGCTTGTATGAGTTTCATAGCCTGCGTTTTTATCACGAGGGCGGAACTTTTGATGTTGCATTGGATGATGTATATATTGGAACCAATGAAATTTCAGATGTGTCATTTACTGAGCCTTCAAGTACCAGAACAGTTAGTGTAACTCAGCCTGAGCATGGAACCATAAGCTTGAGCCCTGATCAGGATGAATATGAATTAGGAACAGAGGTCACTGCTTCTATTGTTGTGGATGATCATTATGTGTTTTCGGCCTGGACAGGTTCGTACTCCAGCTCGGATAACCCATTGACTTTTACGGTAGATGCCAATATTGCATTGGGAGCAAGCGTAGAAGTGGATGAAAATAATCCTCCGGCAAGCTATACTATTACCGTAACGCAACCATCTGAGGGAGGTACTATAACAGTTAATCCTGATCAAAGCACTTATTACGAAGGTACAGAGGTCACTTTTACAGCGAGTGGCAGTATAGGTTATGATTTTATAGGATGGACAGATGATCTATCAGGTATAGAACTCACCAAAACCATTACAATATCATCTGATATGATTGTGAGCGCTTCATTTGAAGCAGGTGTGTATGATGGTAGAGAAATTATTGTTACCGATTGTGATGAGTTATCGGATGCATTAGCCGATATGTTACCTGGAGATAATATTATAGTGGCAGACGGTACCTACGATTGCAGTAGTTTTTCTATTACTTCGCTGGGAGGAACTACTTCTCAGCCTGTAGTTATTCAGTCGCAAAACCAGGGAGGATCAACCTTTACTGGAGATGTGGCATTTACTTTTAATCAATGCTCCAATATAACCATCAGGGATTTTAATTTTGAGGTGGAAGTGTATACCATGTTTAAATTGGTAGGAAGTGATCATATCCGTATTTGCTATAATACCCTAAAAAACACTGGTGATGAGGGTTCTAAATGGATTATTATAGGTGATGTATGGGAAAATGAAACCAATACAAGCAGCTATAATCGGGTAGATCATAATTTATTCGATGGTAAAGACGATTCGGGAGCCTGGGTGGTTATTGATGGGAATCATGGAGGTGAGGATGAGGATAAAATTTGTTCACAATATGACCAGATCGATCATAATCATTTTAAAAATAATGGCCCTCGCGCCGATAATGAGAAAGAGACTATTCGTATTGGGATGAGTGATATATCAATGAGTTCGGCTTATTGTACCGTAGAAAATAATTTATTTGAAGCCTGTAATGGTGATCCTGAAATTATATCTGTTAAATCGTGTGATAATATTGTTCAAAATAACACCTTCGTGGAATGTTTGGGAACGCTTTCTCTTCGTCATGGAAACAGAAATATTGTTAGAGGAAATTACTTCTTTGGAAATGGCGTTACCGGAACAGATACAGATGGAGACGAAATAGGATGCGGTGGAGTGCGTGTGTATGGTAAGGATCATAAGATTTATAATAACTATTTCGAAGGATTAACAGGGTCTGTTTGGGATGCTGCTTGTACCATTACCAATGGCGACAAAGCCAATCCGGATGAGGTAGATTATACTGGTTTAACCAGTCATTTTGTACCTGAAAATATTGAGTTTACTTACAATACCTTAGTAAACAATGCATCTGACATTGAAATAGGTTATGATAATAATGGGAACTACAGCAGTAAGCCTGTAAATTGTTTAATTGCCAACAATATCATTGTGCAGAATGCCAATCCTGTGTCAACTGTTTATAGTACAAGTTCATTAGATGGAGTGTCCTTTGCTGATAATATTATTTATACTTACCAATCAGGATCTTGGGGTGATATTTCGTTTACAAGCGACGAAGCATTAAATATAGATCCTTTATTGGTACAGACGGATTGCAGAGCTTACGATGATGCATGTGACTATTTAGTACCCGTTGAAACGTATAAATTATCATCTTCAAGTCCTGCTATAGATGCAACTGTTAGTAATACATTTTCATATGTAGATACAGATATTGAGGGACAATTAATTATCAATACCCGCGATAAGGGAGCTGATGAATATAATGCTACCGATGTAATCACCAATGGAGCTGTCGATGAATCCTATGTAGGAATAGATGCTATAAACTTTGCTGAGATAGAAAGTTCAGCTACTTCAATTACTGCCGTTAATGCAGATGAAAGAGATGTTTATGCCTATCCCAATCCGTTTAGTGAAAATACTGAAATTATTGCGGAAGGTTCATCAGTCGTAAATGTATTTAACAGTCAGGGGCAGCTTGTCGATTCGTTTACGATGGTTGATTCATATTCTTGGTCATCGCCATGTAAAGGTTTGTTTATATGCGTTGTGAATACAGATGGCAGGATCAGTAACTTTAAAATAGTTTCTGAATAAAAAATACAAGATGTCGTAAGATGATCAATGTATTTTTTTTAAAAAATTGCTTTTGATAAGATATTTCGAACACAAGAGAGCCTAGCTCTTTAGTGTTCGAAATATTAAATATTTTTCAAAGCAGGCTTATGTTGTTATCCCTAGTTAATACTATGCTTTGGTTAAAGTTTTCGACAATCAGTTTGTACAGTAGTTGAATTTCCCGATATGTTGAAGCGGGATAGACAGCTTTTTTTAATTGGTAGTTTGCTGTGATTAGTATTACGCCATCAGGATTAGTAATGACCTTATAGTTAGCCGTAATATTTTTTGAGTTACGGGTGAGGGACGATGGTAACTGATCAATTTTATATCCTTCAGGAATTTTTATTTGAGCCTGGTATGATATAATCTTGGGGTAAATCAAGTCGATAGGTAAATCGCGTTTGTTCTGTTTAAAAGGATTTTCCTGTACCGGAAATTTTAATAATGGCGAAAATATAATCTGATCTTCAATCACACTTACATCACTCGAAAAGTCAAATTGGTACTGAAAATTCTTTTTGGGGGATTTGTCGGATTCAATTTTTTCAATATCATCTTTTATGGTTAAGCCATTGTCTTCGATGTATTTATTGAAATTTTCCGTGTCTGTATTGTATTTTTTTTCTTCGTTAATGGAGATATGTCCGGTTGATTTAACATTGGCCAATCCTGATAGCGTACTGTTTTCAGGATTTATTGTATAATTCAGACTAACGTTATGTATTGAAGGAATCTTATTGTTAATATTAATCCATCGCTCCGAACCATTCTCGATTATATAACCTTTTCCGTTACAACAGTATGCCGGAACCATATCGTTAGGGCAATAGGCATCGGTGGCATCTAACAAGCGTACTTTATCATCTGTTTCAATAAGTATGAGTACATCGTTAAATAAGTCAGAAAAAGGAAACGAGTCGGTTACTTTACCGTGATCGCGTGTGCTGATTAGTACCGGTTTTGCATTTATACCCAGACTTTTTAATATGCCTAAGGCCAGTAGATTAATATTGGCAGAATTACCCGTTTTTTCATTAGTAAATTCTTTTATGGTTTTAGAAGCATATTTGTTTATGATGCCATTGGGCTTGTAGTTGCTTTTTATGTAGTCAAGGACTGCATCAATTTGTTCATCCTGAGCAAGTGCAGCCAGATGTGAAAATTCCTTAGTGCCAACTTTTTCTGCTTTTTTAATATACCTTCCAAAGGTCGTATAGTCCAAAAAATCCTTTGTTAAACCAGCCCAATCGGTCATTATTTTTGTTGTTCCACCATATGGTGAGTTGTATTCGTATAATTGAAAGTCAATTTTTTTAATGTAATCTTCTTTCGAACTAATAAAACTTTCATCTTTAAAAGAAGGGATATTTTTTAAGGCAAAAGTGATTTTTAAGTCTTTGTATTTAATATTTAAATATTGTTTTTCGGAACCGGAATCATCTTTCTCAAAAATATCAAAGTTAGCGAATCCTTGTGCTCTATATCTATAACTAAAAAACGGAATCATATAGGTAATATACTCGCTGTATATAGTTGGTATGTCAGACTGAAAATCCCAGTCGGGTAATTGAAACATATATGGCGAACGAACAGTATAGGAGTAGTCAATTACGCAACCTTCTTGTAAATTAGGGAGTGCGAATTTTTTTTGATACCAATATTTATTAATGGGTTCTTTGTAAACGTTTTTAGGGTCTAATTCAGTTTCTTCAATGGTTTTTCCATTATAGTAATAGGTAGTAGCTTTTAAATTCTCTACAGTCTCCAAATCTCTTTCACTTTGATAGAGAGAAATGCTTACTTCACCATTGTTAAAGCCTGCTTCATTAAAAATCTTAACTCTCTTATGGCGTTTAAAATAGATGACAAAGCCATCTGTTTCGTTAATAAATTTAGCTTCTGCCTTATCGAATAAAACAACAGCAGGAGCATCAGGCTCAAAATCACATTTCTCCATCGCTAAAGCCGAATTGATTTCCTGAGCATCTATTTTAAAAAATATAAAGCTAAATAGTGCGGTAAATAAAATTAAGTTTTTCATGTTTTAGTATCTTAATAGGATATAATTGCTTTTTGCATGTCGTAGGATTCAATATCCTTATAGAACTGGTAAAACTCAGGATAAGATTCACGAGGGAATCTGCCTTGTTTTAATTGAAACGTACGATAAGTGTATAATAGTTTGCCTTTTATCTCAAAGTTTGTTGTATAGGAGCCAAATTCTGATTTTAATTCAATCATTGATAGTCCCTTGGTGTCGCTTATCTCTTTGTCGAATTCGTAAATAACGGTATCGCATTGGTTAATAGGATATGAAACAAATATATCCGATTTCCTTTCCTCGGGTTTAGTTAGTTTTGTGTAGTTGGGTTTATAAGGGTTAAGTAATGTTTTTGAGCCAAGGCTTTGGCATAAAGCATGGACTTTTCCGTTTAATGTTAATGTTAAAAATGCAGAATCACGGTGGAGTTGTGTGATTTTATAATCAGTAAGATCGTTTTCTTCCAGGAATTCTTGTTTCTCTTTTTCGGAATATTGTGATTCAAAGTATTTGTAATTTTCAAATGACTGCCCCTTTGCTCGTGCCGTTGTTTTAAAAGTACCGTTTATACCGTTAAGTGTAATATGCGTTTTGGTGGCAACAAGGACATCACTTAAATTTTGTTTTGGCGTTTTTATCAATTGGCTATTGTCAATTCTATTTATCAAAGCCAGTCTGTTTTGTGTAAAAGACCCTAGGTAGTTAAAAGGTGTAATTTTACTGGTACACTCTAACCAGATGGTATCCTTCTCATAGGGAACACATAAGATGATATGATTGGTTTGATGGGAAGGGAAACCTGGATTTATTGTTACTGGTTTGGTTCCTGCATAAACAGTGGTGTAATAAGATTGTATATCTATTTCTTTTAGTAATGCCTTCATATAAATACTCAAAGCTTTACAGTCGCCATATTTTTTGTCGCATACATAGCTTGCAGGATAAGGGATTAATCCACCTTTATCCAGAGAAACTAAAATGTACCGGGTATTATCCTGTAAATAATGATATAGTGCTTTAATTTTATCTACAGGGTTTTTAATGGTATCTGTTATTTGATGTACTTTCATTTGTTCTGATGGAGGAAGTGTATCAAGCCCTTTGATGAGTTCACACTTCCAGTTACCAAAATCTTTCCATGTTTTTGCTGTTCCATCAACACCATAGTGAAACTCTTCAGGCATGATGATTACCTTAGGTGCTAATTCTTGTTTTAAAGGGGAATAGGGTTCGCTTTCAAAGGATGAATAATTTGTGAGCTCCCATTTGAATAACTCGGTATTGTCGATATATGATACTAAAGCAGAGTCAACTTTTTGTTGAAAAATATGAATACGTGTATCCTGGGGTATTTCCACAACTAATTCTGCCTTTCGGGTCTTAATTTTAGGATTCCAATGAGGATACCAGTTGGCAATAGAAATATAATCATTGAATGTTTGGGAGTAACGATACTTAATAATGTAGGGGTAGTTGGTGTGTATTAAATCAAACATTTTAAGCCGCCCATCAGAATGAAATTCCACCCCTGACCATGCTGTGGTGGTGGTAATTTCTTTCTTTTTAAGGGTTCTGATTTTGTTGCCAAACAAATCTAAAATACTCGCACTTAAATCTTTAATTGGATTTTTAAGTGAATAAAATATTTCTATTTCAGCAAATTCAGTTCCTGCAGCAGTGTTAATTTGAATTTCATATTCAGTAATTTGCTGAATATTTTTGCCATTGTAACTAATGTGCGTATTATAATTTATTACTTCTGCATCAAATCCCTGAGCAGTAGCTAAGTAAGTGATATTTAGTAATAGAGATAATAGAGTTAGTTTCATGAGGGATTTAAGATATTTTACATAACGTAATAAGTTACACTTATTGTGTTATATTTTATTCTTTAAGTACCATGTCAATGCACATCACAGCTGCCATTATCATTACGCGGATAGGTGCATTTTCAGGAACCCGTTTGTCTATTTCCAATATATAATTATCTGCAGTTGTAAATAACTCCTTGCCTATACCGGCCCATTTTTTGCTGACATGTGCAAACTCCACATTATCCTTAATAAATCTAAAATCCCAACTTGTCCATTTGCCCTTTAGTGTGCAAAGTAAATTGTCATTGGCATCAAAAAGGTTGAATTTGCCCCCGATGGAAAAGAACTTCTGTTTAAAACTGCCAACTAATTGGTCGTTTTCATCAAATACCTCAACGGTAGACACCAGAAAAGTAGTCCCTCGCTTTACGGTTAATACTTTTTGACCAGACGTTGTTTTAATTTCAATATTAAAAGGAGTCATTCTTTTGTAATCGGTAAAGCGTAATATCTTGGTAAAAAAACCCAGGTTTTCTTCTCTGCAGATCATCATTATTTCCTGGGTCGAAGGATTTAAAATATCGTAATTATTGGCGGCTTTGAACATGCCAATATGTTCCTTTACAAAGAAAAGGTTGTTGTTTAAAATCGGATTCATATGATATAGTTGTAGTAAATAAACACTTCAAATTTAATAAAATGATATTTATTAACAAGAGGTTGCATTTTACTTTGAACTATACATAGAGTGGGGAGAAGTGAAATATGAGATGCTTTTTACAGAGATACTCTCTTTTTAGAGGTGATATATGTAAAAATAGAACTAAATATTCTAGTGTACTTGTTAATAAATTAGGGGTATAATTTGATTTATTTCCAAGAAATGTAGTTCTTTATCTTTTCAATCCCATTCAATTATAATACCTTAGTATGATTGAATTTATTAGTGTCTTTATTTTCAATAAAATAGATTAAGTATCCTCATGAGTAATAGAAAAATTACCTTTATCGTTGTTGCGCTGATTGTATTATTGGGAGGCTCGGCAGCACTTTCTTATTTGTTTATAGCCTTAAAACCCGTACCACAACGTAAACCGGACATACAAATAAAACGTTTTGTAAAGGCAGAAACAGTTGCTTATACTAAAATTATATCCCCCTTATCAGCAAAGGGGAGGGTGGTTTCCAGTAGTGAGGTGATGTTGGTTTCTGAGGCTGCTGGGAAAATTCAAAAAGGAGAGGTGAATCTACGTAAAGGAACCTCTTTTAAAAAAGGACAGTTATTGGCCGAAATATATAAAGATGAAGTGGAATTAGCATTGAAGGCACGTAAAAGTCAGTTTTTAACTACCATAAGTACATTATTACCTGACTTAAAGGTAGATTATGAAGAAGATTTTGCTGGTTTTCTCGATTTTTTTAATGCCATTGATATGGATAAGGAGCTGCCGGCTTTGCCTTCTTATGCTGATGGAAAGTTAAAAATATTTCTGGCAAGTCGTAATTTTTTAAGTGAATATTATGGCATTCAACAGGATGAAAAAAAAATGCAACGTCATTCGTTATATGCCCCCTTCAATGGTACATTTACAGATGTTAATTTTGAAGTAGGGGGATATGTTAACATAGGAGGGCAGATTGCTACTATGATACGTACAGATGAGTTGGAAATTGAAGTGCCTGTTAAAAATGAGCAAAGTAAGTGGATTGAAATAGGTGATGTGGTTCATATTTTTAACACAGACAAGCAACCGTTAAGCCCTGGGGTAGTTGTGCGGAAATCTGATTTTATTGAAGCGAATACCCAATCACGTAGTGTGTTTGTGAAGGTTGCCAACTCAGAAAAAAACAAACTGTTAACTGGAGAATATAAAGAGGTTGTATTTCCCGGTCAGGCTATCGATAATGCGATGGAACTGCCCAGGAACGCTGTGTTTAATTCAAACGAAGTATTCACGGTTGTCGATGGAAAGCTAAAGATAAGTGAAGTGAATATACTCAAGTGGAATGAAACTACGCTTATCTTCAACGGTCTTATGAATGGAGAAAAGGTGGTTGCCGAACCACTAATTAATGTTAAAGAAAATACACCTGTAGGTATTTTAGGAGAGGAAGAAATTGACTCTCAAGATAATGCCCAGCAGGGAGTCTCGCAAAATGGAAATCATCAATCAAAAGAAAAGTAGAATCAATGAAAAGGATAGTTGAAATATTTGTACGATTTCCATTCTATGCCAATTTAATTATTGTGTTTCTGATTATCGTGGGAGGCATTAGTCTGTCGAGAATGAAAATGTCGTTTTTCCCCGAGCGTCAGTCGCATATGCTTAGGGTGAGTGTTTATTATCCGGGAGCATCACCGGTTGAAATGGAAGAGGGTGTAACCTCGCGTTTAGAAGAGGCCGTTCGCGCTATTCCGGGTATTTATGAGATTAACTCTACCTCTTCGGAAAATTACTCCAGGGTATATATTGAAATTGAGCCGAAATATGATGTGGATGAGGCTATGATTGAGATTAAAAATGCCGTTGATGGTATTTCAGCTCTGCCTTCAGCTGCCGAACGTCCTGTTGTGTCTAAAACAAGAACCACTTCGCCAGCAGCTCGTTTGATGGTGACCGGTGATGTGGATCTGTTAACACTAAAGAGTTATGCACAACAGGTTGAAGAGGATTTTTTGGCCTCAGGCTTTATTAGCCAGGTATCTATACAGGGATTTCCTGATCTGGAAATATCTGTGGAGGTGGATGAGGCTAACCTCTTGCGCTATGGCTTTACTTTTACAGAAATACAGACTGCTATTACTCTCAATAATCAGGATGTATCCGGAGGAGAGCTTCGTTCAAAGGATGAAGAGTTATTGATACGTCTGCGCTCGCGAAGCGCCGACCCAAATAAAATTGGGAATATTATTTTGCGCGCTAATCCTGATGGAAGTGTGCTGCGTATTCGTGATATTGCTTCTGTAAAATTAAAGTTTGCCGATGTTTCAAATAGAGCATTAGAAAAAGGCAACCCAGTAATTAGTATGAGAGTAAATAAACTCATTACTGAAGATCTGGTGGATATTGATGATTACATTAAAAATTACGTTGAAGAATTTAATGCCAAAGATCAGGGAGTAACACTGCAACTGTCTCGTTCTTATCTGGATATTTTAAAAATGCGCCTGGACCTGTTGCTTACCAATGGTGGTCAGGGCCTTATTTTAGTGGTGTTAATTTTAGGCATCATGTTAAGTACCCGTTTGTCGTTTTGGGTAGCTTGGGGTATTCCAGCTTCTTTTTTGGGCATGTTTATCGTGGTTAATATGATGGGTATTACCATTAACATGATTTCTTTGTTCGGAATGATTTTGGTAGTAGGGATTTTGGTTGATGATGGAATTGTGATTGGGGAAAATATATTTCAGCACTTTGAAAAGGGGAAAAGCCCTATTCAGGCTGCTGTTGATGGCACAGTAGAAGTGGTTCCGGCTGTAGTGGCTTCGGTGGCTACTACAATTGTTGCCTTTATGCCCTTGATTTTTATTACAGGACAAATGGAAATGATGTTCGAAATGGCTCTGATAGTTATTTTTAGTCTTGCTATTTCTTTGTTTGAAGCATTTCTCGTTCTGCCTGCTCACCTAGGTAACAAGCATGTGCTTAATCGTAAAATATTCATCAAAAAAGATAAGGGTTTAAAAAAATATACCGAAAGATTTTTTAACTGGTTGCGCGATTATGCCTACGATAGAGTCATTCGTTTAGTGGTGGAATGGAGATATATAGTTATTGGTGTTCCTTTCGCAATGATGTTGATTACCGGAGGATTGATTGGGGGGCAGATTATTAAAACGACCTTTTTTCCCCGTATGGAATTTGACTCTTTTAATGTAAATATTGCATTTACTCCCGGATCAGGAGAACGTCAAACCCTTGAATATCTGGAACGATTTGATAGTGTTGTTTGGGTGGTGAATAAGGAGTTGATGGAAGAATATAATGATACGGTTCCAATTATTGAAAATAGCATCATTATTCTTGGTTCTGCTTTTGATGGTGCCGAAAGTGGTTCTCACACAGGAAGTGTAGATGTTTCACCCAGAAATTCTGAGGATACTGGTATTAGTTCCTATGAAATTATTGGCAAAATACGCAAGAAGATAGGTCCGCTTCCCGAAGCTCAAAAATATTCCATAGGTGCCAGTAGTCGTTTCGGAGATCCGGTATCTGTAGGTTTGCTCTCCAGTAATATTCAACAGTTGGAACAGGCTCGCGACTATTTAATGGTGAAATTGTTGGAGTACCCTCAGTTAAAGGATGTAGTGAATAGAAATGCTCTGGGTAAGCAGGAAATATTATTAAATCTGAAACCTCAGGCCTATATGATGGGATTGAGTGAAGCATTTATTGGTAATCAGGTTCGTCAGGCTTTTTATGGAGGCCAGGCTCAACGCTTGCAGGTTGGTCGCGATGAACTGAGAATATGGGTGCGTTATCCCTCCGAAGGGCGTGAACGTATTGGTCAGCTTGAGTCCATGAAGATTGTTACCTCCCAGGGAGAGTTTCCTTTGACCGAATTAGTAGACTATGAAATAAAACGGGGACCGGTAAATATTAATCGTTTTAATGGTAAGCGTGAGGTTCGGGTGAATGCTGACCTGAGCGATCCGGATGCCTCTGTTACCGAAATCCTCGAATTGATTAAGGAGGATGTGATACCTGAATTAAAGGCCCTTTATCCGGGAATTGTTGTTGAGTTTCAAGGGCAGCAGAAAGAAAGTCAGCGTAATATGAGCGATCTGTTATTTCTTTTCCCTATGGCTTTTTTAGCGATAGTCTTTATTTTAATGATTAGTTTTAAATCATTTGAACAACCATTGATTATTTTATTAATGATTCCAATATCTATTTTGGGTTCAGTATGGGGACATGGTATTCATGGTAAACCATTGTCCATATTAAGTTTGTGGGGTATTGTAGCATTAACAGGTGTTATTGTGAATGATGCAGTAGTGCTTATGGCCAAATATAATTCGTTGATAGAAGAGGGTAAAAAAGTAAAAGCAGCCATTATTGAGGCGGGAAAAACAAGGTTAAGGCCAATTATACTTACTACCTTAACTACCTCCTTTGGCTTGTTTCCTCTGATACTCGAGAAAAGTTTTCAGGCACAGTTTCTTATACCCATGGCTATTTCCTTGGTTTATGGTGTGGCCTTTGGTACCTTATTTATCTTACTTTTCTTTCCTGCTTTAATCATGATTTTAAATGATTTCAGAAGACATATGAAGCAGCTATGGACGGGTGAAAAAATTGAACCCGAAAAGGTGGAGATAGCCTGGATAAACAAGCAGCGAAAATGCCATAATGGTGATAATGGAGATGAAGAGGTGAGTAATGAAGAGACTAAAAAGAATTGATAATCATGAAAATGAGTAAAGTATTTAAAATATCTTTCCTGTTAATCAGTATTGGCTTTTATGTGCAAGGGCAGCAAGCTCTTTCGTTATCTGATGCCATTGCTAAAGCACTGGAAAATAATTATAGCATTAAAATAAGTAACAGCGAGCAACAGGTGGCAGTAATCCAAAATTCATGGGGTGCTGCCGGCCGTTATCCTTATATTAGTCTTGAGTTTGAAGACGATAATAAGTTATATTTAAATGAGGATGAGAATTATGTGAGTAATAGCTTGTATCCCGGAGCTTATGTTAGCTGGACCTTATTTGAGGGATTTGCGGTACGCATAAATAAACAGCGTTTTGAAGAGTTGGAAAAATTATCGAAGCAAAATACGGCTATTATGGTTGAGGGAACCGTTCAATCGGTTATATTGGCCTATTACAATGTGTTGCTGCAAAAGGAAGAATTAAAGGTTTATCAGGAGGTGATGAGTTTGTCAGAAGATAGATATGACCAAGCCAAAGTAAAAAAGGAATTAGGTGCTGCTGTGAGTTATGATGTATTGCAGTCGCAAAATGCCTACTTAACAGATCGGTCTGCTTTTCTGGTACAGCAAGTCAATTATAAAAATGCTTTACGTGATTTAAACTTCTTAATGGCCGAAAAAGAGATGTCTTATGAGCTGACTGATGATTTTAAAGCATTACCTGTTGACTATTCAATGGATGATTTGCAAAATAGGATGGCCGAGAATAATAAGGGTTTGCAAAATCAATATCTAAATCAGAAATTGCTTGAAAATTCTGTGGCTCTAGCTAAGAGCAGCTATGCACCTACTTTAGATTTTTCTGGTGGAGTGTATGGTAAAACAACGCGTTATGATTATGTGAACAGCGGCGAAATATGGGATAAGTCAGCTACTTTCTATGGAAATTTCACTTTAAGTTATAATTTATTTAGTGGAGGAAGTAGGCGTAGAGCCTTGCAAATTGCCAGAGTACAAGAAGAATCTGGGATGGTGGAAATCGATCAGATGAAGCATGAGTTGAATAATAGCTTGTCTAACCTCTATGAGTTTTATATGGTTCGTAAAGAATTGTTAAAGGTGGCTGATGAAAATCTGGATGCCGCTAAGCTTAACCTGCAAATATCCAAAGATAAGTTTGAGTCCGGTGCTATTAATTCCTTTAATTATCGTGATGTCCAAAATATCTATCTCAATGCCTCTCAACAAAAGCTCGAAGCTATTTATAATTTTATCGATACACATACCTCTTTGTTAAGAATGGTTGGGGTTATAGTGCAGGAGTATGAGTAATATTGTGGATAGGATTTCGGAGTGAAGCGTTTTAGATGGAAAATGAAAAATGCAAAACAATGACTGCAATAGATAAAACAAAGCCTGTATTGGTTACAGGCGCAACGGGATATGTAGCAGGATGGATAGTGAAAAAATTATTGGATGAGGGAATCTGTGTTCATGCAGCAGTTCGTGATCCCAATAACAAAGAAAAATTAAAGTTTTTGGATGATTTGGCTGTTCGGTCAAAGGGACAAATAGCTTACTTTAAAAGCGACCTGTTGTCAGATGGTTCATATGCTGAAGCCATGGAAGGATGCGAATTGGTTTATCACACAGCTTCGCCTTTTATTCTTGATGTGAAAGATCCGCAAAAAGAATTGGTCGATCCCGCCATATTAGGCACCAGTAATGTGCTGGAGACAGCTAATCGTATTGAATCTGTTAAGCGGGTTGTGGTAACCAGCAGCGTGGCTGCTATTTATGGCGACAATATCGATCTTAAAGCCTCGGTTAATGGCGTTTTTACCGAGGATGATTGGAATACCAGCTCTTCTTTAACGCATGGACCCTATCTGTATTCTAAGACTCAGGCAGAAAAGAAAGCCTGGGAAATCTATAGTAAGCAAAAACGTTGGGATTTGGTAGTTGTGAATCCAAGTTTAGTCATGGGGCCTGCCTTAAATCCTCTTTTAGTGACTTCTGAAAGCTTTAAGCTAATGAAGCAGTTTGGTGATGGTACTTTGAAAGCCGGTGTGCCTAAAATGGGTATGGGTGTTGTGGATGTAAGAGATCTGGGTTTAGTTCATTTTCAAGCCGGATTTGTTCCTGAGGCTAAAGGCCGTTATATTGCTTCGGGACATAATACCAGTTATATTGATTTGGCTAAGGTGCTTCAGCCTGTATATGGCAGTAAATATCCTATTCCTAAAAACGAAATGCCAACCTGGCTTATTTGGCTGTTGGGGCCAGTGATCAATAAGGCTCTTACGCGTAAGTTTGTTTCCCGAAATATAGGCTATGAATGGAAAGGGGATAACTCAAAGAGTAAAAATGAATTGGGGCTTACTTATCGCCTGTTAGATGAATCAATAGTTGATATGTTTCAGCAATTGATCGATTTCAAGATAATTTAGTTAATCACAGTGCTATAAGTAATCTTATGCATCAGTTTCGTAGAATTCTGTGATGCTTGAATGGGCAGCTATGCTTTTTAAATAGCGGACTATGTTCTTAATCTCTCGAAACAATGAATTGGTCTATTCTGTGTAGCCTTACTGGTGTTAAAATAAACCGGGTATTTTTGTGTCGCAGAAAATACAATGGCTTTCTTTTAATCCTTTTATAAGGGTTAAGTACCCTTTTCTTTCAATTAATAAGGTGCCACAATTGGGGCAGTAGGTGCTTTCTGCTTTGTGATTGCTTACATTGCCCATATAAACGTATTTTAATCCTGAATTGAGCGCAATTTGACAGGCTGTTAACATTGTGTTAATGGGAGTAGGAGATAACTGATTTAACTGATAGGTGGGAAAGAATCTGCTAAAATGAATTGGTGTATCTGTAAAGCCATTTCTGGCTAACCAAAGACACATCTTTTTAATCATCTTTAAGTCGTCAGTGAAACCAGGTATAATTAAATTAGTGATCTCCAGCCAAACGCCTTCTTCGTTTAATATTTCCAGGGATTGTAAAACAGGTTTAAGTCTGATTCCATTTAGTCTTTGGTAAATCAAATCGTCAAAATTTTTTAAATCGATGTTTGCAGCATCTATGTATCTGCACCAATCTCGTAACGGTTTTTTATTTATATATCCGGCAGAGACAATGATGTTCTTGAGTCCTTTTTCATGTGATAGAATAGCCATGTCTCGTGTGTATTCGTAGTACACAATGGGATCGGTATAGGTGTAGGACAAAGATTGACAATTAGAAAGCAAGGCTCTTTCTGTAAGGTGTTCTGGTGATGCATAGTGGTGATCTGAAGATCGAAAATCTGCCTGTGAAATATGGTGATTCTGACAATTTAAACAGCGAAGATTACAACCTATGGTAGATAAGGATAGTGTTTTTGAGCCGGGATAAAAATGATATAAAGGTTTTTTTTCTACCGGATCTATTTGTAAGGAACAAGGATATCCATAGACAATAGAAAAGAGCTTGTTGTCAATGTTTTTTCTTGTCCTGCATATTCCCGTTTCTCCATTTTTTAAAAAACAGGTATGAGGGCATAAGGTACAAATAATACCCTCTTGCTTTCTGTGCCAGTAATCAGCAATGTAAGAGGGCTTGTTAAGTTTTGTGTTCATGGCTCTATTATTTCATACACAGAAATTTATATCATACTTAATCGGAAAAAATAACTGCTTCAAAAATGTATATTTCTGCATCGCACCATCCTTTCCATCCAATATGCGCTTTGTCTTTGGCAAGATGACCTAGGAATTCTTCGATAGTCCATCCTGTTTTTGTTGCTACTTGGGGCAGGAAAGTTCCTTTGTGGCCATCTTTCTTTAAATAAACGCCATGCTTGCCAAGTATAATTTCATCTATTTGATTTATCCTTTTCAGGGGAGTTAATACAGATAGCTCAATAGATAGCTCAGCAAGTTCTTCTTGTTGAATAGCGGAAAATCGACTGTCGCTAAAGGCTGCCGAAACGGCAAGCTCTTGAACTAGTGTGTTTAAATGGCTGGTCGCATCAAATTGCCCTATGCAGCCTCGCAGTTGACCGGAGACATACACTGAGACAAAAGCACTGTTTAAATGGTTAAAGTCAGTGTCTCCGTTGTATTCCTCTTCTTCAGAGAAACTGTCTAATGACAGGTGTTTTTCTATTGCTTTTCTGGCTAAAATAAGAAGTGTTCTTTTTTCTTTTTCACTCAAAGTATCAGGCTCCTCGTTTATTCTTTCAATAAGGATGGATTGATATCCAACTACACGCTTATGGTCGTGATGTAAAGCCTCTGCTGAGGTCATGTATTTTATATTGGAATATTTGTAGTTATTACTTTTGCACGTTAGGTACATTAATGTTAGTACAGAACTCCATCCGCATAAGGAAGTGTAAAGGTTTGTAATCTTCTTTTTTTCATTTGACTTTATCGTAGCAATCAGGTTTTCAGGTTTATTTGAACAGATTGCCTGACTTGTGGATGCATCGATTTTATGCGCATTTTTATCGTTTGGATAGTGTGAGAAGTCCGTGCTAAAAACAAATAGGTTTTTTTTGTTGAAATAGGGTTGTAAGGCCTTTGCAATAGCCTTACACGAAGTGGGTTCGCGCACACCAATAATTATTGGAATAATGGCGTTTATGTGTTTTATTTGGTATTGTAAAAAGGGTAGTTGCACCTCGATGGTGTGTTCTTCGGCATGAGCAGCTTGGTTATAAGTGATGTTTTTGTGCTGTTTTATTAAATCGTTTGCAATTTCAAGGTTAACGGGTAATATTCCCAATGGTGTTTTGTAATGTCCTTGATTATACACCGAAGCTCCACGAAAGGCGACATGGTGGCTGGAACCAATGATAAATATATTATTGTACTCCTTGTGTTTATCAATTAAAGAGTATGCACTGGCAGCAACTTTACCGGAATAGGCATAGCCTGCATGAGGTACAATGATGGCTGCAGCATTTTTGTAGGTGTTATTTTTAAAATCATCAAAACAATTCTTAAGTTGATGAATTAATTCTGCAGGGTTAGCACTGTAAAATGATCCTGCGACTACGGGTTTTCTATCGATGCTAAACATGATTGGGGCTTTTAAATTGTAATAAAGTTACCACAAAAAAAACTCTTTAATTAATTTTTTATGAGCCAATTTGCTCATGCTAAATTACTTTACGCCCTTTTTGCGTTTTCACATCAATAAAAAGTGTATTTTTTCTTTGGTATTTTTTTGGAGGTTAATAAAAATACGCTACTTTTGCATC
>JBFHKL010000028.1:0-24340 GCA_041595375.1 Saccharicrinis sp.
GACGCATAGGATTATAATATTCCTTAGCCGAAATAAGCTTATAATAATCTTTTACCTGGTCTTTAAACATAATGGCATAATTGTAATTAATTTTATAAGCTGCCCAAAAATCTTTTGTAAACACAGGCTCAACATCTCTTCTATACTTAATAATATCGGTATAATCGCTTATCCTGTATTTGGCATCAATAATCAGTTTGGCCGTTGATTCTAGCCCATTCTTATTTACCTTAACCGTAATATCAACATTTTGCCGTGCAGGAATCAAGGGATCACCGTCCTTTGCCATAGTAACAGTTTTGTTTATCGCCCCACCTTTTTCCGAAATCCTTCTTAAATCACGATACATATTTGCCTTACCTGCTTCCTTTTGCGGCACAAACTTTTGCTTATTAAGCGGGTCAACCAAATACCAATCCATCCATGCCCCATCATGATCTTCCCAGATTTGAATATTGGTTCCATTCTCATTTTTTCTACCATCCAGGCAAACAGCATAGCCCGCATAATTATAAATACGAAACTTACCTCCGCCCAGGTGTTTAAACCGGAACAACTGTGATTTACCACCATGTTTTTTCCAAAGATGAAGATCATTCTGGTTTTTATCCATATTTACATCACCTCCTTTATTATCCAATGCACAAGTCATACCCGGCAACACAGATACAATCATAAAATATCCTTTATGCTCAGGCGATGGTACAATTTTAAATTTACGATCTAGACCCTGATCGATATCCCAACACTTAATTTCCAAACCTTTTTTACCTGTCGTAGGACCTCCAGGCACATCCCAGCATCCACCCCCATTTATACCATAGTTCATCGCTGACTGAATCCAGAATGTTTTACCCTGAAAATTATAATAAGGCATTGTTTGCAGATATTTTTCTTTTACATTAAGTAAAGCACTACCTTTTACTGTTGGGGCATATTTGTCTATTCCCTGCTGAAGCAATTCGGTAGTACCCGGAAAATTCTGGACTTTATCGTAAATAACACCAACTTCTTTAGGAGCGCCAACCATATCTAAACCTTTATGAACAGCCATCTGCTTCATCCCATCGGTATCCATAATATAAGCCATCTTTGAAAGATTGTCGTCTGCCCCGCCTTCATTCATCGTATCCACAGATTCCTGTCCCAGGCTAATAGATTCCTGTACATTCTCCCATTTATCCTGCTCCTTTTTTAAATCATCTGTCAGCTCATATTTCTTATCATAATCCATCTTGTTGGTTTTGTTTTTCTTTTTTACACCACCCACAAAATCTTTATAATCCGGTACAACTTCTACCCCACTTTTAATTACGTTTTTCATTTTTTCGTATGAGGTAGGCGACTGGCAAGTTAAGCTTACGGTATATGAGAGAAGTTTCTGTTCACGATATTCGTCTTTTATATCACCAGGAATACTAAATTTCATAATATCAACACCTGTAAAAAAGTCACGGTTTGTAATCTGTTCAGTTTCGAAACTTGTTGCAAGAATGGCTTTTTCCTTATATGGAACAAGTGCATAATTCTCTCCAATTTTTTTATCTACATACCCATTGGCATGAAGTGTATCAGGCATACAAACATAAACTATATCGCCACGATTAGGCCCTCCTGCTTTATTGGTATGATTAACCACGCTGAGGTTAAAATCCACTCTACTTCCGCCATAATAAATCTCATAAATAGCATCAGCCGGCGCTACAATTGTTTTAGTTCCATTACGCAGCTCCTCATAATCTAATACAATAACATTACCCGGATGCTGAACCATCCATATATTAAGTCCTCGTCTTTTATGGTTTACCTGCAACGTCATTTCAAGTACATCTCCTTTTGAAACTGCAAAGGCATCAAACCTCTTCATTTTATTTTTTGCCTCAAACACACCATCTATAATGCTTTTATCTGTTGCCGAAACATCATTCAAAAATAAACACAATATGATGGTAAAAAGAATATATTTTAATATCTGCATCTTCTAAAAAAAAAAAGTATTATTATTTGATCGAACCAAAACGAACAGATTTGGTGTACTTGGTTTTACTTTTGCTTAATTGCTCAAGAAGCACCTGGTAAAATGATTTTTCGGCTCTGACCTTATAATAAGTAGGTGCATAGTATATAGCATAAGCATTCATTTTCAGATTTTTTGCCTGAGCCATGTCCGGGTTGCCAAACATAATATATTGAGCCATTGGTGGTTTTGCCGAAGATACAAACATACTGGTCACCAGGCCTTTTTGATTAAAACTTAGGTCATTTTCTCCATATTGTTTAACTTTTGTGCCCTTAATCGCATCCTCAGCCTTTCCACTAAACCTACCTGCTAAATTACCCATTGCATCTTTAGCTTTATTGGTAGCCTTACGACCCTTATTATACAACGAATAAATTTCCTTAACGGCACTCAGGTCAGAAGAACGATTCGACATAAAATACTGAATAGGTTCTGTACCTGGTTGAGGACCTATTAATCCAATAGCTCCATGAGCAGCCACAGAGGCAGCAGGGCTCAACACCATGGATACTGCAGAAACACCAATATCGGCCAATGCCCAGTGTTTTGCCCCTCCTATTTTTGAGCTTAGGTTATAATTATAACATTTAAACTTTGCTCCTGACGGAACAAGTGCCTGATTAATTGCCAAAGGTTTACTATCGCCCTGAGAATTATGAACCCCTCCTTGTCCCAGAATTTGTTTTCTATAATTAAACACATCTACTTTCTGGTAATAATATTTATTAAACACCTGCATTAAGGTATCCGTTTTAAGCGGTTCTTTGTAACCAATCACAGTATCCACCAAATAAACTACCTCCTCTGGTTTATAAGTACTGTATTGCATCCAGGCTGTGTTATAAAACTTTTTACTTCCGGGAATTCGGATGATATCCAAAGTAAGCTCTCTGGCTCCCATTCCTTTGGCTTTAAACTCAAAAATATAAACTCCTTCCTTATTAATGTTTATCTCATTACTTGAAGAAGCTATCTTATCTTTACGCCATACCTGATTGCCGCTATTCATCTCTTTTATAGCGATATATCTCAAAGCATTATCTTTATCTGTCGATATTTTCATGACTACTTTGTCGCCTTTATCCAAAGCAAAACTGTATTTCTTTCCTGAAGATTTAATCTTCTTTTTTCCCTGAAATACGATAATCCCATCCTGATCGACATTGGTTCCATCACCAGCATATACATGCATAGTACAGAGCATGATCCCCAATAAAAAAACAAAAAGTTTATTCATACGTGTTAAAGTTTAATTTAAGTAATTCATAGATTATAATATACTGCAACGATTAGGTTTTTGCAGTTTGTAACCATTTTTATTATTCACATCAAACAAGAGCTAGAATCAACTCAAAAAAGATATGAGACTTAATTAATAGTATCTTACAGCAACTAAGAGCTTATTAGGTTTAGGGTTCATTAGTATCAGCTCAGTTAAGCTATCAATAATAACTTAACTCATTAAACTCACCATATTTAATGGTATAGTTTCCCTCTTCGCTCTCTATATCCATAGAAAACTCACCACTGATATAATCCTCATCTACATTACTAATTTTTAAAGTGCCACTTGTAATCTTTAACACTTGATCTGTAGTTATCGAGTCACTATCAGCGAGTGTGTATGTGGCAATAAACAAATTACTACTGGCACTTGACAAAGCATCCTCTAACGATGCATAATAAGTACCCGGATCTACACCACCAATTGAAATCTGCAAAACACGGCCATCAATACTGGTTCCTACAAGGGTAAAGTTATCGATAGGGGAATCATATTTTCTCACGATTCTTATTTCGGCAGTCCATTTCTCACCATTAATCTCGGCAGCAAATTTATCTTCCAGTCCTAAAATATCTGTTGTAACATCAAGTACTTCATCAGCTGAACAAGCAGCAAACAAGACGGCTACCAATATTATTGAAATAATTTTTTTCATGCTTTAAAGTTTTAATTTTTATTGATTGTTTTAATCATAGGTCTGCCATTCATAACATCCAACATTAAAACACCACCAGCCACACCTATTTGTCCATTATTTTGATAAATATCTTTGTATTTTCCCCTCATTATTACATCAATCAGCTCTTTGGTAAATACAGTATCTGATTTTCGAATAAAATCCTCAGGATAACCAATCATGATGCTGGGACCAGAAGCAGAGTTAATTCGCAGAGGATATCCGATACTTTTTGCAACACGGCTAAAATTCTTAGTCATCAAATCAAACTTAAGCTGATCTAAAAAAAGATAAACCACCTCTTTTTTTATAGATATCTCTTTAAATTGCTCCTGTGCATCTTCAGGGTGAGGAGGTAATGGCTTTTGGTTTTTATAGATGGCCGTACCTTCTAAAACAGCATCAGCCCTTCCTTGAATTTTAATAACCACATTTGACTGAAAAGGATACCACTGCTTCGACATCGCACATAGGCCTGGTTCTTCAGAAACATTGAGTATTAAACTAACATTCTGGCTTTGCGCTTCTATCATCCAACCACCATTTATTTTTGTTATGTTTTTAAAAGGATAAATACCACTTTGCAGGTTCCACATACCCACATCCAATCCGCCTTGTGTAAATGCTATACGCCACAAGGGCGAATAACCACTAGCCGAAATCCCCTTTAGTTGGTTAATCAGCTCTAATTTAATATCTTTCTGTGATGTTACTGGAAATATTCCCAGTAACATCATTGCAAAAGACCATAGAATGTTTTTGTAGATTTGGTTCACCTTTTAGTTTCTTACCTGATTATAACTAACTGTTAGATTGTTTACTTCCTATAGTAACAAAATAAACACTAACAGTTCAGCTAAAAAACACGTGATTACGTATATTTTTAGTTTATACTGCAAGAATTAAAGAAAGGAAGGAGAAAAACTGAACCAATCAGTTATTTTGTTCAAAATATCCAATACTGCTATAAAACATATTTTTATATGGCAAATACGTATTTTTTTAGTTCTTTTGTTCTCCAGGTTTTCAATAATTTATACAAACAAAACATTTTAAAGCATATAGCTGTTAAGCTATTGATACACGGCATTATGAAACACAACAAACAACTACATAACAAGTAATTTTACAAAAGAAATTACTTTATCTCAATTCAAAGTTTAAGACAAGTATATTAATATTTATCATATGAAGGACAACAGGATTCCATTCAAACGCTTTCATGAAAGAAATGAACAGTTACTCTCTCAATACGACGAGAATTATTATGACAGGCAGCATGCCAAAGGCAAATTAACAGCTCGTGAGCGCATTGATTTTTTGTTGGACGATAATAGTTTCAGAGAAATTGATGCCTTTGTTAAGCCTTCAGGAAGGGAAGATGAAAAGAAGTACGGAGATGGTGTTATTGTGGGTTATGGAACCATTAATGGACGTCAGGTATTTCTTTTTGCACAGGATTTTAATTTTATGGGTGGATCCTTAGGAATGGTTCATGCAAAAAAAATACAAAAGGTGCAGGAGATGGCACTAAAAATGGGTCACCCAATCATTGGTCTTATTGATTCGGGAGGAGCTCGTATTCAGGAAGGAGTAGCTAGTTTGGCAGGATACGCAGGTATTTTTATGCAAAACGTAAAAAGCTCCGGTGTTATTCCTCAAATTTCGGTAATACTAGGGCCTGCAGCAGGAGGAGCTGTTTATTCTCCTGCGTTAACCGATTTTATATTCATGACCAAAGACACGTCCTATATGTTTGTTACAGGTCCTGAAGTGGTGAAAGAAGTCTTAAATGAAGATACTACTTTTGAGGAATTAGGCGGTGCAGAGGTTCATGCCACTCAAAGTGGTGTAGCAGATATGATTTTCAACGATGAAGAAAACACCTTGATGGGCGTAAAAAAACTGCTCAATTACTTACCTTCAAACAATGTTGAGAATGCTCCTGTAAGCTTAAACGAAGAAATTACACCGGGTAAAAACGAGAAATTATCTTTATTGTTACCCGATGATCCCAATAAACCTTACGATGTAGTTGAGGTAATCAAACTAATTGTAGATAAAGATTCGTTTTACGAGATTTCAGAAAACCATGCGCAAAATATTGTGATTGGTTTAGCACGTTTAAATAATCAGGTAATAGGTATTGTGGCCAATCAGCCAAAGGTGATGGCCGGATGTCTGGATATTAATGCCTCTAAAAAGGCAGCCCGCTTTGTTCGATTCTGTGATTCGTTTAATATTCCTCTTTTGGTATTAGAAGATGTACCAGGATTTATGCCCGGCATCAGTCAGGAACAAAATGCAATCATTATGCACGGGGCTAAGTTACTCTATGCTTTTGCCGAAGCTACCGTTCCTAAAATCACCGTGATTCTTCGCAAGGCCTATGGTGGTGCATACATTGTAATGAACAGTAAGAATATGGGTGGTGACTTTAACTTTGCCTGGCCAACTGCAGAAGTTGCAGTTATGGGACCGGAAGGTGCGGTTAAAATACTAAATCGCAAAGAGTTAACCAACGCAGAAGATCCGGATGAATTGAAACGTAAATTGATTGCCGATTACAAAGAAAAAGTAGCTAACCCTTATGTAGCCGATGAAAAAGGTTATATTGATGAAGTTATTGACCCATCGGAAACACGAGAAGTAATTATTAATGCCTTTGCATTACTTGAAAACAAAGTGGAACAAAACCCAACCAAAAAACACGGAAATATTCCATTGTAATTAAAAACAGCATCAAGCATCAAGTCGTAAGCGAGTAAATATTTTAAATAATAATCATTAACTTATGTGTTGATACTTGTATCCTGATACGCTTATTTGTTATGAAAATAAATTCAATATTAATTGCCAACCGCGGAGAAATAGCCATCCGGATTGCGCGTACCGCTAAGAACATGGGCATTAAAACCTATATGTTTTTATCGCACCACGAACCCAATGCTCTTCATCTTGAACATGCAGATGAAGTCATTGATGTTTCTGAAAACACTTATATTAACGTATATACCAATATCGACAAGCTGATAGAAACAGCGTTGGAATATAAAATTGATGCCATTCATCCTGGCTATGGTTTTTTATCGGAAAACCCGTATTTACCTCGTGAATGCGAACGAAATAACATCACCTTTATCGGCCCATCCTCTAAGGCTATTAACCAAATGGGAAACAAGGGAATGGCTCGTGATATGGCGCTAAAAAACGACATCCCTGTTTTAGTGGGAAGTAAAGGAGTGATCACCAGTCTGGAAGAAGCCGAAGAAACGGCAAAGAACATTGGGTATCCTATCATCCTAAAAGCGGTAGCTGGAGGTGGAGGAAAGGGAATGCGCGTGGTACACAAAAAAGCAGAACTTCCTTTAATGTTTAAGCTGGCCACTAACGAGGCTAAATCCTTGTTCGACAATGACTCCATGCTTATTGAAAAATATGTTGTTAATCCGCGTCATGTGGAGTTTCAGGTATTAGCTGATCAACATGGTAATATTATTCACCTGTTTGAACGCGAATGTAGTATTCAACGCAAACACCAAAAATTATTGGAAGAGGCACCATCTGCTGCACTTAGCGAAGAACTAAGAACAAAAATTGGCGCTGACGCGGTAAAAATATGCAAGGCTACCAACTATTATAGTGCCGGTACCGTTGAGTTCTTGCTTGATGATGAGCTGAATCATTACTTTATGGAGATGAACACCCGTGTTCAGGTAGAGCACCCCATAACAGAGGAAATTACCGGTGTAGATATTATTGAGCAACAAATTAAAATAGCAGAAGGCGAAAAGCTTAGCCTAAAACAAGAGGATATTAAAATTAATGGCTGGGCAATGGAGCTTCGTGTGAATGCTGAAGATGTGCAATCAGGGTTTGCTCCTTCTACCGGTTTAATAGAACAAATGGATATCCCTGAAAAGAAATATTTACGATGCGATTCCGGATATCAAAAAGGTAAGGTTGTGGTTTCCAGTTTCGACTCCCTGGTGGCTAAGTTAATTATCACCGGCAAAACCAGAGCAGAGACCATTAAAAACTGCAGAACGGTATTAAATAGCACAACCATTAAGGGGGTAAAAACAACATTACCATTTTTTAAGCAGGTTATGCAGACCCCATCTTTTATAAAAGGAAAATACACTACCTCATTTATTGAAACAGATCTGGAACAAAGTTACTTTCAGGAAGACAATGAGCTTATTGCCGCTGCGGCTCTTGCCATGAAAGCTTATTTAATTGAGCAAGAAAGAATTAACTCTGGAGAACTAGGTAGTAAACCCGTTTCGGCATGGGCTATGAGTAAAAAAATAAAAGGGTAATTAAACCAGCTATTGCCCATTAAAGAATGGTTGATAGAAAAAATAATATGGTTATACCGTCGCATGATTTTTCTTTTAGGGAAAAATCATTCATCATAAATCATTAGATCATTATGAAATTAATACACCATACAAAAAATTATACCTTAACGGGTGACAAGAAAGTAACTGTTACCTTAAGAGATGGCGAGATATATAAGATAAACAACCGCAAAACAAACATTGATATAGAAGGCCTTGAAAACGATGAATGTCTGATAAAATGTACACAGAGAACTCATGTTGGAGAAGTACTCAGCCTCAAACAAAATGAATGTTCAGTGATGATTAATGGGAATACCTATCATTTTACCATTGAAACAGAGCTGGCTAGTAAACGTCGTGAAAAACTATTGAAGAGTGCCGGAAAAAAGATAGAAAAGATCAATGCTCCTTTACCAGGGGAAATTGTGGCCGTGCTTATGACAGAAGGTCAGGAAGTGCATAAAGGTGAGCCGGTAATGATTCTGGAAGCCATGAAAATGCAAAACGAAATTATAAGTCCCATCAATGGGGTGATAAAAAGCCTTCAGGTAAAATCTGAAGATACGGTGATGAAAGATCAGTTGTTATTTGAGATTGATCCAGGAAAATAAAACCACAAAAAATATTGATTAAGCAGATTTATTTAATAAATCTGCTTAATCTTCCCAACTCCTCTAAACAAATTCTGCTCCTATTGGTTTGATATACTATAACCTAAAATAATATCACCATGAGGGATGTAATGCTAATTATTCATATTCTATCTGTTGCCATATTTATCGGCGCTGCTATTTCAGGCTTTATTTTAAAGCGCGTATCCAATAAGTTTGATAATGAGCTCTTTGTCAAATTCAATTCCGGCCTCCTTAGCTTAAATTATCTGGGTAAAACAGGCCTAACCTTGCTTATTATTACAGGTGGCTATTTAATGACACCGTATTGGTCTGTATTGGGAACCATGCCACTACTTATCACTAAATTAACCTTGGTTGTATTGCTTTTAGTATTATTAGTGGTCATAAGCATCAGGGCCAAAAAAGCAAAAAAGGAGCAAGAATCTCAGGCTTTTAATAAACTCGTACCTCTTCAAAACCTGAATTTAGCAATAAGTATAATTGTGCTTATATTGGCTGTACTGGTGTTTCATTAATACTCCTTGAGCAAAGGCAGCGTTCTGCGACCAACTGTAAGTAAGCTAGTGGACAGCTATTTACTGGTTATCGGCCATATAGAGTAGTCACAAGGCCTAAGGACAGCTGTCGCAAGGCTTTTGCCCCTCATAATAACCCGCTGCCATGCTTATTCATAAAAGAGAATTTAGTTCTTCATAGACTGTTGAATAGATCCTTTTACTATGAAAAGAATAGTTACTATTCCAAGAGCATAGTAACTTGCTGTTGATCCATGGACCAGGCTCTGAAATACCCCAACACATCTTCGCCAAAATTAGATTCGGGATTATAGGGAGTTGACACTCCTCCAAAACCCTCTCCATCTATATCATCAAGAGCTGAATAATATTCATAAGTTCCTTCATCAATGGAATAGATTTTCACCGTAACAACAGTTCCTTCATCAAAGGTATAATACCCCGAATAAGCAAGCACCTCGTTAGTGGAAAAATACTCCCATGAAAGAGTGGAATAATCTTCCTGATCTCCTTCATCATCTTCATAAAGATACTTGACCAGATAATAATTTTCCTCATTCACATTATTGGTAAAGGCTACTTCAAGCTCATAATAGGTATCACTCCCAATACTACGACTGCTCTCTACAGGTGTTAATGCCACCAAAGAAGTAGGTGTTAATAGGCTTGAGCTGGCCGTATATTCAATCCCGTCAATAGTTACACTTAAGGTATACTCCACCCCTTTTTGGCCATATATTTGGGTACCTATATAAAAGCCATCACCCTGAAAAACCAATTCCTCTGACGCTCCTTTTGAAGTACTTAAGATCACGATAGCATCATTTTCATAGGAAGCTTCTTCCGTGCCATAATAATCAGTAGTATAACTTATCGTAAGCTCTGCCGTCTTATTCAGCATAATCTCTCCATCCATGACCAATGCCGGATCAGAAGTCTCCAGATCCAGATCGATGACCTCTTCACAGCTACATAAAATACTTACAAGAGTTACTATATATATATATTTTAAAACAGACATTAATTTCATCTTTAGATTAAAATTTAAAATTCCAGGTTACTGAAGGGATCATACCAAAAAGGTAAATCTTAACTGCTTCTGTTTCTCCCGAATTTTCTGAACTCTCGCGAAACTCTATGGTATAGGCATTTTTACGGTTATACAAATTATATATTGAAAAATCCCAACTTGATTGCATTCGTTTTTTATTTTTCGAATTCAGATGAACCGCAACATCCAAACGGTGATAATCGGGCATTCGGTCTTTATTACGCGAAGTATAGTAAGGATAAACTTTTCCATCGAAGGTATAACTTCCTGTTGGAAAGGTGACCGAATTACCGGTATAATAAACCCAGTTAGCCGATAAGGAAAAACGTTTTGACATTTCATAACTTCCCACTATTGATAAATCATGTGTCTTATCGTAAGTAGAGTTGTACCACTCCCCATTATTGATGCCGTCAATCCTTTTTTCTGTTTTGGCCAAGGTATAACTCAACCAACCATTTAGCTTGCCATATTTTTTCTTTATATAAAACTCTGCACCATAACTTCGTCCCTCTCCCTGCAAAATGTAAGCTTCAATATCTTCGTTCAGCATTACGTCTGTTCCATCTTCATAATCACTGACCTTAATCATTTTTTTATAGTACGATTCGATGGAAAACTCATACTTATTCTCGTTAAAATTACGAAAAAAGCCTAGTGAATATTGGTTAACTTTAGTGGGTTTTACCAAAGCTGTACTAGGCATCCACGTATCTGTTGGCTGCCCCGATGTGCTGTTTGATAACATATGCAGGAATTGAACCATCCGGTTATAAGATACCTTAAGCGAAGTTTTTTTATTGACCCGATAATTCAATGCTATCCGTGGCTCCAGACTGCTATATGACGACATGACTGATCCTGATCCATAATACTTTTCACTAACTACTTCGTTGTTATCGTCATATGTATAATTATACCCTTCGCCAAACTGCTGAAACAAGCCCAATCGCAAGCCATAATCGGCGGATAACCTGGTATTTATTTTTTGATGATTGGTCAGATATACACCTGATTCCAATGCATATTTTTCCGGTATAACAATATCTGAGATTGTATTATCGTCAAAATAAAACTCCCCATTATTGAAAGTATGATAAGCCGCTCCCAATCCAAACTTAAGCGTATTTAGGGGGCTTACGTACCAGGTAAAATCTTCTTTAAAGTTCCAATCATTAATACCCGATGACATACTCCCATCATCACCCAGATTAAAACCATAATCGTATTCACTATAAATAAAAGTCGTGTTCGAAAATAATTTTGGACTAAAAAGATGATTCCACCTAATGGTAGCTGTAGTATTTCCCCAATCCATTCCTAAATCATCAACCCCAAAATCATCCTTTCCGATATAGGCAGACAAGAAAACCCGGTTGTTATCATTAATCTTATAATTAAGCTTCGCATTCACATCATAAAAATACAAATCGGTACCACTATCTATTATTCCGGCGCCTTTGGCCATTAAATCCGCATAACTCCGGCGGCCGGCTAACATAAACGAAGCCTTATCCTTATTTAATGGCCCCTCGAGGGTTAAGCGCGACGAAATCAGACCAATTCCTCCAGAAGCATTAAAATCTTTCATATTCCCTTCCCGCATCGATATATCCAGTACAGAAGCTGCCCGTCCACCATAATTGGCAGGTATACCCCCTTTGTAGATGGTCATATCTTTTATGGCATCGGAATTAAAGATGGAGAAGAATCCCATCAAATGCGAAGCACTATAAATCGTTGCTTCATCCAACAAAATAAGGTTTTGATCTATTGAGCCACCACGCACACTAAACCCACTTCCTCCTTCTGAGGCTGTACTAATACCGGGCAGTAATTGTATAGTTTTCAAAACATCTTTCTCCCCAAACAATACCGGAATCTTACTGATATGCTTCATATTCAGCTTCTCCACCCCCATATCTGTAGAGGTGAGATTTTGATCTCTTTTCTCAGCCCTTACCACCACTTCTTCCAAATCGGTTCCTTCTAAATCAAGAGGCATATTGATTGTCAGGTTACCATTCAGTATGACTTCTTGTCTAATGGTACGATAGCCCAAATAACTATAGTTAATCTGATACTTACCCTGACTGAGCGTTAATGAATAAAATCCATAGGTATTGGTAGCTGTTCCGGCAGAATGGTCGTCGGTAAAAATAGTTACCCCAACCAAATCTTCACCTGTTTTAGCATCAGTTATTCGCCCTCGAATGGTAAACTTTTGTTGTGCACTTAGCGCATTACCCACAAACAAAATAGTCAGTAACAATAACCAGGCTTTTTTTGTCAGAATCATAAAAAATGAGAAATTAGTATAATATCCACCAAAATAGAGATATTACATATACGAGCATAATAAGCATGCCTGAACCAAAACTTTTTTGTATTAGACTTGATTATATTCAGATGAAACAATTTATTTATCCTGACATTTACTAAAAAAATACTTCTGGTCTGTTTTAAATATAGACATACAATGAGTATAGCTCTTGCTTAAATTTTGAATATCGAAATACTGCTATAAATACATTCCTTTATTGTTGAGCTATTCACTCCTTTGTGAGGTATTCTTTACCCAACCCGGTAAATCCTTATCAAAAATATATTCAACAATATTCACATTATTTGAGTAAATATCTCTGGCCTCATTACCATACTCAATTAAGCGATTATTTGCTTTATCATCCATAAAAAGAGCCTCTTGCTCAAAAGCATTAACAGGCAATACATAAAACTCTTTCTTACCATTTATGGTTGGCGTATGCACCCATGTCAGGTAATATCCAGCATCGCTTACAAAGGTTTCATTTCCCACTTTAGAAAGCTCAATACGCACCATTACCCCACCATCTCGGGGTGCAGTACGCTGGTTAGATATGAAATTACCCAATGAATAAACCACAAAATGATCTTGTTCAAAATAAATAGGTTGCACTACATGAGGATGAGATCCAATGACAACATCTACTCCATTATCTTTAAATAATTGGTTAAATTCTTTCTGCTCCCCATTGGGTGAAGTTTGATACTCAAGCCCCCAGTGAACAAAAGCAATAATTTTATCGGGATTTAAGGCCTTGGCACTGTGAATATCCTTAACAATAAGCTCTTTATCTAAAAAATTCACCACATTAGGTTCGCTTACTGCTATACCATTGGTCCCATAGGTATAATTAAGGATGGCAATTTTAACACCATTCTTGCGCAATAACAGCGGGTTATGAGTTGTTCTTTGCGCTTCATCCTTAAAGGTTCCTGTATGAGGAATTTCCAGACTATCCAACACATCAATGGTTCGTTCCAGGCCTTGCTTTCTACGATCAACACAATGATTATTCGCTGTTACCATAGCATCCACTCCTGCATCCTTTAGGGCAATGGCTAATGCATCGGGCGAACTAAACTGAGGATACCCCTTGAAAGGAGGACCTGCTAGCGTTACTTCCAGATTGGCAATGGTAAAATCAGCATCTTCAAAAATATTACTTACATATTTAAAACAACCGGAATAATCATACTCTCCCAATTGCGTATTAAAGGCACTATTTATTTGGGTGTCATGCCCCATTACATCACCTAAAAACAGCAAAGAAATACGAGTAGTATCCTGAGCTACAGAAGGTTTAAAAAACAATAAGCAAAATAGTAATAGCAAGTATCCGGTTTTCATAAAAGCACGATTATATTTTTCAATAAGGCATAAATATAACCATTAAACAAAAATTATAGAATATTGATTGATAAATAAATATTAAATTGCGCCCAATTAGCAAGTTTCGAATGAAAAACAGCGGGGTAAATACAGCATAACAACCTGCTTGTTAAAAAAATAGTGGTTATACCTAATCGTATGGCATCCCGCAATGTAGGCACCATCCCTTACAAAAGAGGAAAATACATCAGGCATTCTTCCATTATTTAATTATTTAATTTGGTACAGAATGAATTTTGACAGAACCTTTGACATTTTAGAACACTTACAACAATCCAACCCGAAGAACGACCTACTTAATGCCAGGAAAAATGGGAAATGGCAGAATTACAGTGTTGAAACCTACATAGAAAATGCCAATAACTTTGCCAAAGGATTGTTGGCCATGGGCTTTAAAAAGGGAGACAAAATAGCAACCATATCAAATAACCGCCCGGAATGGAATTTTGTGGATATGGGTATGGCTATGATTGGTGTGATACATGTACCTGTTTACCCTACCATTGGAGAAGATGAGTTCCTCTTTATTTTTGCGCACTCCGAAGTAAAAGCTATTATTGTTTCTGATGCCTCATTATATAAAAAAATAAAACCCATCAGCGAAGATGTTAAACGTATAAAACACCTGCTCACCTTCAATAAAGTGGAAGAGGCTCAACACTGGAGTATAGTTACACAATTGGGAAAGGATAATAAAGAAAAATTAGAGGCCTCGCTACAGGAAACAAAGAAAACAATTACTCCGGATGACATTGCCTCAATCATTTATACATCAGGAACAACAGGCTTACCCAAAGGAGTTATGCTTTCGCACCGCAACTTTTTAAATAATGTACATGGTGTTTGGGATTTATTTCAACTATATAACCATTCGCGTCTTCTTAGTTTTTTACCCCTGTGCCATGTTTACGAACGCATGGTTAACTACCTGTTTCAGGCTAAGGGATGTAGTATTTTTTATGCCGAAAATATAGGCACTCTGTCCAGAGATATGGCTTCGGCAAAAATCAATGCCTTTGTCACCGTACCTAGAGTGATAGAGCGCATATACGACCGTATTGTATCCAAAGGAGAGGATCTTGGCGGTCTGCAAAAAATAATTTTCTTTTGGGCCATGCGACTCGGAGAACGTTATAGTAAAGAAAATAACAATCATTTATTCTATCGTCTTAAACTGCAACTGGCACGTAAACTGGTTTTTAGTAAATGGCAAAAGAGCTTTGGTGGTAATCTACAATTTGTTATCTCCGGAGGAGCTGCCTTACAACCCAGGTTAAGCCGTCTGTTTTTTGCTGCCGGCATTCACCTGATGGAAGGATATGGATTAACCGAAACAGCACCTGTGATTGCCACCAATTACAGCCTTAAAGCCGGCAACCTGCTTATAGGAAGCGTAGGCCCTGTGTTAAAAAACATCGAAGTAAAGATAGATGACGATGGAGAAATACTGACCAAAGGCCCTTGCGTGATGAAGGGATACTACAAAAATCCTGAACTTACTGCTGAAGTAATCGATAAGGATGGATGGTTTCATACCGGCGACATTGGCGAATTGCTTCAGGGCAAATTTTTGAAAATCACCGACCGGAAAAAAGAAATGTTTAAAACCTCTGCCGGAAAATATATTGCTCCTCAAGCCATTGAAAACAAACTGAAGGAATCTATTTTTATTGAGCAAGCCATGGTAGTAGGAGAAAGTGAAAAATTTGCCAGCGCACTTTTATCTCCCAATTTTGATCATTTACACACTTGGGCTCATGACCATAAAATACACTTTAGAGATAACAAAGAACTCATTAAAAACAAAAAAGTACTGGCTGCTTTTCAAAAAGAAGTAAGCAAAACCAATAAGCTATTAGGCCAACACGAACAAATTAAACGGTTCAGGGTAGTATACGAAGCCTGGACTGCTCCTACAGGAGAATTATCGGCCACCCTAAAATTAAAACGGAGAGTACTGTATAATAAATATGCCGATCTGCTACGCAAGATTTATGCCTACGAACCCAAGCAGGAAAACAAGGGATCAATTAAATTTGAATAACATACAATAAATCTCTTCCCTTTTATTGATATGCAATTGAGAATCGTCATTTTTTTAAACCGATGGCTAAAAGACAGAAAAATGAACCGTTTCTAATTTCTGTCTGATCTGCAAATAAATGTAGGCTATTTTCAATTGTTCCTGGAGGTATTATTGTCTTTTGAGTATAAAACAAATCGTTTAACCCGTCTGGAAAAACACGCAATACAAGGTTAAAGGGAGTAGAGTTTTAAGTATAAAGATTAACAAGGAACAAGGTGAAAGTATAAAGGAAATAAAGTCTGAGTTTGTAAAATTCGGCCCCAGTGTTGCATAATCAACTTCGAAGTAGGTAAACACCCTTCCCCCTCACGGGGAAGCCGGAGAGAACTTATTTCTTTATTACTTCTTTTTATCATTACCATAAAAAAAAGTATAGCCGTGAAGAATGCTTGCACGCTCATAAACAAAAAGTAAAGATCGAAATTTTGCTAGCCCACGTTTATTGGTTTAATATCAATTTACCCCAGCATTCTCAATATATTCTTTAGGGCTAACTCCTGTTTTCTTCTTAAAAAGGCGTGAAAAATATTGCGGATATTCAAACCCCAGATCATATGCTGTTTCAGATATTGAAGCATTCGGAGCAAGCAGTAGATTCTTAGCTTCTTCAACCAAATACAAATTAATTTGGTCAACAGCTGTCTTCCCTGTTTCAGCTTTAATGGTATCACTCATGTACCGCCGGCTCACACCCAACTGATCTGCAATCCACTCAACAGTTGGGATTCCTTTTTCTTTTAACTGACCCGACTCCAAATACTCATCCAGTATTTCCTTGAAACGTGTAAAGAGAACCTTGTTAATCTCTTTACGGTTCAGGAACTGTCGCTTGTAAAAACGGTCGGCATATTTTAATAGGGCATCTAAATGAGTTAGAATAATCTCCTTGCTAAACTCATCCTGATTATTTTGGTACTCTACTTCAATATTGCGAAAAACAGATTTTAAGATAAGCTCTTCCTTGGGTGATAGATGCAGAGCTTCATTAACATTGTAATTGAAGAAGTTGTATTTCTTAATTCGCTTTTGAATGTCCAGTCCTCGTATATAATCTTCGTGAAAAACAATAAACCATGATTCGGAACTAACTACAATGTCCTTTACCGTATAGGTCTGATTGGGGGCAGAAAACAGCAAGGTTCCCGTATCGCAATCGTACTTTGTTCGGCCATAAAGTATTTCACCTGAAACAATATTTTTAAGACTGATGATGTAAAATTGGTTGGTATAGCTCATTTCTTTATTCGAAGAAACACAATCTTGAATCTCATCAGTATTCAACTTTTTGCTACCAATACTAAATAGAGGATTTTCAGGAGCAGGTAGGCCCTGAGCCTGATTAAATTCTGTAATATTTTTAAAGTTTACATGATCCATTACAACAAATTTACAAAGTAGAAACTAAAGGTGTTGATTACTTTTTGATTTTTTTACTAATTGATTTTTATATACTTCTATTCGGGCATGGGCAGTACCATCTATAAACAAAATAATCATGAGCATTGCAATTGTTGTAATGCTAATTGCTCGCCATGTTGGCGTGTTAACAAAAAAGAGAATAAGTGCAAAGGCTATAATGATTAATGGGATAGCAGTAAATACGACTGTTTTATATTCCTTTAATGTGGCATCTACACGTTCAATTTCTGATTGAACAAAAGCTGGAGCATCCTTATTGAAGTCTTCCTTAAAGCTTGAAATTCTTGTAAGGTTGGTATATACTAATCCAGTGCCTATAGTTAAAAGTAATACCCCGGCTACTGCAGTAGGAATGAGGTATGCTTTGGCCAGGTCTGTTTTTCCTAATTGCCAGAATCCAACGCTTACGACAACAAATACAATCCCGAAGACGATGAAAAATGAAGATGAAAAGACTTCGGCTTTTGCCCAATCTGTTGCTGTTTTTAAAATTTCCATAATTTTAAATTTATAAGTTCCACATCATACCCGTTTCCTTCTCTGATAATTCCCACAACTTATGTGCAACGGCTTTATCCTTAGCATGAGGTTCAAGATGATGAGCTCCGACCGGGCCAACCCAATTGCTTCGTCCTGTAGGTCCATAAAACGCTGTCTGATCTAAATCCTCTTCTGTAGCACACATTAATTCTGGATAGGCTCCATTTTCAGCTGGTTGTGTCATTGGTGACAATTTCATCAGACCAAAAATAACCCTCATCATAAAACTACCACTGGTATTTATTAAGTTGGTTCTTGAAGAACCAGGATGACAAGCATAGGCTTTTACATCGATTTTACCCGCTTTTGCTAATCTTTCCTGTAACTCATAAATGGTCATGATCTGAGCCAGTTTACTTTGACTATAAGCATCATTTGCTGTGTAATCTTTATCCCAGTTCAGATCGTCAAATTTGATAGTCCTGAGCCCCATATCATAGCCCAAACTACCAACTGTTACGATACGTCCTTTAGACTTTTCAATCAAAGGATATAGCAAAGCTTGTAGGGTAAAATGTCCGTAGTAATTAACCCCCATCTGACTTTCCCAGCCATCTTCGGTTATTATTTGTTTTGGCACCTGTGCTATAGCGCCGTTACACATTAGTGCATCTATACGCGAAAGGGTTTTTAGTACTTCTTCAGCCGCTTTTTTTACCGAAGCCTGTTTTCCTAAGTCAATGGTTATATAAGAAACGTCGATATTATTGCCCAACTCTTTTTTATACATGGCAATAACATCCTCTGATTTTTTGGAATTACGGTTCAACATCACCACTTTTGCTCCCTTTGATAGTAAGATGCGCGCTGCTTCAAATCCTGTACCGCTGGTAGTACCAGTAATAACAAATGTTTTCCCTTTCTGAGATTTCATGATCTCTGGTGTCCATCCTTTTTTTCCAAATGTTTTATCACTCATAATTCAAACCGTTTCGTTTTAATAAAATTATTATGGTACAAAGTTCGCTTATGAATGCTGTTTAGCACTTAAACATTTTGGCAGATGATGTATACTTTTTAGTAAATAACTAGTAGTAAACGAGGTAACACAGGACCTGTTATACCAATTGTACTATGAAAGTAGCATTAAATAATTTTAGAGCTTTTGAGTCTAGGCAAGGCATAAAATTGAGGCATAGCCTAAGTTTTGTTGAAATTTTATAACGCAGAATAAACTTAAAATGCTCCAGAATATCCATTGGCATATTCACTTCTTTTTATTGATAATCCACAAGGGTATTAATTATTTTTTTCATGAACCCATTTGTATTTAATCAAGTCAATAGTCGATTTATATTTTTTTTACAAATCTGGATTCCTATTTGAATCTATAGCATTGAATCAAATCTTGAATTAAGAATATCAAGTTCTTGTTGTTTTGTATAATCCAATTTAATAACTCTATAATCGATTAGTTCAATAACTACACGTTTCTGTCTTGATTTAACACGTATCGACTTAATGTTAGATTTTTTAAAGCTTTCAGTAACTATTTTGTCAAGTAAGTTATAATACGTAAATATCAAAGCATTATTCTCATCCCACTTTATATCAATCAACTCTGTTTTCTCAAAAATTGGAAATAATGTAAATCCCGCTGCAATAAAAAGTACAATTAGAACACCCCAAGAAAAATCACCACGATATATAAAAAATAGCGAATTAATTAAAACAGTAACAACTAATGAAAGAATTATCTTTTTGAATAATTTCAGATTGTGAAATCTAATAAGTTTTACATCTGAGTTATAATTTGAATCGATCTTATTAAACATTAATCTTTACTTTAAATGCGACTTGGGCTATTATATACAACGTTAAGTCTAAGGATAGTGCGCGTTTAAACGCATTTACTTCTTAATTATGTTACCAAAGATAGCAAATTGGCAGACTGCTACAATACCTAACTTGCCCGCATTACATTTACATATTGTTACCTGCTGGGTTTTATTCATTTTCTAATCGTTTTAAAATGAATCCAATAATAACAGAAACTGGTGCAGTTATCCATCCAAAAAACAATAAACTAAAAAACGAAAAGGCAAAACTCCCACTCAACATCACTAAAATGCTTGCAGGAGGCCCTCCAAGTGAACCTGTACAACCTCCCGTTGTCCAGTAGCAAATATTCGCTCCAATACTAAGTAAAACAAAAGTAATGTAATGAGAAACTGTACCAGTCAATAACCCCGTAATTATAATTCTTGCGCCGTCAATCTTCTTCATCACAATCAATTTCCACAATAATCCACCCGTCAAGAATGCTGCAATAGGCGCTGCGATTCCAAAGACGAAGTATCCGTCTCCTATAGCTGTAAAAACTATAAATATTCCTATTATCAATCCAATTATGGAATTTAAGAGACCATATTTAATCCAAGTTTTCAATGTAAGCTGAACGCTGTCCGATGATTTTATTTACGATTTGAAATTAAGTCTTTTTTTCTTTGAACCAATTTATAAAAGCTTAATCAGGTAAAAAAAAATGCTGTTGATTACACTAATTCGCCAAGCGTTGACCTATATTAAAACAAGGGGATTCTATAGCTTACGGTAAAGGCCTTGTATTTTTCTCCAAACTGACTGCTCAGCTGTATTTTATTGTATTCAACACCTAAGTCAAACACATATTTTAAACTATACGTATCGTATTTATGCACACCGGTTCCCAATAGCAGTCCAAACTTATTTATATCGGCAAGCGATTTCATATCATGGTACAAATCTTTATAGCCCCTATATAAGGAGTCGGCATAGTTCAGCAGACTATCCTGGGTAAGGATATGTATTTCGGCCTTTTGTTCATAATTATCAAAAACAGCTAACAACTCATTTTTAGCTTTTAGTATCGAATCCTGCGCAGCTACTTGCAACTGCATGACTTCCATTTTACGTACCATCTGTACATATTCTGAGTAATGAAGGGCCACAATAGTATCCTGTGCATCGCTAAATAACCAGTAATCAGGCTGAGCTTCTTTTCCCGAAATATCTTTTCCTTTTATGTGTATACTTTCTTGGGCTTGTGCTAGTCCAATTGTAAAAATACAGCATAGCATTATCAGTACTATTTTCATTTTTCTCAGTTATTAATTATTTCACGAACGCGTAAGATCATATCCTCCGGTTTTGTCTCCTCAATTTCTTTTTCTATCTCCTGCACATCCTGGTGGTACTTTTCATCTATACGAAGTATGTCAAGGGCTGTTTTCTTCTTGGCCTCCCTCAATTTTTCTCTGGCTTTTTCCAGATTTTCATGGCTTATTTGAGCCTTTTTTTCAAGATTGTTGTATTCTTCTTCAAGCTTTTCAAGTTCCTTTTCGAGTTTCTCTAACTCTTTAAGCAACTGGTTCTTTTTTATAGCTCTATAAAAAACAATGGCTCCCAAGGCAGATAAGCCGAGCAAAATCATCCATGATCTTTTATTTTTCAAATCA
Source organism: Saccharicrinis sp. (assembly GCA_041595375.1). Lineage (GTDB taxonomy): Bacteria > Bacteroidota > Bacteroidia > Bacteroidales > Marinilabiliaceae > Saccharicrinis. Next base: position 21,726 of record JBFHKL010000028.1, read on the forward strand.
AAATCGCGTATAAAGAGAATAAACACCACAATAAGTATGGCTGCTAATACAAGCAGATCCATATTGTTAGAGATAAATTTCCATGCCTGTATCATACCTTCGTTTTTTTCGATTGTCCAACACGTTCAAAGCGTAAAATTAACTGATGCAAGGGTTCCGAACCAGCGGTAAGAATACCGGCGGTTAATATTATTTTTACCCAATCGGGAAGATAAGCAATCAGTTCTTCCTCACTTACTCTATTCAGAATACTTATCAAATCAACTTCTAAATAAGTATACATCCAAATAGAGAAAAAAACAGAAAGGAGCAAGGCAAACACCCTGCTAATAATGCGGTAATATTGCGTGCGTATGGTTTTGGCAGCAATAATATCTTTTCCTCCTACATTGGGACTTTCTGAAATAATACTCCATAATATCCAGCGAAACAATAACTTTTTATCCTCCGTATCCGATCCCTGATAGCCAAATAAACGATCCATACGAATTTTATATTTCTCGGCCTGAGCATTCCAGAATGTATACCAGTCCTTTTTTAAATCAATATATTTTACTACGCTCATAAATATCTCAGTACTGCGCTCTACAAAGAGAGCCAGTATCAAAAAAAGAAATAAGAGGTAGGTCACTTTGGTAATAACGGCTGTTGACGATACTATTGCTGTTGACTCGCCCACTACAGCAAGCATAGCACTAAAAACGGGATGTATTATTGTAATAAACATATGCATAAATATCTTGTTAGGGCATTAGCAATGGATTCTTTTTAAACAAGTCGAGTGCCGACTTAAATTCTCCATCCTGCTTCCAGGCATTGTAATAATTAGTGATATACTCCTTAAATGCAGCATGCGGGAAGTTTCCGCCTGGACAAGCTTTATTGGCTATTAAATAATGGGGGATAATTCCTTTCACAGGATCTCCTGTTTTTATGGTCTGAGGAAAAACAAAAGGGATATTGTGCATATGTGCATACAAGGCCATTACCCTTGCCGCAGCATGCAATTGCTTTGAGGTAGGAATCATGATGCCCAGTTTTTTATCGGGGTTTGAGGAAGGAATATTTGGATTGGGTTCAAAATTTCCTTGAAAGGCAAGACCAAAGGAATGATTGTTATGTCCCAGTGCATGATTGCCAAAACGATCCCAACGACAGAGCACCCTGATACTACCATCTTTAAAAACAACGCAATGGTAACCGGTAAGCCATCCTTTACGATCAAACTCTTTAACCACTTCCTCAAAAGGCGCATCGCTGTGCATGCAGGTATGATGATACACAATTAAATCAATATCAACATCTTTTTTATACTGATGGGTATTGTTTAGCCGCTCAGGACGATCTCCTCCATCGTACTGAAAACCTACCAGCTCCTCTATGCTAGGAGCTTCTTTTTTAACGGCTTTACTGATCTGCTCTTTATCTATTTCGTGGCTAATCGATGGCTTAATTTCAGCATCCGGACTATTTTTAGCTTCTTCTGTTACCTCCTCTTTATCTATTTCAATTTTCCGATGCAACAAAAAATTCATCAAAAAACTGATCGGTTTACTTCCTGCCCCTATGATTACGCCGGTAAAAATAAACCCAAAGGTAGAGGGTTCGGGAAAGCCGCTTACGGGACTGTAACTAAAAAATTCCCAGATGGAAAATCCCAATGCCCTGCACACAAAAATAGCGATAAGCATTCCGAAAATCTGCATCCAGAATTCTTTCCTGATCGTATTGTTTTCCTTGTACTTTAAAAAGCGTTTCTGGTCATTTAGCAGCTCTTTGATAGGACGGATAAGTACTAGCTCAAAAGAAGTATTGACTTTTTTTTCTTCAGGTAAGTCAGGATGAAAAGGAATTTCTTCCACCTCACTATCCACAAGGGTTTCATTACTAATCAGTGCACTTTCTTTTATCGCTTGTTGGTCCCGTTTCAGTTGTTCCTTTAGTTTTTCGGCTTTAGTAAATTGATAGGTATACTGAAAAATAAACATACGGTTGATGGCCACATTAATAAAGCTAAGTATACGCTCAATAAGCAACGAAGCGCCTAAAATGGCACCAAGCTTAATGATAAGATGATATAATAATATATTTTCATTCATAGGGGCATATTTGTAGGCTTGTGATGTGTAAAAAGGTGACTTGGCTATAAAAAAAACGAAGCTATCGAAAAAGTAAAAACCATCATACAAACTTTTAAGACAACCTCGTTTTTTATAATTTTAATTATCAATTATTGTTCGTGCATTTTGATAACCCTTATAAAATTCGGTTTGTGAGATGCGAAATAAGAGCATCGAATTATCGATCTGAAGTTTTAAAAGGGAGTTCCCCTCATCAAACAGTTCTTCTATATTTTTTAAGGCCGCATATTTCTGACTTAAAATAGTACGGGGTTGGCCTATCAATACATTAAAGTCGTCGACACTGGTACTTAGTTCGGTAATCACATCCTGGGTAATGCCAAACTCGGCAAGAGTCTCTAGATTTTCATTGGCCTTGCTGATAATATTTTTTACCGCTGCTCCCAACTCCGATTCCCTAAACCTGGCTATATCCGATTGCGTCATTTTAACCGCGATAGCCAGATCAGTGTTGTTTTGTTCTGTAGCAATAAC